>CAZQHJ010000108.1:0-7986 GCA_964593225.1 uncultured Thiotrichales bacterium
CCGGCAACAAAATACGTCAATGACAATTGGAAAACAGTTTCATTCGGTTGCCCTGGAGCGGATATGACCAACCCAACGCAAAAACACCGGATTCGATCTTTTCCTGAATCTCCGGTTTTGCCTCTGTTTCAAGCCGTATGGTAAGAGACGATTGGTCATGGAATGGTCTGTTGAAACAGCAGTTATCCAGGTAGATGCGCATGGATTTCGCCATTTTGATGAATGCCGACTATCCCGTCCGTCGTGTGATTGAGCAGGTCTCAAGCCGGGGGTTCGCGTCTGCCCGCGGCAGGCGCTTCGACCCCAGCCACGCCCGCCGTTCTTATCGTTCCGGATAGGCTCGGGACGTCTTATTCGATTCGTGGCGAGGAGTGACAAACTCCTCGACTGTCAGATCCGCCGCCCGAATAAGGCGCCGCAAGGTACCCTTGGCAAGGTTCCCCATGATCAGGTACGGAGAGTGTAGCCGGATGATTCTCCTTGATCAGGATAATGTGGCTTCCCCGTTGTCGCGCAACCTTCCATCCAAGGGACTCGAAGAATTTGATAACTTCCCGTCCACTGAGCACTGGCAGGGTAGCCATGTGGCGAAAAAGCGAATACTTTCAAAGTCTCGGGACGTTAGGGACGAGCAAATGCTGGGGGCTTGCATCGCTTCGACCCCATACGAGGAATGGTAATGGTTTTGGCGGTTATTGCGGGTAGGGTTGGAATTGAGTCGTTATGTATCTGGCCCGAAGTTAGGCTTTTAACGTCAGGATTTTGAACTTTCCCTAGAACAAGCGCCGATAGTATCTGTGTCTATAACACATTTAATGATAAGAGTTATCTCGGATGCAATCCGGCGTTTCGGCTGTTTCGGAAATTAAACAAATGGCCCGTGCGAAGTATAAATGAATTTTATCAAGGCAATGATCGACAACACGATAACATACAGTCCTGAGCTGATTAGCACCTGTACTGTTATCCATTCCCGCAGTACGCCATTTGGCGTCAGTTGGGGAGCCAGTGAACTTACAGGCAGAAAAGTCGCCAATGTAATAAGAGTCAGAACCGTTACCGTGAAATCACTACTGAATACAAAATAGCTGATGATCGTCACAGGCAGGAATACGCCGAGCAATCTGGTGACAAAAATCTTCGCGACTTCTTCTTTTATGGATATGCCCTTGAATGTCAAATTGATACCCAAATAAAGCGAGACGATCACCAATAGGGATTTTTTCAAGAATGGAAAGATCTGCTGGGGAATATCATCGGTCGCCAGTGTGTTGAGCGCTACGCCAAGCAGTATGAGGCCCGATGTGATGAACACGGGTAAGAGAAGCTTATAATCAAAGGAATAGGTAGCGCTGTTTTTATTGTTGTCGAAAGACTGAGCGGCAATGGGATAAATCAGCAACAAGGACAGGAAAATTCCAACATCCAAAATAAAGAACTCCGGGAGCAAAGTGGGCGATAAAAGCGCCAGCGCCAAAACGCCTCTGTTGCCTCCGCCAAATGTCGAGTACGCCAGCAGGTATTTGCTGAATTCGAACCCTTTCCGGTTCAAGAGAACCGCCAGGGATACAGGGAAGAGATGCAGCAGGAATCCCACGCCGATCAGAACCAAGCCGGATGCATCGAGCCCGTTTTCCCAGAACTGAAATAGCGCTACCAGCAGTAGATTGTACCAGGCCAGTTTGTGGAGGGTGTCTTTATGGGTATCGACCAGACCTGGGTTTTTCCTGTTCAGGAGAAAACCGACGAGGATTACGGAAGCGAACAACAGGAGATCATTCATTTCACGCGACTCGTTATGAAGAAGTCACTCCATTTTGCCCAAGGAATGGCCAATGCTGAGTGTTGCCTTCGATGTCAGGGATTCCCTTTTCAGATCGAATAGCTTACGTAGATCATAGATGCCGATTTCTCCATTGACAGTATCCTTTGCCGCCAAATCGAGATGCTTCGGTTCGAGATACACACAAACACCCAACATGACGACAGTTTCGGTTATCTTCGGGTCTCTTTTGTTCCGATTGTTTTCTATGGCAACGCCGGGGATTTCCTCGACTCTTATGATGGGCGAATCAAGAAATTCCTTGTTCTTGATTTTGTTTTTGATGGTTCTGTTCTCGAACTGAACCGATCCGAAGACATCGAATCTTTCGTTGAGGACGTTGACGTTTGGCCTATCTTTGGCGCGATCAAAAAGAACGATTCGTTTGCCGTCGGTAAAGGAGACGAATGTGGAAAAGCGTGTATCGTTGACCAATACTCTATGCTCATTGCGCGCTATATCTTCATCGTTTCTTTTCAACCATTCTCTCGGAATTCGTGTTCTTACGATTTCTTCGAATTGATGTTCGATATCCCCCGGAGTCTCCGGCGAGAAGCTATCGAGCAGCCTGATATCCTCCTGAAAAAAGGTCTCGGCCGAACGTAGGGATAGGGAATCGTTGATTCCTGACCTGCCTTGTTTCTCACCATACGAGGAAGAGCTAAAATAGCTCATGTTACTTGCAATCGATTCGAGCTCTTCGGAAAGTTCTCTCTTCCAGTTATCCGTGATAAAAGTTGCAACGCTTGCATTACCTACCCGATTGTTTTCAGTCAGTGTTCCGTCGACGGCTTGGAAATATTTGATTACTGATTCCTGGTTATTTTTGTCGTCATCCGGTTGGTAGTCAGAAAATTGTATTACCGTAAGAGGTGATTCCACCTCGTTTTTGTCTCTGCAAAACAGAAATGGCAACAGTTTCCCGCCATTTTCCTGTGCTTTAATGGCCAATGCGCCGGCCTCATACATCAGCCAGGGTGAAGCCAGTCTGTTCTCCGGGGATAGAATGCTGATGCCACATCTGGCCATGCCAAGGTAACGAACAATTTCGTCCCTGAAGTTATCACCAGGGGCAAGCGATTTCGAAGACAGAAATACCTCTACATCTTTCCTGTCATAAATCCGCTCCAAAATGTTTCTGAATAAAGCTCCAACCCTTTGCGTATGAGGTTGCGAGAATGACATGAATATCACATCTTTTTTTACATCTTGCGTCATCGGTTTTCTCTCCCGTGCTTTATCTGCATGGCTTTATGTGTTAGGTGTCATCGTCCAAACCAAGGTCGGACGAGATCATATCCGATGCGGTTCGCGCAAAGCGACCACCAGCTGACTATACCAACTCCCGAATCTCCGCCTCCGGGAACCCGGATTTTTTCCGGTTCGGTGAGTTCGATGTCCATCGGTACAGGTTCCGGTCGATTATGATCGTTTGATTTGGCGACGTCGTTGCAAAGGGATCGAAATTCCCACGCGCGCCCTTGCCGCGCGGGATTTCCCATGCCGCCCGGGAAAGCGGCGCTCCCGGCGGCGCCTGTAGGAAGGAACGCCTGTAGGAAAGAAGAATACATCCCTCCCCCAGCAAGAAAATACGCCCGTTTTAAGGAACCCGCTCGGGCCGAGCCTTCCCCCGATCGGGCTGAGTCTCGCCCCAAGCGGGTCTTGGGTCGCCCCGATCGGTTTTTGCCTCGACCCGGTCGGGTTTTGGCTCGACCCGACCGGGCCGGGCCGGAATTGACGGGGGGTGCCGACCCGCCTAACATACCGAAACCGCACCAGTGCCGCAATCGATAACAACCTGAAAAACAACACGAACAGAGAGGAAATCACCATGGCGAACTTTCCGGACGACGAACCCGGTATCTTGGAACTGGCCAAGAATATGGTCCGGGGCCTCACCGACAACAGCCCCACCTATCCCTCGCCGCCCATGGGACCCCTGGATTTAGAGGGAAAAATCGACGCCTGCGAGAAGGCCAAGGAAGACGTGGTGGCCCTCCAGTCGGAGCTCAAGCAGGCCTTCGACGCCAAGGAAGCGGCCATGACGGATCTCACCGACTGGGTCAAGCGCAACCTGCGTTATGCGGAAAACACCGTCGGTGACGACGACGCGAAGCTCAGCATGATCGGCTGGGGCGGACGTCGGCCGCCGACCCCCCTGGAGGCGCCGGGTCAGGTGGGCAACCTGAAGGCCACGGAGCAGGGGGATGACTGGATCACCCTGAACTGGCGGAAACCGCCCGATGGCGGGAAGGTGGCGCACTATTGCGTCGAGTGCCGGGAGAAGGGCGAGGACGACTGGCATCTGGTGAAGACGGCCCTGGGGACCGAGGTCACCCTGGAGGCCCAGGAACGCGGGAAGGCGCTGGAGTACCGGGTGGTGGCCGTGAACAAGGCCGGCCAGGGGGAGGGGAGCAATACGGTGGCGGCGGTGCTGTGATGAAGGGGGCGGTTTACAAGGGAAGTTTTGTCTCGTTCCCACGCGCCGGAGACCCTAAGAAGCTGTTTGGAAATTCGCAATCTACCGCGGCGGCGCCCGAATCGCGCCCTGCCGCGTTGCGAAGGAGGCAAGGTTCGTTATGTGCAGGGGCGTCGTGTCGTCCACTACAATCCTTATCTTCGCCCCCATCGCGCCTTGCGGGAGTCACAATCGGGGCACCGCCTCTACGACGCGAATTTCCAAACAGCTTCTAAAAGTCTGTCCCGTTCCCAGGTTCCACGTGGGGATGCATGGAATCTATGTTCCCGACCCGAATTCGGCCCCAACCGGACCGACAACCGCACTTTGGTTCACACCCCCCAAGGTTCTGTTGTACTCATCTTTAACGTACTTCATTATATAACCGAACTGTGCCACGGTTCGGCGTCAAGAGGTACCCCACTTTAGTCGAGTCCTTTATCCGGAACTCAGGTTGGCGTTCCCTCTTGCGTCAGTCTTAATCGAGTGTCTTTAATTCTCCCGTTGCCGCTTCCGCGAGAGGGGGGAAGGAGGTCGCCATCAAAAAACCGGATTCCCGTTATTTTTTGTTTTTCATCCTTGTCCTGTGGTGCTCTACCGGTATGGCCCAACCCAATGGGCAGCTCCCGGGTGCCAAGGTCCTCCAGGTATTCGATCAGCAACCCTCCCGGATCCGTCTATCCACCGGACCGGGTGGCATTTTGTCTTCTCTCGATGAAGAGAAAACATCCAACACTCCGAAAGTAAGGAATAAAACCATGCAAAATATGAAAGAAACCACCGTACGCCTGGAAACCAGCCTCGGAAACATGACCCTTTTACTCGATGAGCAAAAGGCCTCGGAGACCGTCGCCAATTTTTTAGGGTACGCTCGAAAGGGGTTCTATGATGGCACGATCTTTCATCGGGTCATCCCGGGCTTCATGATCCAGGGGGGGGGCTTCGAACCGGGCATGGTGGAGAAGGAGACTGCCGGGGCCATCCGGAATGAGGCGGATAACGGTCTGCGCAATAAGAAAGGAACCATCGCCATGGCGCGGACGTCGGATCCCCATTCGGCGAGTGCCCAGTTTTTTATCAACGCCAATGACAACGATTTTCTCGACTACAAATCGTCTACCCCGGATGGTTGGGGCTACTGCGTGTTCGGGAAACTGACAGAGGGGGAGTCGGTGCTCGATGCCATCAATCAGGTTTCCACCGGCAGCGCCCACGGTCATGGTGATGTCCCCGTGAAGGATGTGGTCCTGGAAAGGGTAACGATCGAGTAGAAGATACAATCACCATGCCGGAAACAGTTACGACACAGGATCAGGTTCTGACCAAAATCACGGAACTTTTGCAAAAAATCCATGAGGACTCCGATCAACGCGAGGCGTTGATGAAAAAAGAGCTCAAATATCGGCGCTACGAGTTGTTCGGATCGGTTATTCTGGCACTGGTCGCACTCGGTGGGATCATATTCGTCCTCCACAAGATGCATGACGTCCTCGACCAGGCGCATGGCGAAATGAAGACAATGTTGGGACACATGGAGCATATGACACATATGGAGAATATGGATAGCCACATGAAAAATATGAGCAACCAAATGACCTTGATGGCAGACGACATGCACGCCATGAACAAGAATGTCGGGACTATGAGCACGGATATGGGCGCAATCAATGGGACCATGACGCGAATGGACACCCGCATGGCCGGCATCGAAATGACCATGGGTTACATGGGGGGCAATATGGGCTACATGGCCGGCAACGTGGGACTCATGGGTAAAAACACCTCCACCATGGCCGCGCCCATGTCTTTCTTTCCCTTTGGGAATATAAAATAATTCCGGCGCGCCACCCGGCCCCTCCATCGCCACTTATCACGAGAATCCGGAACAAATGGCAACCTTCTTTATTTCCGATGTCCATCTGAGTGAAACCCGGGAAGAGGCGACAGACGCCTTTTTATCTTTTCTGGACAGTGGCGCCCGTGGCGCCGACGCACTCTATATTTTGGGGGACCTGTTCGATCTGTGGCTGGGCGATGACGACACAAGGTTCCCTCATTTGTTTGTGCTCGATGCGCTCAAACGCATCACGGAGCGGGGGATTCCGGTTGGCGTATTACATGGGAACCACGATTTTCTGTTGGGGGTGGGATTCGAGAAACGAACGGGCTGCCGATTGTTGCCGGATCCTTGTGTCATCGATTTATCCGGGACGAGCGTATTGGTGAGCCATGGCGACATCTTGTGTACGGACGATGTGGCCTATCAGGCATACCGTCGTCAGGTTCGCGACCCGGAACAACAGAATCTCTTCCTCGCCCTCCCCATGAAGCAGCGCATCATGAAAGCGGCTCTTCTGCAAGGGGCGTCCAACGAAGCCGTGCAGGGAAAGCCTGCATACATCATGGATGTCAACCAAGACGCCGTGAAGCGGATGATGCTGGACCACAACGTGCAATACCTGATCCACGGGCATACCCACCGGCCGGGTATTCATAGGGTAGCACTATCGGCGGCGGGATGGCCCGCAACCCGGATCGCCCTTGGCGACTGGTATGAACAAGGTAACGACAATACCTTGATCTGGGAAAAGGAGACCTTTCGGCTGGTTGCGGTTTGATGCCCTATGCCCGTTTCGAGTCAGGCCGCCCAGGTTTCGTTGCCTCCCCTATGAAATAGCGCGCGGTTCATCCAGCGGGATCAGTTGCAAAAAAACTTGTCCCAAACCGCGCCGAACAGCGGGACCGATCGCATCGGCCCCGTTTTCTTGCACTTGGCGTCCGTTGGCTTTTCTTCCGGGGCCGATCCCTCTTTCGGGTCGGGCTCTCCCTTCCGGGTCGCGGGCTCCACGGACAAAGTGGTGTCCATTGTCCCGGTCCGTATCCCGGCGCCCTTATCGGGGGCATTCCCTTCATCCGCCGCCTCATCCGATCGATCCGGCGTCAACGTCCATCCGCCGATGCGGATACGGGCCGTGAGGTGGGGGTTTTCCAGTATCAGCCCGGCGGGCAACTGAAAGCCTTCCACACCCCGGTAGTCCAGGTATCGGATCGCCCAGCCGGACTGTTCCAGCCGTATCAGTCTCCCTTCCGTATCCACCTTCAACCTGGCAATGGGCGTGTCGGCCTCGGGGCGTCCCAATATCCAGTAGCGCAGACCGCTGACGGGGATAGACCAACCCATGACATGGGAGAGCAACGATTCCGGATCGGGCGCGGAAAGGTTTCGGCCATCGGTGGTCCGCAGGGTGACCCCGTCCGGGCCCCCCGTGATCTCGGCCGCCCCGGCGGCAAGGGGGGCATTGAAGCGTATCCGGTAGTCGTCGGCCTGTTGTCGCCAGTGCATTCTGGCGTGCCAGGCCTCGTCCTCGGCATGGAGGGCGATCCTTCCGGTGACGGACCAGGCGCGGATGTTCCGAAGGCGGTCGCTTTGCACTCGCCATGCGGGATCGATGTCCGCCCCTGTCAGCCAGGGGAGTTTCGGCATCATGGCGCAGGCCGTGAGCAGCACCGCGGGCAGCACGGCCAGGATGAGTCTGGGCAAGGGCCTGGGATAGGCCTTCGACGGCCCGTGGGTTTCTCGTTTTTCGTGCACGTCACACCAAAGATAGTTTACTTTAGTCCTATTCGGGCTACCCGCCCCCAAGCCACGGACTCAGGGCAACCGAATGAAACTGTTTTCCAATTGCCATTGACGTATTTTGTTGCC
>CAZQHJ010000109.1:0-7963 GCA_964593225.1 uncultured Thiotrichales bacterium
GGCATGTAAACAAACTCCAGTATCCTAAATTATCAGATTGACGAACCACTAGTCACGTTGGAAGACGGGAAACAAATTTGGGAGGAGAAATTTATGGGCTGAATCCGAGCTGACACTTTCACTGCCAAAACCGGTAACTGTCCGATCGAGTCTGAACTACTACATACAAAGCAGTACTTAATAGTCCGTACAACGCTTTCACACAGCCTCGAAATGTCCTTATCCGAAAACCAACGCATCCGCTACAGCCGCCATATCGCACTCTCACGATTCGGCGAAGAAGGCCAACGTCGGCTGTTGAACGCACGGGTCTTGATCGTCGGAATCGGCGGGCTTGGTTCCCCCATTTCAATCTATCTGGCGGCTTCCGGTGTCGGGCATTTGGTGTTGGTCGATTTCGATCGGGTGGAGGTCTCCAATCTCCAGCGCCAAGTGGTCCACACCAGCGGTGATCTCGCCCGCCACAAGGTAGAGTCCGCGCGGGACCACCTGGTTGCGCTGAATCCCAACATTCGGATCACCGCGTTGGCGCGGGCACTGGACGAAGAAGAACTGTTTTCGGAGGTATCCCGGGCCAACGTGGTTGTCGATGCCACGGACAATTTCGAGAGCCGATTCGAGCTGAACCGCGCCTGTTTCCAGACCAAAACGCCCCTAGTATCCGGGGCCGCTATTCGTATGGAAGGTCAGGTGACGGTCTTCGATGCCCGCCGTGGGGATAGTCCTTGTTATCGTTGTTTGTACAGCGATGAGATCGAAGAGGGAGAGACCTGCGCCCAGGTGGGTGTGTTATCGCCTTTACTTGGCATTATCGGCAGCATTCAGGCCACGGAAACGCTCAAGATCCTGACCAACACGGGAACCGATCTCACCGGGCGTGTGATTTTCCTCGACGCCTTTGGCATGGAATTGCGAACCATGAGACTGCGCAAGGACCCCGATTGCCCGGTATGCCGATAGTCTTCTCTGCAAAAACCCTGTGGCGCGGAATTCCTTGCAGAGAAAATGATAGGGGTCGGGTCATGATTTCCGCGCTATTTCGCTTTACCGATGCGCTGACGGATCAGCGTACCAACCCCTTCGGTGGTGAAGATTTCAAGTAGCACGGCGTGTTCCACTCGACCGTCGATGATATGGGCGCTTCCGACGCCGGATTGTACGGCGTCCAACGCGGAACGGATCTTCGGTAACATGCCGCCGTGAATCGTACCGTTCTCGATGAGTTCCGCTACCTCTCGGGCGCCGAGGCCGGTCAGCACCTCGCCTTCGGAATCCAAAAGCCCCCCCGTATTGGTCAGGAGGATGAGTTTTTCCGCGGTGAGCGCCTGGGCAAGCTTGCCCGCCACCAAATCCGCATTGATGTTGTAGGAATGTCCGTTATCTCCAACCCCAATGGGGGCGACGATGGGGATGAAATCCCCACCCACCAGCATGTGAATCACGGCGGTATCGATACTTTCCACCTCGCCCACGTGACCGAGGTCGATGATCTCCGAGGCGGCAAGTTCCGGCCCCCCCTGGGTGGCAATCAATTTGCGGGCATGAATCAGATTGCCGTCCTTCCCTGTAAGACCCACGGCCTTGCCGCCACATCGGTTGATGAGGGTAACGATTTCCTTGTTGACGAGACCGCCCAGCACCATCTCCACCACATCCATGGTCTCGCTGTCGGTCACGCGCATCCCATCGACGAACCGACTTTCTTTCCCGAGCCGGGTCAGGAGATCCCCGATCTGTGGCCCGCCGCCGTGCACGACCACGGGGTTCATGCCCACCAGTTTCATCAACACCATATCCCGCGCAAAGCTGTATTTTAAGCGGTCGTCCACCATGGCATTGCCGCCGTACTTGACCACCATGGTTTTTCCGGCAAAACGTTGGATGTAGGGGAGCGCTTCGCCAAGGACCTTGGCGATGTTCAAGGCGGATTGTGGGGTAAGAGACATAATGATTTTGCCGTATGGAATCCTATGGCCCTGCTACGCAGGGCCATAGGATAATTGCGATATATATACTTTCTTTTGCAAGGTATATACGACCCTATCTATCTTTGGTTTGGCCCAATATGGGATGCATGGAGGCTTCACCTGCTATGGATGTGGTCTTATGGCCGATAGATTAGCCCCTATATGAGACTGGTTGTGCCTCATGTGCGATTAGATAGGGCCCTATGTGATGTCGATAGGAACGGATATGGGGCGAATAAGGCACGAGAAATAACGCCTTTGGCCCTATGGATGATGGGTTGGGTCGCGTCCCTGACGCTTCGGGGCTGATGGAAACCCCGTGGATCCATGGCTATGACGATTGGGTCCTTGGGAGGATCATCCAGGCCCTTATGTACCCTAAAGCATGCCTTGTGCAGCGCGGTTTAGTTGCCATTCGGCGGCCGCCTCGGTTACGACCGGGAATTTTAAGACACACACTCTTACAAGGAGCCACCCGCCGATTCCCTTAGGGCCTTTCCCACGCCCGCGGCATCTTCCGCCTTATCCAGTGCGGCCTGTACCTCTCGGGGCATATAGTTCTCATCGTGCTTGGCCAGCACCTCCCGGGCGGCAAACACGCCATCGGGTCGGAGCCGACCCGTGGCGACGATGCCTTGTCCCTCGCGAAAGAGATCCGGCAAAATCCCCGTGTATGCAACCGATATACGCTCTGCGTTGTCGGTGAGTTCGAACTCTACGGTCAGTCCTTCGTTTTCACCGGGACGATGCACGCTGCCCGCGACCACCAGACCGCCAACGCGCAATGTGTGGTCTTCCGGCGCAAGCCCGGCATGGATCTCGCTGGGGCTGACAAAATAGCGCATGTTGTCCTGGAAGGCGCTGAATACCAGCCATGCCGCCGCACTGATGCCCACGACGACGGCTATCACAATGAATAACTGGTGACGGGATTGACGTTTCATGGTGTTTTATCGCTGGAATTTCGGATATCTCGATTTCGCCGCGCGGAAATCCCATGGCCCCGCTTCATTGATCGTCAGGGCTGATCAATGAAGAATGACGAGCCAGGGTTTTCTCGATCCGTCGTTGACAAAACCTTGCTTGAATGAGATTTATCAGAAAAATAACCAATGCAAGGCCATAGGCGCTCCACACGTAGACGCCATAGCCACCCATATGAAAGAATTCCGCCATCATTTTGCCCGATGCGAATGGTTACAAAAAACGAAAGGCCTTCCATGTCATCCAATCCCCTCTGGCGAACGCCCCCCGATGATTTTATGTTGCCGGAGGACCAAGTCCATGTTTGGCGCGCCCGGTTGAATCTTCCGGAGGCGGAGGTAGAAGGATTACGGGCCTTTCTCACCGAGGAGGAATTGCGCAAGGCAAACCGCTTCCACTTCCCCGAGCACCGACGACATTTTACCGTCGCCCGGGGGACCTTGAGAAGGTTGCTCGGTGGCTATCTAGGGGAATCGCCGGGAGATATCCGTTTTCTGTACAACCCATACGGCAAACCTTTCCTCGACACCTCCCTCAGGTTCAACCTCTCCCATTCCGGGGAAATGGCTTTATATGCCTTTACCCACAACCGGGAAGTGGGGATAGATATCGAATGGGTGCGGCGCGGTATCGAGGATGGCGAGCAAATCGCCAAACGCTTTTTCTCTCCGGGGGAAGTGGAGACCTTTCTGGGATTGCCCGCGCCCCTTAGGAAAACGGCATTTTTCAATGGCTGGACCCGTAAAGAGGCCTACATTAAGGCACGGGGAAAAGGTTTGTCAATCCCGTTAGATCAGTTCGAAGTCACCTTGGCGCCAGGGTCCGCGGCGCGTCTCCTAGCGACCCGCGACGACCCCCAAAACGCGACTCGCTGGATGATGCGGGCCTTGGCGCCGGGGGAGGATTACATCGCCACCCTGGTGGTGGAAGGACCACCGTGCGAGATAAGGTATTGGACTGAACCGGCCACCGCTACCAACTGAACAACACCCACTGTGGAACGATGAGATCGCCGCTCAGTCCTCCTCGGTGATCCAAGGTCCCATCGCCATCGGTGTCGATCAAGTAATAAGGCGGTGCGTTTTTGGGGACAATCTTGATGGCGTAAAGCCGACCGTTGACGCGATACTCGTGTATCGTATGTTGCTTTCCCTGAACAATCGTCACGTTGGGTTCCATAACCTCGCCACTTTCTACCCTTGGGGGAAGCGGTGGCGGTTCCGGGAGCGGTTGCAATTCCTTATCCTCGGATTGCGCGGGTAAATGGGCGGAGAAAAGCAAGGCAAACAATCCATAGGCGATTGTCGGCAGGGGATGTCGCGCCGCGCGCCGCAACCCCCTTCGATGATGGCCTCCCTGAGCATCGATAGGGTGTTGCCGGTTGCCCGGCCATGTATTCGTGGCGCGGGGTAGTCGTGTTTTCTGAGGCATCATGAACGTCCTGATTGGCGGCCACAAGGATTTCGCTTCGCATGAAGCCTGTAAGGTACCATAGTTGATTTGTTGGAAAAACAAAGTTCCCACATCGATTACCTTGGGCGATTACCTTCGGCTCTTTATCATTTTCCATTTCGGCCCTATCCGGGCGAGGATTTTGCGGCGCGAGATCGTTGTTGAAATATGATCATAAGTTAATATACTTTGTTAAGAGAAACAAAATGATTCCGGGGCAGAGGAAGTTCAGCCGGAAAACCGTTTATTTAATTTCTACGAGGATGAGAGAAAAATGCGTAAATTCACCATATTTGCGGCCAGCGCCGCGCTGGCTGTCGGAATCAGTGGTACCGCCATGGCCGATGGGGCGTTGTATAAAGCCAAAGGGTGTGAGGGTTGCCATGGCGCCGAGGGCAAGGCCCCGATAATGCCCAACTATCCCAAGATCGCCGGGCAGAATGCCGCCTACATCGAACAGCAGATAAAGGACATCAAGAGTGGCGCGCGTTCCAACGGCCAATCGGTCGCCATGAAGGGCATCGTTGCCGGGCTGACGGACGATGAAATCAAGAAACTTGCCGGGTGGTTGGCAAGTAAATAAAAATCACGAACGAAGATCCCCGGTCCCGCCGGGGATTTTGCTTATTCCCCGGTCCCGCCATGGCCACGGTAGCCATGGCCAAATCCCTCCTCGCATCGATGCATCGCCCCTACTTCACGAAGAATAACTGCTCCCCATGGATCCGATAATTCGTGATGGCGTCCCGACCCCCCTTCGAAATCAGCCAGTCGATGAAGGACTGACCCGCTTCTTCTTTCACGTGGGGATGTTTGTCCGGGTTCACCAGGATGGCGCCATATTCGTTGTGTAGCCGCGGGTCCCCCTCCACCAGGATTACCAAGTCGCCGCGGTTCTTGAAATTGAGCCAAGTGCCGCGATCGGTCAGCGTGTAGGCCCCCATTCCCGAGGCCGTATTGAGGGTCGTCCCCATACCGGAGCCGGTTTCCCGATACCAGGCGCCGGAGTTGGCGTCCACATCCCGTTTTGCCGCCTTCCATAACATTCGCTCTGCCTTGTGGGTGCCACTGTTATCCCCTCGCGAGGCAAACGGCGTCTTGGCCTCCGCGATCCCGGCGAGGGCCGCGGCCGCATCCGTCACACCCTTCACGCCCACCGGATCGGCCCCGGGGCCGACGATAACAAAATCGTTATACATCACCGGGTGGCGCTGGACGCCGAATCCATCGGCCACGAATCTCTCTTCCGAGGCCTTGTGATGGACCAACAATACATCCGCGTCTCCCCGTTCGGCCAGGCGAATGGCCTGGCCGGTCCCCACGGCGACGACCCGCACTTCGATACCGGTTTTATTTCGGAAAATGGGCAGGATATGGTCGTAGAGCCCTGAGTTCTGTGTCGAGGTGGTGGATGCAACGACGATGAAAGTATCGGCAGCGGAGGCCGGCAGGCCGATGACAAGGGTAAGCCCGACCATCGATGCGGCGGCCAGGATTTTGAGACGCCCCAGCGCCACCGCGCGGAAAGGGTTATTCAGAGAACGGGTTGGGATTCTCACAAGTCACTCCCGGTTTTGTAATCGGATGGTTGCCTTCAATTCATGTGGATGTTCGGTCTACCCGTCCCTCGGCCCTTCGGTAAGATTTTTGACGAGTCCGACAATCGTTTCCAAGGCCACCTCCCGGCTTTCCTTATCCGTCCTGGCCTTGTACTCCACGACCCCCTTGTCGAGACCCCGCTCCCCCAGCACCACGCGGTGGGGAAAGCCGATGAGATCGGCATCGGCGAACATCACCCCCGGACGAATGGCCCGGTCATCGAAAAAGACCTCCGCGCCGGCGTCGAGAAATGTCTGATAGAGTCTTTCCGCCGCATCCCGCAGGCGCAGGGATTTGTGCATATTCATGGGCAGCAGGGCAACGGCGAAAGGGGCGATGGCGACAGGCCACCGGATGCCGTGTTCATCGTGGTGTTGCTCGATGGCGGCGGCCACCACCCGGGAGATGCCGATCCCGTAGCACCCCATCACCAGGGGTGTTGCCTGTCCACCCTCCATCAGGCAAACGGCGTGCATGGCCTCGCTGTATTTGGTGCCCAGCTGGAAGATATGACCCACCTCGATGCCCCGGGCGATCTCCAGGGTTCCTCGTCCGTCCGGGCTCCGATCCCCATCCACCACATTGCGCAGATCCGCTACCGTCGGCAGGGGGAGGTCCCGTTCCCAGTTGACGCCCACCCGGTGTTGCCCTTCGCTGTTCGCGCCACACACGAAGTCGGCGACCACGGCGGCGGCCTGGTCCACCACGACGGGGATAGGGAGATCCACCGGACCAATGGAGCCGGGGGGCGCCCCGGTGGCCGCCTGGATGGCCTCGGCCCCGGCAAACAGCACGGGACTCGCCACCTGGGGCAATCGGCCGGCCTTGGCCACGTTCAACTCGTGGTCCCCCCGCAGCACCAAGGCCACCAGTGTGTCGTCCTTGCCATGGACAACCAACGTTTTGAGGCAACGCTCGGGGCCGACATCAAGAAACGCCGCCACCTCGGCGATGGTATTTTTATCGGGCGTGTCCACGATGCGCATGTCTTGCGCGGGGTCGGGGCGCGGTTCCTCCGGCGGCGGGGCCGGTACCAGTTCGATATTGGTGGCGACATTGGCGGCGGCACCGTCCCCATTCTCCTCCCCGTGACGGATAAAGGCGATGCCGTCCTCCCCGGAATCGGCCAATACATGAAATTCCTCGGAGGCCCTGCCGCCCATGGCCCCGCTGTCGGCGGCCACGATCCGAAAATCCAATCCGATGCGGGAAAAGACGCGGCGGTAGGCCTCGCGCATCCGGTCATAGGTCTCGGCCAGGGAATCGGCATCCAAATGGAAGGAATAGGCGTCCTTCATGAGGAATTCCCGGGCGCGCATCACCCCGAAGCGGGGGCGGATCTCGTCCCGGAACTTGGTTTGGATCTGGTAAAAACTGGCGGGGAGCTGTTTGTAGCTCCGGATCTCCCGGCGCACCAGGTCGGTGATCACCTCTTCATGGGTCGGCCCGAAACAGAAATCCCGCTGATGGCGATCCCTGATGCGCAGCAGCTCCGGGCCGAATTCCCCCCA
The DNA here is from genome assembly GCA_964593225.1 of uncultured Thiotrichales bacterium. GTDB lineage: Bacteria > Pseudomonadota > Gammaproteobacteria > HK1 > HK1 > JABDQX01. The sequence continues at coordinate 7,514 of CAZQHJ010000109.1, forward strand.
GCGGCCGGATTCGGTCCACAGTTCCGCGGGTTGCACGGCGGGCATGAGGACCTCCTGGGCACCGATGCGATCCATTTCCTCCCGCACAATGGCTTCCACTTTGCGAAGCACCCGCAGCCCTAGGGGAAGCCACGAATACAGGCCCGAGGCGAGTTTTCGGATGAGGCCCGCGCGGAGCATGAGTTGATGACTGACGACCTCCGCGTCCGCAGGGGTTTCCTTGAGCGTAGCGAGAAGGATCTGTGAGCTGTGCATGGGATTTCCTTAGGAGATACTTTATTTACATGGCGGAGGTTTCATGCCTCAACGGCGCGCTTCTTTGGCCTTGAAAGCGGCTGAAATTCCGGATGGAATGAGACCGCCGACTGCCGATGATGCGACAGACTTCGATATTATAGTTCTTTCCACTTCAGAAATGAGCCTGAAAGAAAGTCAGTGAAAGGAGCCTTC
>CAZQHJ010000110.1:0-7829 GCA_964593225.1 uncultured Thiotrichales bacterium
TTCTCTAAAACCAAAACTTCATTGACCGTTGCACTTCGAAGTTGAATCCGCGATAAAACTCTAACCGGAAAACGGGAATAACCATGATGGCGGCAATCCCCTTCGATGGTCTGAAATTCGTCCAAACCCTCAAAGAGGGGGGCTTCGAGGAGGCACAGGCCAAATCCCTGGCCAAGGCCCTTCAAGGAGGCAGAGCGTGAAGCCGATGTGGCCACCAAGGCGGATATCCAGCGTCTCAAGCAACGCATGGAAAACCTGATCGCCAAAACCGCCGCCGAGACCCGCGTGGAAATCATCAAGTGGGTATCGGGTTTGGCGGTAGCGCAGGTTTTTTTTACTGGACGGCATTCTTGCAAAGCTGCTTTTTTAGCGAACAGACCCGACTTCCGAATAAGGAATAAATATGGAATGCTTTCACTGCAAAGGTAGAATGATGAGAAAGGTGGCGCCATTTAGCGTGGATCGGAAGGGATATCATATTACCTGGGAGGCAATACCGGCGTGGGTGTGTACTCAGTGCGGAGAGCCATTTTTCGAGGAAAAGGAAACGAATCATATTCAAATGGCCTTGCGGAAGATCGACCATGAGACAATGGTGTTGACCTCGAAGGCCGCTTGACCCTAACCCCATATTCGAGTTCGCCGCGCAGGTTCGAACAGGAAAACACGCCATGCCCGCAATCGGCTTCGACACACTCGAATTCGCCAACCGGCTCAAGGCCGCCGATGTGCCGACGAAGCAGGCCGAAGCACAAGCCGAGGCACTGTCGGAAGTATTCTCCAGCGGTGCGCGGGATCTGGCCACGAAATCCGATATCGGTCAGCTCGGTATTCATCTGCGATCTGAAATGCGGGAGATGGAATCCCGTCTCATCAAATGGATTGCCGCCCTGGCGTTCGCTCAGATCGGTTTATGGGTTGTCGTCCTGCTAAAAATAGGGTGAGGAAATAACACCATGACCGCAATCCCCTTCGATGGCCTGACATTCGTCCAAACCCTCAAGGAAGGCGGCTTCGACGAGGCACAGGCCAAATCCCTGGCCAAGGTCTTCAAGGAGGCACAGCACGAAGCCGATGTGGCCACCAAGGCGGATGTCGGTAGATTGGAGCATGCGGTCAAAGCGGATATCGCACGTCTGGAACAGCTCATCGCCCAAACCGCCGCCGAGACCCGGGCGGAGATCATCAAATGGGTATCCGGTATCGCATTGGCCCAGGTCTTCCTGCTGTCCGGCATCCTCGCCAAGCTCATTTTTTAACGAGGGGTTGGAAACCCCTCGGGCGAGAGGGGCGTTGTTCACGTTGAAGCAAACCCTGAACCATCGAACCGTTTACCGCCCTCCGTTTGCCGGTTCCCATGGGAGGGAAGCGAGGCGGTATGGCTGATAAAATGACGCCCGAAACCCCCGATAACCCCCAGTCCTTTCCAATAACAGAGATAAGTCTGAAGGAAGGTCAGTGAAAGGAGCCTTCAGGCGTCAGATTCGAGGGATTTGTCGATAGAACGAAATAGGTCATCTCTTGTTTGGCGAACCCTTTTTGCAATCGAGCCGTCAATCGGAAGTTAAGGAAACGCAATGGCGCCGACCTATGATTCCTATCTGATGCTGGATCGGCTGCTGGACCTTCAAAGACCCCTGTCCCACCCGGAAGAGCACGATGAACTCATGTTCATCATCCTCCACCAAATCCATGAGCTGTGGTTCAAACTGCTGCTGCGCGAGTGCAAGAAGGCCGGTACCGGCCTTTCCGCGGGGGACCTGGACGAGGCCATCGCCACCTTCGGCCGCATGGGCGCCATCATGAAGACACTGGCCGGCCAGTTCCATGTGCTGGAGACGATGACGCCACTGTCCTTTCTGTCCTTCCGGGATCGGCTGGGGAGCGCATCGGGGCTTCAGTCGGCCCAGTTCCGGGAATTGGAATTCGTGCTTGGCTACAAGCGACCGGAAATGCTGCATCACCACCCGGCGGGTTCCCTACGCCGCAAGGAATTGGCGCGGGGGCTCAATGAACCCTCTCTGGTGGATCGCTTCTACGATTTCCTGGAAGGCCAAGGCGTGGAAATTCCGGCAACCCTCCGGAACCAACCGCCGGCGCAACCGAATAGGCCGGACGGGGCCATCCAACACGCGCTCGTTCGTCTCTACAAAGAAAAAAGCGATGTCGGGAGGCTGCTGGAAGCGATGATGGACTTCGATGAGGGTTTTCAGGCCTGGCGTTACCGCCATGTGAAGATGGTGGAGCGCGTCATCGGCGACAAGCGGGGCACCGGGGGCACATCGGGGGTCGCGTATCTGAAGGCGACCCTGTTCCGACCGGTGTTCCCCGATCTGTGGGCGATCCGCCATGGGATGTAATGGGCTTGGGTTATGCTCTACGATATCAGCCCTGTGATCGACGAGCGATTGGCCGTGTGGCCGGGAGATACCCCGGTTCGGCGGGAGGTGATTCTCGAACGTGCCCGGGGCGATACGGTGGATCTGTCCGCCCTCACCGCCACCGTTCACCTGGGCGCCCATACCGATGCACCAAGCCATTACGGCACCAACGCAGCCACCATGGAGGCGCGTAGCCTGGAACTTTATCTCGGTCGGTGTCAGGTGGTGCGAGGGCCGGTAGGACGGAACCGGCGCATTCTACCCGAGAACCTGTCTACTCCCATCCGCGCCGAACGGGTATTGTTTGCCACCGGGACCTATCCCGATCCCACCGTGTTCAATGAGGATTTCGCGGCGCTGTCGCCCGAATTGATCGATTGGCTCCACGCCGAGGGGGTAAGGCTTGTGGGTATCGATACCCCGAGCATCGATCTCTTCCATTCCAAGGACCTGCCTGCCCACAATGCCTGTCTGCGACACGATATGGCGGTGCTGGAAGGTTTGGTGTTGAATCGGGTACCCGAGGGGGTCTATGAACTGATGGCGTTGCCCCTAAGGCTTGCGGGCTTCGATGCCAGTCCGGTGCGCGCGGTGCTGAGGACTCACGAAGGAAGGAAACATTCAGAAGAATAGGTGATGACGTGAAGCGCCTGATGACATTGGCGAGAACATGTTAGCTTCGTGCATAAGCCATTACAACATGCCGGTTTAGATCCGGATAAGCCGGAACCAAGAAGATTAGCAAAAGTGTGGGTGGCTGGGGTCGAGCGAAGCGGCCCCCAGTGGATAGCCCGTGATTCCTGGGGGCTCGCTTCGCTCGACCCCAGCCACCCTTGTGCAAAATTTCTTGTGCGTCTTGTCGAAGATTTTCCGTATAACGGACTAAGGTATTCCCGGCTCGGCAGGAGCCTCGCCCTCCCATCAGGCTTTTTGGCCTTCCGGATAACAAAATTTGTTGTAAGGTCTGTCCATACATCCCGAAGGGCTCGTCCATGAGTCCATGGGGCGCCTCTCGAACAACCGACTTATGTAGCATACCACTGCGCCAAAACATCGGCGGGGAGCGGGTATCTACCCACGAATCTTGCCGATCCGAAGAGCCAAAAAGCAGAGGGTTACCGGAAATCATCCCTCAGATTTCGTCGTGCTACCCATGGGGCGTGCAAGTAGGGCACGTTCTAGGATCCTTATCACTGCAGAAGTCTTCTGGGGCATTAGTACAACCCGCCACAAAGCACCACTGGGCAGGAGTGCACTCTACTGCGTTTACCGGGGTTTGCGCGGAAAAAAACAGCGCGGCCGCCATGCCCGCGGCGGCTGGAATTTTACGTAGCGTCATGATGTTATCTCCTGAATTTGCTATGGTTTCTCTTGCGCCAAGCGCTTGAATTCAAGTGTAATCGGTAGGCACCTTTCCTTCGCGGGTATGCGACTTCACACCGCAAAGCCGTTGGTCCACTCTCTCCATTACTACCTTATCTCCGATTATCCTAGCAAATACCTGTCTGTTTCAACCACCTTTTACAGTATCATATTGGAAGAGGAAGAGACTGTGAAGATTATCCCCATTGTTCCGGATTTTGTGTATGAGGGACTAAAACAATGACAAACCTGCTTACCCGGCGGAAATTTCTGAACATGGTGGGCGCTGTTGGTGGTTCGGCGGCTGTGTACCGAATGGCTCTGGTTCTCGGGTTGATTCCCGGAAGCGCCCATGGATCGCTGGGGATCGTTGTGCCCCTCGATAAGCGCAAACGCTCGGTCGTGTTGCTCGGTGGCGGCCTTTCCGGCCTAACGATCAGCAGATCGAAGACGCCATCGCCTTCGTGACGGCGGTGCCCGAGCGTACTGAACGGATTATCCATACCGTTACCGGTGATTCCGAACAGGGAAAGGCGCTGTATGCCACCTGCGCGGCTTGCCACGGATATAAGGGCCAGGGTAATGAGGCGATCCGGGCGCCCAAACTCGCGGGCCGGAGCAACTGGTACCTTGTCCGTCAGTTAAAAAACTATCGGCTCGGTGCTCGGGGTTATGCCATGGCGGATGTGCCGGGCGCGCGGATGCGCAACGCTTCGGCAAGCATATTGGAAAGTGGCGACGTCATTGAATCGGTCGTCACCTACATCAACATGCTTCGATACACCGCGCAATAAATGTGGGTAGACAAGGGTACAAAGGGTGCGGCTCCGATGTCCTGGTTCGCATGGGAAAGCGAATCGCGTCCCTAATCGTGCAGCTCCCGTCGGGGCTCGAACCGAACAGCGTCCGTCGAGCGGTCCGGCGCGCCCACCATGGAGCAATGCCGTCCGGAACGCTACCTCGGTCCCTGTCAGGTCATACGGATATCCCCAGCACCCCACGCCATAAATACGTCGTTCAACAACCGGCGGCAAGCAGTACTAGGGCGAAACCGCCGCATCCTGCCCGAGGATTTACAGGTCCCCCTCCGCGCCGAACGGGTGTTGTTCGCCACCGGGACCTATCCCGATCCCACCGTGTTCAACGAGGACTTCGCGGCGCTCTCCCCGGAACTGATCCACCGGCTCCATGCCGAGGGCGTCGGACTCGTGGGTATCGACACCCCGAGCATCGATCTTTTCCAGTCCAAGGATCTCCCCGCCCATGGCGCCTGCCTGGAACACGACATCAGGATACTGGAAGGTTTGACGTTGGCGGGGATACCCGAGGGGATCCACGAGCTGATTGCGCTTCCCCTGAGGCTTGCGGGCTTCGATGCCAGCCCGGTGCGCGCGGTGCCGAGGACGTACTGATTACCCCCCTCGAACCCGAACGTTACACTTGCGAATTCACACCGGAAACACTTGCTTGAAGGGCTTCACCACGACCTTGGCATAAACCCCGGCCGCCTGATAGGGGTCCGCAAGGGCCCAGGATTCGGCCGCGTCCAGGGATTCGAATTCCGCCACGATCAGGCTCCCGGTAAACCCCACGGGGCCGGGATTTTCACTGTCGATGGCCGGATGCGGTCCGGCGAGCACCATCCTCCCCTCCTCTTTGAGTTGTTCGAGCCTGGCGAGATGGGCGGGCCGGGTCTCCAGACGACGTTCCAAGGAACCTTCTACATCTTCGGCGATGATTGCATACAACATAAGCGCTACTCCAAATGGATAGATTCCAGCGCACCCGAAATCTATTTCATGAAACGGACAAGATAAAGCGACTGACCGATGACAAAGGCCAGGGTAAGGCCAATCAACCCGAACAGCTTGAAGTTGACCCAGAATTCTGTGGAAAAGTGGTAGACCACGTAGAGGTTGAGGGCCCCCATCACCAGAAAGAAGATCACCCAACTCCCATTGAGCCGGGCCCAGGCCCCCGGCGGGAGTTGGATATTCTTTTCCATCATACGCTGGACCAGGGTCTTCCCGCCCACGAACGGGCTGCCCCAAAAGACCAGGGCGAATAACCAGTTCACGGCGGTGGGCTTCCATTTGATGAACATCTCTTCCTGGAACATCAGCGTGGCCCCCCCCAGGAGCACCAGAAGCGCCAACGTAATCACCTGCATGTTCTCCACCCGGCGGTCGCCAAACCACGTGATGCCTACCTGCGCGAAGCCCGCCAGAATGGCGACCGCCGTCGCCGCCAGCACCGCCTCGGTGCTGCCGTTCTCGTGGAGGGTAAGTAGGGCGGGATCGACGCCAAGGCCGATGAGGGCGCCCTTGATCTCATCATAGAACCAAAACGTCAGGAAGAAGAGCAGGATTGGAAAGAAATCGGTTAAAAGTTTTTTCATTTGATGCAAAGGACTCGGAGGCCGTAAAAACATCCCCCGACCGCCACAGTCGACGGGGGTAAGCCTCTCGGGTTACAGGAAAAAGCCGCCCACGGAGGGCCTCAACCATGGGCAATTACCTCGATGAGGGCATCGGCGAATCCGCTGGTGGGGACCTGGGTCGCCCCCGCCATCTGGCGGACGAAATCGTAGGTCACTCTCCCCGACTCGACCACTTGCGGATACGCCTGGGCGATGCGATCCGCCGCCTCCCGCCAGCCCATGTGCTCGAGCATCATGACGCCACTGAACAGCAACGAACCGGGGTTCACCTTATCCTGTCCCGCGTACTTGGGCGCCGTGCCGTGGGTCGCCTCGAAGACCGCCACATGGTCGGCGATGTTGGCCCCGGGGGCAATCCCGATCCCCCCCACCTGGGCGGCAATGGCGTCGGAGAGGTAGTCGCCGTTCAGGTTCGGGGTGGCGATCACATGGAATTCCTCGGGACGCAGCAGCATGTGCTGGAACATGACATCCGCGATGCGGTCCTTGATGACCACCTTTCCCTTGGGTTGCTTTCCGTCGTATTCATCCCACAACTCGTCTTCCGTGAGGGTCTGGTCGGGGAATTCCTCCCGGGCCAGTTGGTAGCCCCAGTTCCGGAAGGCCCCCTCGGTGAACTTCATGATGTTCCCCTTGTGCACCAGGGTAACGCTGGGTCGGTCGTTCTCGATGGCGTACCGGATGGCCTTGCGGACCAGGCGCTTCGAACCGAAGGGGCTGATGGGTTTGACGCCGATGCCCGCGTCCTCGAAGAACCGCGCCCCCATCTCCTCCTTGAGAAAGGCCTCCACCTTGCGCATCTCCGGCGACCCGGATTCGTACTCGATCCCCGCATAGACATCCTCCGTATTCTCGCGAAAGATCACCACATCCACCTTCTCCGGATGGCGGAGCGGGGAGGGCACCCCCGCGTAATAGCGGACCGGACGCACGCAGGCGTAGAGGTCCAGGGCCTGGCGCAGGGAGACATTGAGGGATCGAAAGCCGCCCCCCACCGGCGTCGTCAAGGGGCCCTTGATGCCCACGACGAATTCCCGAAGCGCCGCCAGGGTCTCGTCCGGGAAATAGTCCCCGTCGTATTTGCCCGCAGCCTCTTCACCCAGGTAAAGTTCCATCCAATGGATCTTCCGCGTCCCCCCATAGGCCCTGGCCACCGCGGCATCCCAGACGCGCAGACACGCGCGCATAATATCCGGACCGATGCCATCGCCCTGGACGAATCCGATGATGGGATTGTCCGGGACCCGGAGCGCGCCGTTTTCCACGGTGATCTTTTTCCCGGCGGCGGGTACCGTAATGTTTCTATAGGCCATCCTAAGGTCATCCTCGATTTGGTTTTAGCGCATGTCCGAGCGCCGCGCGTTCGGATTACGGAGTCAACGAATCATGTTTCCGGATATGGTGTTCGTCATCGTCACCGCCATCATTGCCTGGCACGGCCTGACCTGGCGGGACGAGGCCGGGGAATCCGATGCCGTGCGGCTGCTTTTCGGCGCGATTGCCCTGTTGTTTTGCCTGCGGGTGTTGTTCGTGGATATCCTTAAAGTATTTTAGGCCGGTTACGCCCTGGAGGCGAGTCTTCGGGGCGCGAACCAGGGCAACCGAATGATAATTATTGCTGAGACAAAACCTTAAAGCGAAAAGAA
>CAZQHJ010000111.1:0-7730 GCA_964593225.1 uncultured Thiotrichales bacterium
TCCATTGATTTCTCATAGGATCATAATCGAAGGAATTTGCGGTGCGCGGCACTAGAAACCACACCATCGAGAATATTTACTCCTATCTCCTCCGCAACTTGAGCCACCAACTCGCGCACTCGCTTTTTAACCTCATGGTTCATCACCCGGTAACGAGGTTGGGGTGAGGAACGAACCCTAACATAACCGCCTTCCGATACCCCTGTGTTGGGGTTCGCAAGCTCACCCCAACCTACGGGCTCTCCGCGAGGAAGGCCGTGACCAGCGCGTTCATACTGACACCTTCCTGCTTGGCACGGGCCGTCGGATGGCCATCAAGGGGCATGGAGGCTTCGCGGTACTCGCGCAACGAATTTCCCGTTCGGCTTTTGCCCGGGATGCGGGATCTCGCGCCCGGTTTCTTCCACGGCCCGAAGCCATGCGGCAAGCGCATCCCTTCCATTGGCCATGGCCTCCTTCGGGGTTTCCCCATCGGACATGCAGCCGGGGAGATCGGGAAAGCTCACCAGCCAACCACCGCCCTCACTTTCCGCGAGGGGCCGAAGCTCGAAGGGATAGTCCACGATCCGGTTCATTGTTCTGCTCCAATCTCGTGGAGTAGGGCAAGGAATTGGGTGATGTAAACGGACTTGATTGGCCGCTTGCATGGTATGGTTACCGCCAGTTCGGTATCGGGGTGTAGGAATACGAAATGGCTACCACCTGTTTTCCTTAACATCGATACCGAATCGCGTTGCGATCGTTTCCAACTCCTCGATGCGCCAATCGCGAGGATTGGCGCGCATCCTTGTCAACAGTTTCTCCGCCTTGCTCATGAGGAGAAATGATACTTCCCATGGTATTAGCCATCAACAAACATGAAAAACGCATTTATACTTCGCACGGGCCATTTGTTTAATTTCCGAAACAGCCGAAACGCCGGATTGCATCCGAGATAACTCTTATCATTAAATGTGTTATAGACACAGATACTATCGGCGCTTGTTCTAGGGAAAGTTCAAAATTCTGACGTTAAAAGTATATTTCTCTCGCACCCAAGCGCCGGCTTGGGAACCGGTTCGAATTTCGGCGATGGAAGAGCACTGATTTCAGTCATTATCGGACCATTCCAGCGGGCTTTCATCGATGGGTAATTCGGGAATCCCGGACCATTCATCCCAGGAAGCAAAGTAATTCCTCGAATTTTCGAATCCCGCTTCTTTCAGGGCAACATACGTATTGGACGCCCTCGCGCCCTTGAAGCAGTAAATAATGATGTTGCTGTCCGGATGGATATCCTGTTCGGCGCAGAGCGCTCGAATTTGCTCTCTCGATTTGAAGGCGGGCACGGCAAGAGAAGAATCCATGAATTCATACCATTCGATCCACCGGGCGCCCGGAAGACGCCCCTTTCTCGGCGCGAAATCGACGCCATAAGGCGATGAGCTTCGACCTATCCATTCGACCTCGTCCCGAACATCCAGCAACACCACCGAGGTGTCCGATAAAGCATCGAGAACATCCTCTTTCGTTGCCATGAGGCCGCTTCGGGGACGCACCGAAAAATCCGTTGGCCGGGGAGATGCTTCTCCATATTCCAATTCCAATCCCGCCTTCAGCCAACCGGTCAGCCCACCATCCAAAATGCCGGCATCGGGATGACCGAAGTATTCGAGCAGCCAATACCCTCTACAGGACCCACCATAACGGGTATTCAGGCTATCCTCATACACAATCGCCGTTTTATCATTCGACACGCCCGCGTTGGAAAAAAGATCGGTAAAATCCCGATGCAGTTGCGTCAGGCCTTCCGGCGTGCTCTTGCTGAGAGAGTAGAACACGTCAGGCACGTTGACCGCTCCCCGTATGTGACCTTTTTCATAGGCCTCTTTATCCCTGATGTCGATCAGCATAACGGAATCTCTCGAGATCAGTTTTTCCACCTCGTCGGCAGTGTATAGTATTTTTTCGCTCATTGGTTTTTCTCCCGTGATACGCGTAATTTTTGCCTGCCAATCTTTGGGAACCCGTTTTTTCGGCACGGTTTCCCACTTTGCCATGACGCCATGGAACCTTGCTAAGGTTCCATGGTCCATTGTCGATGTTCCACTCCCCCTGCCGATGGGCCATGACGCTTTACCAATGGGCGACGGCCCCTCCATGAGGGGTCATGGCGCCCCGTGAAGGGGCAATGCCCCCTCGACAGGGCGCTATTTCCCCTTCATTATGCGCCAAGTCCCCTCCCATAGGGGAAAATGGTCCCCCGAGGCCCTATCGCCACCCCTTCCCACCGAAGGGCCGTAACCTACGGCCCTCGCCCCCAAGGTAATCGATGGGTACGTCACTGCGCTCCTTTGCCCATCTACGGGCTGAAGCTCTCGGCGCCGTGGATTGGGGCGGCCAGGCGCGCGGCCCGCCCCGCGAAGCCATTGCTCCCTGCGGGGAAGCTACTGCTCCTTCCCGAGATTCCATTGCTGCTTACCGGTCAGCAATAGCTCCATGCCATTAATCCATCGCTTCCCACAGAGAAGCTATTGCTCCGTAACGGCAAGCTGTTGCTTCATCATGGAAAGAAATGACTTCCCGGCTGCCCCCGCCCAAAACTTTCCGGGCATTCTTCCATTCAAAACACGGACCATAAAAGGCTATCATGGATGCCGCTCCATCCCTTTCAACCGAGACAGGCCAATCGAAACAGAAGGAAACAACATGCCATCGAGAAAATTCCCCCAGTCCGAGGCGGAGATCCTGGCCCTCGGCCGGAAAATGTCGGCAGGATTCGCCTCCCACCCGGAACTCTACCCGGCCCCGCCCGTGTCCCTAGCCGATTTCGACGCGGCCATGGCCGGTTACGTATCGGCCCGGGAGGCCCTGGATGAGTCCAACGCCCAGGCAAAAAGGGACCAGGAGGCCAAGGACAAGGCCGTGGCGGCCTTCGAGGGCATCATGAAGACGAATCTGCGCTATGCCGAGCTCACCGTAAAGGACGACGAGGGCGATCTGGAACTCATCGGCTGGCATGGCCGCAAGTCCCCCAGCCCCCTGGCGCCCCCCGGCCGGACGCGGGATCTGACCACCCCGGACCGGGGCGAGGGCTGGATCGAGCTTAAGTGGCGGCAACCGGCAGACGGCGGCAAGGCGGCGGCCTACAAGGTCCAGCGCCGGGAGGACGGCAAACCGGACTGGGTGGACGTGGGCATGGTCATGGCCACGGAGATGAACCTCGCCGGGCAACCGGGCGGCATCCGTCTGGAATTCCGGGTGGTGGCCATGAACAAAGCCGGCGAAGGCGAGCCCGGTAATAGTATTTTGGCGGTGCTTTGAACGGGAGCGCGATACCGAAATAATATTCGTAGGAGGCAGGCAAAGGAGCGAAACGACGTGCCCATCACGGGCCTGATAATCGATGGGCACGGCGCTGGAAGGCGCCTTTGTCCATCCTGGGGCCATGGCCATGCCCACCGCTTCATGATGGGTGCGTGCGGGTGATTGATGGGCAACGCAGTGTTAGATTTCTCACGGATATGTTCATGTCTAAGAAAACTCTGTACATAATCGGGAATGGATTCGACATCTATCATGGAGTTTCTTCGCAATATTCCGATTTCAAAGAATATCTTTCGAATGAAGATAGTTCTCTTCATGACATCGTTGAAAAGTTTATTCCGGTTCAGGAAGATTGGTCAGATTTAGAAGATGCTCTTGCTGATATAGATGTTGATAACGTCGTAGATAATGCCTCGCAGTTTTTGATGTCGTATGGCGCGGAAGATTGGAGTGATGCTTATCATCATGATTACCAGCGTGAGGTTTATAGAATTATCGAAAGCTTATCAATCTCGCTTAAAGAGTGTTTTGGAGAGTGGGTGAGGCAGTTAGAGATTCCTACACTGAAAGAGCTTTCGGTACATCCTCTTAGCTTGCCAATCACCGCACGCTACCTGACATTTAATTACACATCGTCGCTTACGGATATTTATGCGATCCCGAGAAATAGCATTTTTCATATCCATGGAGAAGCGCGAAAGGATCAAGAACTCGTTCTCGGCCATGCTTGGAATCCTATCGAAATACCATCGCTGAATAATGTTCCAGATCCGGATTCAATGGACACAAGGGTGATGGAAGGTGATGAAATAATAAATGACTACTTTCGGACAACATTCAAAAATTCAAGAAAAATAATCGCAGAGAATAGCGTTTTTTTTCAAAGCCTAACTGGTGTGTCAAAAATCATTGTACTTGGCCACTCACTTTCCCAGGTAGATGAGGCCTATTTTAAGGAGATCGTAGAGAATGTTGATATCAACAACGTACGATGGGTTGTTACTTATCACAGAGATCCAGAGAGAGATAGGCATCAGGACGCATTGATCAACATTGGTATTCCAGAAAATGCAATTTCTTTGATTACTTTCGGGGCTATTCCAGAGGTAGCGCCGCCCCCATCACAGGCTGTGGTCACACCTATCACTTCATGATGGGCACGTCGTTACGCGCCTTTACCTGCCTCCTACCGACTACCGACTTTCCGACTTTATTCGTGGACTGATAGGTGACTTATGCAATTCCCCCTCGATAATTGACATGGGGGCGCAAATGTTCGGATACGGTTTGCCATGAATGAAAACCTGTCATTTCGAGCGAAGCGAGAAATCCGTGCGCCCGTTCGAAGTTGCCAATGCAGATTTCTCGCTTCGCTCGAAATGACAGTCCTTTTTATTCCGGATTTTGGTTGCGGCCATCGGCTACACCAGAGGGTGAATCATGAACTACGTCATAACAGGGGGGAATTTTACCTCCCATCTTTTATACGAACTGGAAGGGCGTTTCGGGATCCGGATCCTGACGGAAGAGGAATTGCGCCAGTCCGATATATTCTTCGGTAAAAATGACAAATTGTTCCTTCCCTCGCAAAGTTCCCTGGATATCGTCATGGAGCGCATGGACGATCCCGAACGGTTGCATGGGATCGAGGAATTATCGGACAAATACCAATGCCGTTCGCTCATGAGGCCGATGTTTCCCGATTTCGAATTCAGCAGGATGGAATTGTCGGAAATGAAGAAGGATACCTTTTCTCCTGGTGGGAAATACGTCATCAAACCGGAAAAAGGTTTCTTCGGCATTGGCGTGCGGACCCTGGAGGACCCCCGGGACATTCACGCCATCACGGAGGAAATACGAAAAGAGCTGGATGCGAACAGCCGGTTTTTCGCAGGCAGCATCTTTTCCGGGGAGAAGATGATCATTGAGGAGTTTATCGAGGGGGACGAATATGCGGTAGATATGTTCTATTCCGAAGAAGGCAGGCCGATACTCGTAAACCTTGCCCATCACCCACTGCCGAGGGCCGTAGGTTGGGGTGAGCGAAGCGAACCCCAACATAAACCCGGACAGACCGGCGTTTCCGATACCCACTACGCGCTCCCTTGGTGTATCGGGCTCGGAACGGAGAAACTCCGTCAGTCACTGTCAGCGCTAATAAAAACAACGTCCCTTCCTTTCCACTTCATGTACGCCATCATCAACCTTTCGAAGAGTATCTCGGTGATAATCAATGTATCAAATGGCGTCAGGCGGATTGCGACTAATTCGCGCGGTATTTCCTTTTTCAGGAATAATATATGCGCAAGATTTCTGACGAAATAAGGGAAAGGACCAACGTGTCCTGGCGACAATCCCAGATTCCGAACTGGATCGAAGTCCGGGTCATTGATATGGAAGTGACGTTTCATGGCATGTCGAGGAATCCCTGTCGCCTCCGATAGTTTCTCTTTTGTTCGCTTATCGATCTTTACATTGCCTAATTCGGTCACCATGAAAAAGTCTTTACTGCCATGATGTTTAACGCCAACCGTGATTGTTTTCACAATCAATGGAAGCTCGGAAATGCCAAGTGTTTCATTGATATGGGACCTATGTTTCTCCATCATCGCGATATCGGAGAAAGCGGAAGTCAAATGAACAGCTTCATGAGAAAATACCATGAATGGGTAACTATATTTTACAGAATACTCGATGGCAAGCACGGCGATAACGGGAGGCTTCATCATTGATGTCGGCATAAAGGAAAAATATTTTGTTATCAGGGCAGGGTCGGAATTTTCCATATAGAAATGAATAGATTCGCCCAGGCGTGCAAGAGAGGAAGGAAGAACGGACGGCGGGGAAGACGGATGATGAGAAGCGTGATATTCCTCATTATGATGCAATAGAGGAAATAGTGTTTCCAGTCTGCCAATTATCTCTTCGAACATTATTTTGTGCACCTTTTCGAGCCGCTTTCTTGCCCCGAAAGGGCTTTCCCGGCGATTCCAGACACAACCCCGTTGGGGTTTTGTGCATGGGATGCCTGATACCCAGGGTAGCGGCTGCGCCGCAACCCTGGGCTGTTATACATAGTATCTTCGGGGCAAACAAACAGTCCGATTGTGGCTTGCCGCGCTAAGCCCATTGTGGGCTATGGCCATGCTGGCGCTTTATGATGGGCGCGGCGCTTACGCGCCTTTGCCCATCCAACTTTCTGACTTTATTCGTGGCCTGACAGATAAATCATGAACTACGTCATAACAGGCGGAAATTTCACCTCCCATCTTCTATACGAATTGGAAGGGCGTTTCGGGATCAACATCCTGACCGAAGAAGAATTGCGCGGGTCCGATATATCCTTCGGCAGGAACGATAAATTATTCGTTCCATCCCAGAGTTCCCTGGATATCGTCATGGAACGCATGGACGATCCCGAACGGTTGCATGGGATCGAGGAATTGTCGGACAAATACCAATGCCGTTCGCTCATGAGGCCGATGTTTCCCGATTTCGAATTCAGCAGGATGGAATTGTCGGAAATGAAGAAGGATACCTTTTCTCCTGGTGGGAAATACGTCATCAAACCGGAAAAAGGTTTCTTCGGCATTGGCGTGCGGACCCTGGAGGACCCCCGGGACATTCACGCCATCACGGAGGAAATACGAAAAGAGCTGGATGCGAACAGCCGGTTTTTCGCAGGCAGCATCTTTTCCGGGGAGAAGATGATCATTGAGGAGTTTATCGAGGGGGACGAATATGCGGTAGATATGTTCTATTCCGAAGAAGGCAGGCCGGTCATCGTAAGTCTTGCCTATCACCCCTTGCCGAGGAGAAAGGAATACGATCACGTTTTATATTACACGAATCATCGTATATTCCAGGCAATAGTTCGGCAGGCCGAATCCTTCTTTACGCGCCTTAACGCGATCCTGAACCTGCGTGCCTTCCCCATCCATGCCGAATTCAGGATCACGGAAGCGGGAGATCTGCTGCCCATCGAGCTGAACCCGCTCCGTTACGGCGGATTCGGCATGGCCGATCTCAGCTACTGGTCCTTCGGCCAATGTCCCTATTACTCTTTCTTCCAGGATCAGCCCTATGACTGGGACGGGATTTGGGATGCATACCGCCGAAACCGGCATTATGCCTGGATCCTGGCCTACAATGGCACGGGCATCGATACGGACGGCATCGCCATAAAAGATATCCACGCCAAGCTGCGAAGATTCATCGGGGATGAACCGCTGATCCATTACCAGGGGCTGGAGCACCGAACCAACCCGGTATTCGCCATCGCGTATCTCGCCGAGGAAAAGGAACAGCAATTGGAAAAATGGCTGGACGTGGAGTTTCGGGATTTTTTCGCGCCGTGATCGGGGAACGGGACATCATCTTTAATCATCTCCATCGAGAACATATTAGCGCTTCGCGCCATGACC
>CAZQHJ010000112.1:0-7714 GCA_964593225.1 uncultured Thiotrichales bacterium
GGCATGTAAACAAACTCCAGTATCCTAAATTATCAGATTGACGAACCACTAGTGGGTCATTCCATCTAATTTTAAAGGTTGTCATTTCGAGCGACGCGAGAAATCTTGTGTTTCGGATACCTGTTTTTGAGCCCAAGATCTCTCCCTTCGGTCGAGATGACAGGGAGCGGTTAACCGATAAATTTAGATGGAACGAGGCACTAACCACCCTACTACGGCATGGAAACCCCCAATGGCCGCCGGGGCAGTTCGAAGCGTTAGGGTGCTTTCCAATATTTACACTATCATCGCGTTTACAATATGATTGGCTTTACCATCATGAATCATCATCGCGGAACAAAACCCTCTACGTGAGCGCCCTACGCTATCTCCATCTTTCCGATCTCCATTTCACCCGTGACGAGAGGGTGGGCCCCGACAGCGTAAATGGCGTCGCGGATGGCCCGCGACAGGACCCGATCACCGATTCCCTACTGACCCTGGTCGGGCAACTGGCGGACAAGCCCCTGGATTTCGTCATCATCACCGGTGACATCGCCTACAGCGGCAAGGGCGAGGAATACCGGGTCGCGGCGCGATTTTTCGACAGGCTTGCGCGGATCACCGAATTATCCCCGACGCGCTTTTACCCGGTCCCGGGCAATCATGATGTGGACAGGAAACAGGTGCCGCACAGCCACCGCCGTTTTTACCGCGTCGAAAACCAGGCGGACATCGGCGCGACCCTGACGAACCCGGATCTCCGTGGGGTGATCCTGCGTAAGTTCGGCGCGTTCAACCGTTTTACCGAGGAACTCACGGGCCGTCGGCGTGAGGGGGAGACGACCTGCTACTTCACTGAGGTATTGCATCTTGTTCGAGGCGACAAGGTGTTGGCGATCGACCTGGTGGGCCTCAATTCCGCCCTGTTCGCCGGTTTCGAGGGGGACAAGGAACAGGGCCTGGCCCTGGGCCTGCGCCAGGTGGAGGGGGCGTTGGGGCAAATGGCGGGAGATGCGCGGCTCTCCATCGGCTTCTTTCATCACCCCTTCCAGGCCCTGCATGACGCGGACAACGCCTGCCGCCATCGCCTGAGGAACGATCTGGATCTGATACTCCACGGCCATGGGTCCCACGCCGTGGGCCCCGATGGGCGGGACGGCCCAGGTCGGGCGGTGATACTGGGGGCCGGCGCGGCCCATGAAAGCCGCCATAAGCATAACGGCTTCAACCTGGTGACCATCGATCCGGCGAGTGGCGAGGGACGGGTCCGGTTTTTCGGCTATGCGCCGGATGATCAGGCTTGGGTCCGGGATAAGGCGGTCTGTCCCGATGATCCTCAGGGGCTGTTCCGTTTCCGGATCCCGGCCCTGGCGGGTTTTATCCCTGCGGAGCCGATGAGCCGGGTGCCTCCACCGGAAAAGGCGAAACCCGCCCCGCCGGAATCGGGGGTCGCAGTCGAAACCGACGCGCAATCCACACCCCCTCCACCACCCGTGCCCCGGACGATGCAGGTCCATTTCCTCCACGACCATCTACTGCCCGCGGACTTCACCGGACGGGTGGCCGAACGCCGCCGGTTGATGGCCTTTTTGCGTGGGGAACAACCGTCGATCAGGGTGATGGCCATTCGCGCCCTGGATGGGATGGGGAAATCCTGCCTGGCGCGGCGCGTGCTGGAGGATTTGATAAACGGGCAAAACCGGAACGATGGGCGGGACGATGCGGCGCAGCCGCGGGCTCGCCCATTCTACGAACAGGCCCTATGGTTCTCCTTTTGCGAGACCGGTACCGAGGACGAGATCTGCGGGTTCCGGGAGATCATTGCCCGCCTGTCCCCCGATACCCTGGATCCGGCGGAATTGTCCGAAGTCGTCTTGTCCCGTTCGGCCCTGGCCAAACGCCTGCGTCGACAGATCTGCCGTCACATGGACCGACACCCGACGCTGCTGATTCTGGATGGCCTGGATGTCATCCTCCACACCGACGACCCCCAAAATCCCCATTACGGCCATGTCCACGAGACGCATCGGGAGACCCTGCGGCTCATTCAACATTGCTGCAACCAGGGCGAAAGCCGCGTCCTGATCACCACTGGCGTATCGCCGGCCGACCTCGAAGGGGCCGCCTGTTACGTGGCGCTGGAACTGCCGGCACTCTCCACCGAGGAAGGCGCGGAGTATATGGAGAGGCTCGGGGTCAGGGGCGATGAGGCGCAACTCGAACATTGCTCGCAGCTGTTCGGCGGTTATCCCCTGTGCCTGATGGCGGCCGGCAAGCAGATGCGCCAGCGAAGGATTCCCGCCGGCGAGGTGGAAAGGCTCATCGCCGATCTCGATCTGTTTCGCCGCTGCAGCGACGGCAAGCGGGTGGCGCGGGTCGTCGACGCTTGCCGGGCGGGGCTCAGTCCCGAACAGGAGCATTTCCTGCGCATGCTCAGCATCCATCCGCGTCCCATGACGGAACGCCACTTTCCCGTCCTGGTGCTCGGATACGGACGGGGCGGGCAGGGCGGACGGGAAATCTTCCCCGACACGCGCCGGGTGTGGGAAGGGATCATTCATCCATTGGAGGCCCGGGGCTTGATTCAGGTCGCGGGCGATGACGCCCGGAGCGACAATCCCCCGCTCGATAGCGATCCGGCCGATAACGAAGGCCATCGTTGGCAATACAGCGTCCACCCGCTCATGAAGCTCGCCTTCACCCTTTGGCTGGGCGTGGAGAACAAAAACCGGGCCCATCGCCAGTGGGCCAGGGCCCTGCGGGAATCTCTCATGTTGGCCAGTTCCCCGAGTGACGCAAACACCCTGGAAGCCCTGCGACCCTGGTTGGATGTGGTGGAGCACTATCTGGACGCCGGGGACTGGAACAGGGCTTGGCAACACTATCCGGGCAGGGGAATCGACGACAGATTGCTGGAATCGGGCTATCCGGGTAAGCTGCTGAGACTGGGGCGGCGCTTCGAACAGGCAAGATGGCAGGGTTGGGCGCTGACCTCCGGTCAGCAGCGCCATTTATATCACTACCTGGCCCACGCCTGTCATGAATTGGAACGCGCCCGGGAAGCAATCGATTATCGGAAGAAGGCCTTCGCCGCGGGCCAAGCCATGGGCAGGCTCGATAAGATCGTGGAAGACGGGGCCATCCTGGCCGAAAGTTATGCCGAGTTGGGGGAGATTCGGGCCGCCCATGACGTGCTGGCCGAGATAACGGCCCAGGCCGGGCGACTGCCGAGGGCCTGCAAGGGCGTCCATGAGAGCGCCCGGGCACAGGTCGCCCTGTTCTCCGGTGACTACAGCCGGGCGATTTCCCTCTACGAATCGGCAATCGAGGTGGCCAAAAATCCCTACAACCACATCCATCGCCGCTGCTACCTGGGCGAGGCCCGGTTCCGCGCCGGGTCCATGGAGACCGCCGGGGAAGACCTGCAACAGGCATTGTGCGACGCGGAACAGCACGGTATTACCAGCGCCCTGCCCTGTATCCTGCAAAGACTCATCTGGCTCGCCCTGAAACAGGGCCGCCCCGACATCGCCCGGGCGCACAATGACCGTCGGGTGGCCCTCGGCGAATCCCTGGGGCTGCCGGATCGGGAAGATGACGCTTTCCTCTTGCTCAGCGAAGGCAAATACCGGCAAGCCGCCGACCAGGCCGAGGGTTGGCTGGCCCGGCCGCCGGCGAGGCGCGCCAATCGAGCGGTGGAAATCCGAAACCACCTCATCCTCGGTCAGGCCCGACACGGACTGTGGAACGCGCACGAGGCCCGCGAAAACCTGGAACGCGCCCGGACCCTGATGCGGGAAACGGGGTGTTGGCTGGAAGAAGACCGACTGGCGGAGATGGAGGCGGTCCTCCAATAAAGCCCGGAAGGCCTCGATGAAAAGAACGCCAATGGCAAATTTCAAACCCGGACACCGGGTTCGGGAGCGGCGCGAGCCGCGGGCATCGTCGGCTCAGTCTCAAACGGTGCGGCCAATCCGATACAGGAATGTCGGACGGGTCATAATCCTACCTGTGCGGGTCCGTACCTGTGTACAGAACTACTTGCTCGAACTCGCCTGAAGGTGGGGTACGTAGCCAGCGTCGAAGGGTGACCGACGGCGACGGAGGGGCCAGGCGGGTAGAGTCCGGGAAGTGTCGCGTTTCGGCCTTTGGCGGGTGCCAAGTCCCCGCTCCGACCGAAGCATTGATGGCGCACAGCGCCCTCGTAGTGCAAGATATACGGGCATTTGTGCTGCACGTCAGGGGTAGGTAGCGGTGTCGCCCGGATACAATGGCTGATGATTGACCTAAAAAAGTCTCACGTTGTCTCCGTCTGAATCAATGCTCCTTGTTCCGGTCTATCTTGTCTTCCCGTAGGAGGATTCTACGCATGATGGCGAAGATATCGTCCGCGTCGGTGACCTTGATTTTGTCCTTTTCCGTTATTTTTACGTTCATGGCAATACGCTCTTATCCGGTGCTTTACGCGGCGCGGGTACTCACTCTTCGCTACTTGTATGATAAATCTACGGCGGGCGTGGCTGGGTGTGATGGGACCCGGATGGGCTGGGGTCGAACGGCTGCCCAAGCAGACGTGAGCACCCAGCTCGGCCCGGCAAGAATACTGGGGGCTCGCGTCTGCCTGTAGTAGAAGGCCATGGCAGCCGCTCGACCCCAGCCACCCCGTCGTGAGATTTTTATGGAATGACGGCAAATTGGACTTGCTTTGGAACAGAGTATCTACAAAGCGAGTGCAAGAGGGTGTCTAAAAATTCGCAATCTACCGAGTTGCCCCCCCATTGCGTCCTGCTACGCTGCGATGGGGGGCGAGATTCGCTATGTGGTTGGGCGCCATGCCGTCCATTACACGTCTTGATTTTCGTCCCCACGGCGCCTTGCACGAGCCACAATCCGGTTTTCGAAAATGCGATTTTTCGCCGGGTCCGCTGGGAGGACGAGGCTCCTGCCGAGCCGAAAATGCCCGCGCGGATGATCAACCGGAGATACGGCTCGGCAGGAGCCTCGTCCCCCCGGATAAGTCCAGCCCTCTCGAAACCCTTGGTGAAACCATACCTTGAATCTATGTTCCCGACCCGAATTCGACCCCCATGAGCCCAAGGCTGTATCCGGCGATCGGAAGGACCCTGGTGAAAAGAAGGGCGCCAAGCTGGTAGTAAGAACGGAAGCCGGGATTCTCCAGGGCGACAGCGTCGGCAGGCATCGTCATACGTTCAAGACCAGGAAAAATTACCAACCTCCTCGTCCGCCCCCCTCTACTTATCTTAGGAAGTACATCGTCCACGCACGGAGGATTCAAAAGTTCAGGGAGGAGCACGCATATCCAACCGGCTTCTACAGTTCCGGCGGCGAAACCCGGCCCAAAAATGTGGCGGTGTACTACTACATCAAGATCAATTGAGGCCGGGAGGCGCGCTCGGTGATCACCCATTGGCACGATACCGCCACCGGTGTGCGAACCCTTGTGCGGGCGAGAGATGGTAATCTTGCGTTTACCCTACGCCATACCTACCCGGATGCCACGGCAGCTGGGAATGCCGCCCAGGCCCGGTTGGACAGGCTGAACAGAAGGGCTCGGGGAAATCAGCCTGACTGAAGCACGGCAACCCTTCCCTGTTCGCCGAGGCGAAGTCGACGCTGCCGGGTTTTCGTGAGGGGGTGAACGGTGAATGGGTGGCGACCAGGGTGAATCACAACCCGGATTCAATTGTTGCACTTGCGAATTGAATCCGGGAAAACAGCTTCTTACCATGCTATCGGACTATCAGCAGTTATACACAATGAATAGGCTCACAAAGAGAAAGAACTCTGTAGTATCAGGAAAAATAGCGATCCTCTTTGCCGTAACCTGGAGCGGCATGATTTGTGGATACGGATCTGCCATCGCCGACGTAACGACTAACTGGCATGTGTTGGCCACTGCGGATGGCCAACACATTACCCGCGCCGAGGTGATACAAGAGATCGAAACAAGTAATCCCCGGATGCAAGGGAAAGTGGACATCAAGCGATTTTCCGGTGATGAATTGCGCTCTGTCGCGACCGATATCGCCGTCAGAAGGCAATTGCTGAGCGAAGCGCAGGAAAATACATTACTGCACAAACGCGTCGAGCAGGGCGACCTTCGGCGTCAAATCGAGATTTACCGGGATAGATTGATCGCCCAGGCACAGCTGGAGAGCATCGCCGCCGAACAGGTGACCCACGCGGATATCGAAAAGCGTTATCAAACCCTGAAAGATGATATGAAGGATAAGGAAGAGTGGCACATACGACATATCCTTGTGGAAGATAAAAAAACGATCGGAAAGGCTCAGAAAGCATTATCGAAGCGTCCGTTCGCGGAAGTCGCCAAGGAGCTTTCCATCGATCAGCCGAGCGCCGAGCAGGGCGGGGACTTGGGATTCGTAGCGGTCGATCAACTAAAAGAGCCCTTTGCCAAGGCAATATCCGAGCTGGCCGTTGGGAAAACATCGAAACCATTCAAGACGGATCTAGGATGGCATATCGCTAAGGTAGAAGAGAAACGCCCCATGCAACCGGCGCCATTGGACGCGGTTCGCGGTCGGATCCGCAGACAACTGGAAGCCGAGGCCGGACAGTCTTACCTGAAGAAGTTGACTGAAAGCATTGAGATCAAGTTGCGGAAATAGGAATCTCTAGTCGGGTTTAGTTGATATCCGGAAAATTCAATACCGGCATGAACACCTCCAAACCACCCTATGCCGATACCCTTTTCCAGGCAATTAAATCCCTTAATGTGCCGTTCGGATTCGAGCGATCCATCAAGCTGGAACAAGGTTTCCTGCTGAATCGACGGTTCATCATTGGTTTTCCTCGTCCCTCTTTGAGGGAGGAACCCATGAAACGGATCCGAGAAGTTACCGATTATTTCAACATACCGCAGGGCTATCTGGTTAATATTGCCAGAAATCTCATGGATGCCAAATTTATACATTTCGGTTACGAGACCGATGCAGAGGGTCAACAACAGCTCAAGCTATATCTGGAATTCCCCCGTCGATTTGGTAAGCTCCTTGCTCGCCGAAACCATATCAGAGCACCTTGGTATAAAAGAACACGTGGCTGCTGTGTTTGGCGGTTCCAGTAATAGCGTTCCCCACATGATTGTCAGCAATGCATTGGATATCGCCGCCCAGCGTACGGATGTCAAGAGGCTTCAGTTTTTACACGTGACGGAAGAAGAAAATCTGCGGAATTCTTTCGATCTGACCCTCCATTATGCTGAAATGAAGGTTGGAGAGATAGACACGGATTTTGAAAATATCTGTGATTACATCGCGAATTCAAGTCGCAAGTGCAACAGTTGGATCGATGTTGAAAAATAGCTGATTAGGGGTATCCATGCCAAGGCATTTTCTTGGTCGGTTGTTTAGCTTATCCATGACGCTCCGAGTTTCCACGAGTGTGATTTTGGTGAAATCGGAGCCCTTGGGAAAGTACTGGCGAATAAGGCCATTGGTGTTCTCATTGAGCCCTCGCTCCCATGAGGCATGGGGGTGAGCGAAGTAGAAGTCCGCGTTCAAGGTTTTGGCGATGCCTTCGTGACGAGCAAACTCTTTGCCATTATCGGAAGTGATAGTATGTACTTGTTCGGTCAGGGGTTCGAGCAGAGCCAGGACTGCCTCTTCGACTTACATCGGCTCCCTTTGTTTTCACCTTGGAGATCAGTGATAGACGCGATTTACGTTCAGTAAGAGAAACGATAGCCTGC
>CAZQHJ010000113.1:0-7512 GCA_964593225.1 uncultured Thiotrichales bacterium
ACGCCTCCATTTGCCAGATTTGTCAATATAAAAATACTTTCATTCGGTTGCCCTGCATCTATATCGATCCCCCCTACAACACCGGGGCCCGGGACTGGAAGTACAATAACGATTATGTGGATGGGAATGACCGCTGGCGGCATAGTTAAGTGGTTGGCGATGATGAAGCGGCGGTTGGTGCTGGCGAAGAGGCTGTTACACCCGAAAACAGGGGTTTTGATTGTTACCATCGATGAGCATGAGGTGCATCATTTGGGGATGTTGTTGGAACAGATTTTTCCACAATGTCCTCTGCAGATGGCAACGATAGTCATTAACAGAAAAGGTGTTTCTCAAGGTCGATTGGCTCGCGTGGAAGAGTACGCATTATTTCTATTTATGCAGGACGCATATTTGAAAACGCACCATGATGATCTTCTCTTTACAGAAAGATCAAAAGACGAGCAACCTGAAGCTCCTTGATGGGAGCGGTTATTACGTGGGGGGACAGGATCACGCAGAGAAGATCGTCCAACGCTTTTCCACCCGGTTTATGTTGATCCAGATAGGAGGGTAGTATCTGGAGTCGGAGAGGCATTACCTATACCGGGAAGACCTGATATCAATGTAAATAGCGATAGAACAGTTGCTTGGCCTATCAGATCGGACGGCTCAATAGGGCGATGGCAAGTCAGCCCAGACGGGCTGCGGGCACTCATTGAGTTGGGTTATGTGAAATTAGGAGGATATGACAAAAAGCGACGAACCTGGACAATTCTATATCTCAATCGTGGCACTCGGGCACGCATGGAAAACGGAGAGATAAGAGTCATAGGAAGAAATAAAGATACCGGAGTGGTTAATATTGAGTACGTGACCAACGAATCCAGGCAACTGAATATTAAAACGGTCTGGAATCGTAAATACCATGATTCAGGAATATATGGTTCAAGTATCCTTCGTTCTATCCTTGGAGAAAGTGCGAATTTTTCTTTTCCCAAATCAGTATATTCAGTTAAGGATGCCGTGGCAGCAATTGTACGAGATAGACCGAATGCCTTGATCCTCGACTTCTTCGCCGGCTCCGGCACCACCCTCCACGCCGTCAACCTTTTGAACGCCCTGGACAACGGCCAGCACCGCTGCATCCTGGTGATCAACAACGAGGTCTCCGAGGAAGAGGCCAAGGCCCTCTCCGCCCAGGGCCTGCGCCCCGGCGACCCGAAATGGGAGCGGCACGGCATCTGCCAGTCGGTGACCTGGCCCCGGTCGAAATACACCATCCTCGGGCGGCGGGATGACGGATCGACGCTCACCGGCGAATACCTGACCGGTAGGACCCTGGAAAAGGAAAGGCCGCGCCGGTTTCGGCACATCGGCTTTGTCGCACCCGCCGATCCGGATACCCCCGCCTGGAAGAAACAACTGGCGGCCCTCATGGACGGCATCCCCCAATCGGCGGTAAAAAGCGATGCCGCCTTCGTGGTCTCGGAGAAACACCCCGCCGCCCTCCTGTTCGATGCCTCCCGGGCCGACGCCTGGCTGGCGGCCCGGGAAGGGCAGGGGCACGTCAGCGATTTCTACATCGTCACCCCCGACAAGGCCGCCTTCGACGCCATCAAAGATCGCGTCACGGAACTGCTGGGTCCCCTGATCGTCACGGAAGAAAAGAAACACCCCATGGCGGACGGCTTCCCGGTGAACCTGGAATTCTTTCGGCTGGATTTCCTGGACAAGGACCCGGTGGAACTGGGCCGCCGATTCCGGGAGATCCTGCTGCTCCTGTAGTTGCGGGCCGGGGCCGTGGGGCCGCGCCCGGAGTTGCCGGAAGAGGGACCCGTCCCGGCCATGCTGCTGCCGGAAGAGCACACCTTCGCCGTGCTGGCGGACGAGACGCGATTTGCGGATTTCCTCCACCGGCTCCAGGACCGATCCGAGGACGGGAAGGCACTGAGCCATGTTTTCCTGGTGACCGATCTGGTGACCGATTCCGAGGACGCCTTCCGGGAGATGGCCGGGCAGGTGAAAGCGCCCCACGTAATCCAGCTCTATCGGGATTATCTGGAGAATTTCGTGATCAATCAAGGAGAAGGATCACCACCTGTCAATCTGAACGGAGCTGCGCTGGGAGGGCCGGCTGGATGCGGGCCACGACATCAAGGTTCTGGTGTTCGATGGCGAGGTTCAACATCGATATTCCGAACCCGGATGATGGCGTTCGGGTCTCCGATGACACAGTCCGGAACCTCAACGATGCAATTCAGAACTCGGATGACGGAGTTCCGAGAGTGTTCAGGATGCAACGGAGAGTTTTTGGAACTGAATGATGAGTTATGAAGACTCACAGCCGAAACCAAAAATGTCCCGCGAGGATTTTTTGATCGTTTTGTTCAATATTCTGGCGATAAAGAGACCGTGAAGACCCGACTATTCGATTTCCAGGAAGATGCCCTCGCCCAATTGCGGGGCAAGCTGGCGGCGGTGCGATCATCCGCCTCGGAGAACAATCCCCAGGCCATTTCCTTTTCCGCACCCACCGGATCGGGCAAGATCCTCATCATGACGGCGCTGTTCGAGAATATCTTTTTCGGCGAGGCCGAATGGGATAAACGGGAATTCGAGCCTCGGCCCGACGCCGTGATCCTGTGAATCTCGGAGCGAAAGATCACCAGTTGTCGACTGATACGAAACGATACTATTTTCTGCTGTAGTATTTGCCGCGTGAAGCGTAGCTAGAGGAATCCGGGAGAATATAAAAAATCTCGCATGGAAAAACGAGGTAGTCAGATGCCCCAGAAGAAACAGATCATCGATAGAGCATCCGGTCGCCTTATCACAGGTGGACCGGAAGAAATAGACGCATTGCAACCCTTACTGAGAATCCTCATCGATGAATGTGGCTGGGACGCAAATCAGATCGTCTCTCGCCCAAAACAATGGCGCGTTCCGTCTCACCCATCGGGTAAGCGTACCTGGCCCGTCGATATAGCAATCTTCGACGCACCGGAGAAAAAAAGACTCGAAGAACACGTTAAAATTCTCTGCGAGTGCAAGAAGCCCGACGAAACCTCCGGCATCGGACAGCTCAAGGTGTATCTCGATCGGGAACCACATGCGCGGGTCGGTATTTGGTTTAACGGGCTCGATCATATTCTTCTGTACAAAACGAAGGACGGCTATCGATCCGCTCCGCTCGGGACGCCCATTCCAGGTCCCGGAGACCCTTTATACCCCGGTGATGATCGCAATCTATTAACCTATCCGGCATTACGCCAGGCACCCTCTCTGGTACCGCTCTTTTCCCGTATCCGTAACCGGCTGTCGGCTCGGGATAGGAATGTAAATCGGGACGAAGAGATACTTCCCGATCTCTCGGTCCTGCTACTTCTCAAGATCCTCGACGAACAGACAAATAAGCTGTTTCCGCAAAGTCCGCTACTATTCCAGATAAAAAATGGAAGTCGAGAGGAAACGGCCAACAACATCAAGAACCTCCTGCAAAGGGAAGTAGTAAAGCACAGTGATATCTTTGGCTCGTCGGACATACGCTTGTCCATTGATGACGACAGCATTGCCTACGTTGTCGAGGAACTCCAGAACTACAGGCTCTTATCCAACGACATCGACTCAATCTCCACTGCATTCCAGATTCTGCGTGGTAAGGCGTACAAAGGAGAGGAAGGACAATACTTTACGCCTCCGTCTGTTGTTCGTATCTCGGTAGCGGCAATTGCTCCCACTTCAAGTGACAGGATTATCGATCCTGCCTGCGGAAGCGGCAGTTTTTTGGCCGGCGCTCTCAATGCCGTTTTCCAGAGCCTTGAGCCGGTTATGAGACAAAATCCGGCTGAGTACGGTGGAGTCAAGAGGGACTGGAGTACACAGAACCTCTATGCCATGGATAAAGATTCCGTTTCCGTGCGCCTGTCAAAGGCATACCTATCCTTGCTTGGAGACGGCAGTAGCCATGTTTTCAAATCGGATTCTCTTCGACCCTCCATCTGGCCCGCGCATCTCGGGGCTATTATCCCGGAACAATCCTTTTCGGCCGTCCTGACCAATCCACCTTTCGGGACAAAATTAAAATTCAGCAAGGATCACGGAAGGGCCGAGGGATATCTTGTCTGCAAAAAATGGGTCTTGGACAAGAGTTCCGGAAACTACGTCGCCACGGACGAGTGGGAGAACCGGGAATTGGGTATCGTATTTCTGGAACGCTGTCTCAACTTGCTCGAGGAT
Source organism: uncultured Thiotrichales bacterium (assembly GCA_964593225.1). Classification (GTDB taxonomy): domain Bacteria; phylum Pseudomonadota; class Gammaproteobacteria; order HK1; family HK1; genus JABDQX01. Next base: position 4,219 of record CAZQHJ010000113.1, read on the forward strand.
AGCGGGCGTCTTGCCATTGTTTTGCCGGATACCTACCTTTTTTCGTCGTCATACCAGTGGCTGGTCAACTGGCTCTGCAATAATTTTACGATCACGCATACAATCAATGTCCCGATTGAAGCATTCGAACCGCATTGCCGCGCCAAAACTTCGATTCTCGTGCTCAAGAAACAGCAACCTGAAGATGATCATCGGATAATCGGTATGCTGACCGAAAGCTACGGAGAAGATAAGCACGGTTATCCCATGTATCGTCTCGATGCGAACGGGAATCGAACAAAAATACTTGAAGATGAGATGGCTGAAGCCGCAACTGTGCTCCTCACGGAAGATGAAACACCCAGTAAACTACGCTTTTCTTTCAAACAAACCCAAGCCAAAAAAGCGGGGGTTCTGGTTGCGTCCTATTTTTGGAGGAAACCTTATCTTGATTCTCTCTCCAGATTTGCCCGAGAAAACCATTGTGAACTGGTTTCGCTTTTGGATTTGATCGACGAAGGCGAGTTGACATGTGAGTCCGGCCACGGTAGCCCGAAAGGACAATTCAAAGGCAAAGGGCATGTGCCATACATCAAGGTATCGGACATCAAAAACTGGCGAATCAACGAAAATCCCAAATACTTTATTCCAGAAGAGGAGGCCATGCGTCTACGTGGCAATAAGACGCTTAAGCCGTTCGATCTGGTTATGCCAACGCGGGCGAGTAAGAACATAGGTCTCGTTGGAGTGATAATGCCCTGGCAAACCCATGTCGTGCTTACCAAGGAAATCGTGGTGATAAGATGCGCAAGGGAGGGCCGGATATCTCCCTGGCTGTTGCTTGTTATGATGTCATTGCGGGTCGTCAATGACCAATTCAGGTACTTGGTTCAGATGCAAACAAATCGTGAGGATCTCGGCAAACGCTTCTTTGAACTGCTAATCCCGATTCCAACAAACCAGACCATTAGAAACAAATGGGAGGAAAATGCCAAGAATTTTTTTCTCGCTCAAGTCAAGGCGAGAGAGGAGTATGAGAAGTTGCTTTCGAATCTCAGCGCCGAACAATTCGTAGACAGACCATAGAAGAGAAACACCTTTGGATCGCAAGCCGTGGTCCCTGGAGATCCCCTACCGGGACGCGGGGGAGGTAAAGCCCATGTTCCCGGATCTGGTGGTGGCACGCAGGGATGACAAAGGCTTCCTGTTCGATATCCTGGAACCCCACGACCCGAGCTGCGGGGACAATGCCGCCAAAGCGGTGGGGCTCGCCAAATTCGCGGAGAAACACGGCTATCTGTTCCACCGGACAGCTGATCCGAAAACAGCGCGGAGCCGACGGCAGGGAACGATATTTCCGGCTGGATGTGGGAAATGCCGCCGTTCGGAAGAAGGTGCGGGCGGTGGAGACGAACAACCGGCTCGACCGGCTGTTCGAGGATGAAGCGGAAATAAAATAGACCAATCCCGACGCGGCGCGGCGGCGAATGGAGAAAGGGAAGAAGTTCATCACCTGTCGGGAATGGGATGAACAGGAGGGCCAAAGGCCCGCGTTCGCCTCGCCGAACCTGAAAAACAAACCTGAAAGGGGCGCTACCCCATCCGCCCCATGATCTCCTCGGAAATATCCGCGTTGGAATAGACCTGCTGCACGTCATCCAATTCTTCCAACATATCGATGAGCCGGACGATCTGCTGGGCCTCATCGAACCCCAACGACACATTGATGGACGGGCGCATGGTGACCTCGGCCATCTCCGGGGTAAGCCCGTTTTCGGCGAGGTTGTCCCGCACCTCGCTGAAGGCCTCCACGGTGGTGAGGACATCCAGGGAGCCGTCCTCGTTGGCCACCACGTCCTCGGCCCCAGCCTCCAGGGCGGCCTCCAGGAGACGCTCTTCCTCCACGCTGGCGGGGTAACCGATCTGCCCCACCTTGGCGAACATATAGGCCACGGAACCGTCGGTGCCCAGATTCCCGCCGCATTTGGAAAAGGCCCGCCGGACCTCGGAGACGGTTCTGTTTCGGTTGTCGGTGAGGCAATCGACCATGACGGCGGTCCCGCCCGGCCCGTACCCTTCGTAGCGGACCTCTTCGTAATGGTCCTGGTCCTGGGCCCCGGTCGCCCGCTTCACGGCACGCTCGATGGCGTCTTTGGTGACGTTACCGGCCAGCGCCTTCTCGATGGCCAGCCGCAGGCGGGGGTTTGCGTTGACCTCTCCGCTTCCCGTCCGGGCGGCAACCGTGACTTCCCGGATGAGCTTGGTGAATAATTTGCCCCGTTTGGCGTCCTGGGCGCCTTTTCGGTGCTGGATGTTGGCCCATTTGCTGTGTCCTGCCATGATGAGTGTTCTTCGATGGGTAGTTGGGGTTGATGAAATTGGTGATGAGTCTCTTGTCGCCGGAATCTTGAACAAAACAGCCTGGAAATTCTCCTGGACCTTTTTGGTTCCGGCTGTGTCGGGTTAGGTTATAGCATCGAACTCCCGACATTGTCATTCCCTTGCCTGTTCCCGAAGACAAAACGCCGCCAATGCGAGATCATCGGGCGTCGTGATCTTGAGATTGTCACCGGCACCCGCCACCATGCGGGGCATGGGGCCGCCCGACGCCTGGGCCTGGAGCTCCATGGCCTGGGCCTCGTCGGTAACGGCGACGCCGCGGTGGGCGCACGTCGTCAGTGCCTCCGATAAGGCCCCCAACCGGAACATCTGGGGCGTCAGGGCGTGCCAGAGATCCGCCCGATCCACGGTCTTCACGACACTCGCGACCCCGCCGAAACCGGGCGGCTCCGGGTCGGTCCGTTTCATGGTGTCGCGAACCCGATTCCCCAACAGCCCGCCCACCGGATGGTCGTGTAACGCCGTTATCAGGCGATCGATGTCGGCCTGTCGCAGACAGGGGCGAGCGGCATCGTGCACCAACACCCAGTCTTCCTCCTTCGCCCCGATCTCAGGGGTCATGGCCGCCTGGAGGGCGTTCGATACCGAGTGGTAGCGCTCGGCCCCGCCCCGGGCCCGATGGATCGGCGCGGCAAAGGTTGCCAGGGTCAGTGTTGGCCACCAACTATCATCGGCGGACAGGGCCACGATGACGCCCCGGATGGCGGGGTGGTTGGCGAGACGCGCCAGGGTGTGTTGGAGTATCGGGACGCCGTTCAATGGCAGGTATTGCTTCGGGGTGGCACCGCCCATGCGCCGGCCAATCCCAGCGGCGGGGACGACTGCCCAGTAATGGGGAGACGAAACGATGTCGCCCGGCGACACCCTTCACATTCCCCACACACGGATCCGGTATTTCCCCCCCTGCTCTTCCCT
>CAZQHJ010000114.1:0-7440 GCA_964593225.1 uncultured Thiotrichales bacterium
GGCATTACCATGTAGCTTTTTTTGGCTACCTATGTGAAACATCAACAGCCCCTAGTCCGGGAATCGGTCGTCGACCCGCAAAACAGCAAGGACGGCCCTTTGTAAAACGAGTCGATATCAAAGCGGTCCGGGCGTGGGTTAATGCAAATGCGACATTGCAACGTGGCCAACGACGTGAAATAGCCTTGCATTGGGTCCATTTCCCACCGTTCCAGATGCGCGCCGAGGTGAAGAAACAGGCCCCAATCGTATGAAAAAAACGGGCGTAAAAGACATATTCATATTACCCAGGGGCAATATGAGCAATGCAATCTCCCTGGGGGTTTTCAGCAAGCGATCATCAATGAAAAAACGGCTCGATGAACTTAGGAAAAAAGGCTATACCCCTACTGTCGGGTCATGCCACCGAATGGAAAAAATCCCTTTGTTCTCGGTAAAAGATTCCCATCGCTGGGAGTTGTGTCGGTAGAGTGCAAATGATTTACCCGGCGAAACCATTGCTTGCAATGGGCAAGCCTTCTACAATTCTTTCCCTTGGCGTCAAGCCCCGATAGTTAAACGGTATAACTGGTGATTTGTAATCACCTGTTGGGGGTTCGATTCCCTCTCGGGGCTCCGAAAAGCACTGCATTTCTTGTGTTCGCTTCGCTCAGGAATTTTTACCGGATTCCCGCCTTCGAAGGAATGACGCGCCGAAAAAAAATGGATGGAGAGTAGTTGGATATCCAACAGGCCATCACCCTGGCGTTATTACAGGGCTTGACGGAATTCCTGCCGATCTCCAGTTCCGCGCATCTGATCCTGCTCCCCTACCTGCTCGATTGGCCCGACCAGGGGCTTGCGTTCGATGTGGCCGTACATGTCGGCACCCTGTGCGCCGTGGTTGGCTACTTCCGGCGGGAGATCGTCTGTATGGGACGGGATGCCTATCGATCCATGGTGGAAAAACGGTGGGTCGGCAGAAGCCCCCTGGCCTGTGGCGTGTTGGTCGGGACCATTCCGGTCGTGCTGGCGGGAGGGGTGCTCGGTCAACTCGGGACAGAGCCCTTGAGAACGCCCCTGGTCATCGCGGGCAGTACCGTCTTCTTTGCCCTTGTACTCTGGTGGGCCGACGGGAAAGGCGCCCGGGTTCGCGATGAATACACCCTACGTTGGACCGATATCCTCGTCATCGGTTTTGCCCAGATGCTCGCCTTGATCCCTGGGACATCGCGGGCCGGCGTCACCTTGACCGCCGGGCTCGCCCTGGGACTCACCCGCGCCGGGGCGGCAAGGTTTTCCTTCCTGCTCGCCATCCCGACCATCACCTGCGCCGGTGGCCTCACGGCCCTACAGGTCCTGGCCGATACCGCTGAAGTGATTTGGACGCCGCTCATTCTGGGTACTGTCCTGGCGGCGGTGAGCGCCTATCTGAGTATCCATTGGTTTCTGAAACTCCTGGAGCGGGTGGGTCTTTTGCCCTTTATCCTCTACCGGTTGTTGTTGGGCGCGATTTTGTTTTTTGTCTTGGCCTGAAAGTCCGTCCAGAAGGGGAAAAATCTATGATGCCAGACGCGAGTCAGGCACGGCCCCACCCACCGTGAAGTGATAAAGGCTCTGGAACGCCCGATCCCGAAAACCGAGCAGCTCGTGCACCGCATCGTCGAAAAAGCAGCCGATGCCGCACCCCGAGAGCCCAACCGCTTCCGCCTCCAGATACAAGAGCTGACCGATCATGCCGGTCTCCCAGAACAGCCGTTTATAAAACCAGGCGCCGTGGGCATCCAGTTCCGATTGAAACCGGGCAACCATGCCCACGCTGAACGCGCCATCGCTGGCGATATCCTGTGTGCAACTGATGGTCCTGGCGATGTGGGTCAGATCCCCTTCCCGTAGAAAATAGAGCGGCAGCCCGGCAGGGCTGGCCGGGGGACTCTCCCAGCGGAAATGGTCATGGGTCGCCTTTTCGAGTTCGGCACGCATAGCGGGGTGACGAACCAACAGATAGAGACCGGGCACAAGATCATCGACGCGATGCACGAACAGAGCCAGGTGGACCTTGGGTTGCCAGGGGAGGTCTTTGCTGGCCCCCGCTATCCGCGACAGCATCCGATAGAACGATGCCCGACCAAGAGCGCTTGTTCCATCCATGCCGACGGCGCTTCTCCTTTTCTTGATCACCTGGCGGGCGGAGAATCCACGCTCGTAATGGCCCTGTTCATAAGGGCTTTGCCAATACTGAAAGGGATCGTCTTCCGCGGAGGGATCGATCATGCCGGGGGCCGTCCTCGGTTTTCCCGTCGCCCGCTCCGCCGTATGGATCAACGGCCAGTCGTGGTGCGCGCGGCGAAATGGCGCGGCCTTTCCGAACCACGCGCCATCGGAGACACCCTGGAAAAAGCGCTCGGGGATGGCGTGATGGGTGGGCAACCCATTTGGCTTGAGCTGCACGGTAATCAGCAATTCCGGGATCTCCCCTTCATTGGTCTGGAATTCATCGGTTCGGTCCAACCCGAGGGCCATGCCGATCTCCCGGTCGCTGATTGTATCCGGCAAACCGATACGCCAGCCCAACAGTCGGGCGGCCATATCCAGGGCCATGTAGGCGTGACCGCAATCGTGCTGGCAGTACCGAAAGGCGCGCTCGCCATATTTCCACGTCTCCCGCCAGCTGATGGAAGACAATCCCACTAGGAAGATATCCGGCGGCAAGATATCCCAGACCGCCTGTGGAAACTCCCCGCGCTTCTCCAGGCTGTGTTCCCTGGGGGCATAGTGGTAAACGCCGGGGTGGGTATGGATCTCATCCATGGCCGGCAGGAGACAATACCCTTCCGTGGGATGCAGGTTACCGCTGGAGGGATTGATCCGGAGCGCCCATTGGCTCCGATCTACCCGTTTCCAGGCCGAAATCGCCAGGGAATATTCGAAGAATATGCCGAGGGTCTCCCGGGAAAGGCGCTGGGGAGGAACCCTGCCGGGTATAAAGAGCTCTTCGTAGAGAATATCTTCAAGGGCATCTCCACTAAATACCTCTTCACCCTGTCTGCCTTCGTCTGTTTTAGGGAGGGCAATCCGTTCCGCACCGGTGAATTCCCGGAACGGATCCGGCTGGGTCGCCCAATCGAGATAGCCCAGCGATCGGGCATAGCGGCCAAACCGATGCTTGGTTGTCTCGTGGTAGTGCTTGATGGTCGCAATGTTGTTCATGGGCAAGCGCCACAAAAAAAACGGCTATTGCAACAGAAATGTGTTGCAATAGCCGTTGTATCGTCACAATCCGGGTAGGGTTTTTCTTTCCGTTGTCTAACCGCCTACCACTGCCAGCAGGATACCGGCGGCGACAGCCGATCCGATAACGCCCGCCACGTTGGGTCCCATGGCATGCATGAGCAAGAAGTTGTGGTGATTGGCTTCCAGGCCGACCTTGTTCACCACGCGAGCCGCCATGGGTACTGCCGATACACCAGCGGCCCCAATCAGCGGATTGATACCACCACCGCTCAGGCGATTCATGAACTTGGCCATCAATATGCCCGCCGCCGTGCCGATGGAGAAGGCCACCGCGCCCAGGGCAAGGATACCCAGGGTTTCCACCGTGAGGAATTTATCGGCCTGAAGCTTGGAACCCACGGCAAGACCGAGGAAGATGGTAACCGCGTTGATGATCTCGTTCTGCGCCGCATGGCTCAGGCGATCGACGACACCACATTCCTTCAACAGGTTACCGAAGGTCAGCATACCGATAAGGGGTACGGACTCGGGAAGGAAGATGACGGTCATCAGCAACACCGTGAGCGGAAATAGGATCTTCTCCGTCTTGGACACGGTACGCAATTGCTTCATCTCGATCTTGCGCTCTTCCTCCGTGGTCAGCAGTTTCATGATAGGCGGCTGAATCAACGGTACCAGGGCCATGTAGGAATAGGCCGCCACCGCAATCGCGCCCAGAAGATCCGGGGATAGTCTCGAGGCCAGGAAGATGGCTGTGGGGCCATCCGCGCCACCGATGATACCGATGGCGGATGCATCGGCGAGGCTGAACTCGAAACCGGGAACGTAATTCAGCGCCAAGGCGCCCAACAGCGTGACAAAAATACCGAACTGGGCCGCCGCCCCTAGAAATAGGGTCTTCGGGTTGGCGATCAAGGCGCCGAAGTCCGTGAGCGCGCCGACTCCCATGAAGATCAACAGCGGGAAGACCCCCGTGTGGATACCGACATGATAGATCATGCCGAGCAGGCCATCGGGACCGGCCATTCCCGCGACAGGAATGTTACTGAGCACCGCGCCAAATCCGATTGTCACAAGCAAAAGCGGTTCGAAGTTCTTGACGATGCCGAGATACAACAACAGAAAACCGACACACATCATTACCAGCTGTGGCAGCGTAAAGTTCACGATCCCTGTAGAGTGCCAGAGCTGGATCATGCCATGTTCCATAATGTCGCTCCTAAAAGGTTACTGTACATAAACGAGCCTTATGTAAAAGTCCGGATTGTGTGCTCTCCGGAAGGCCCCGCGGATATAAATGAATCAGGGGCGAAAAAGCGACGTTTACTGGCGTAAACGAGCACATTGGTACCCGCTCCAACGTAACCGGAGAGCGTGGGGACGGACTTTTGCATAGGGCTCCATTAACGAATGGATTTCGGCGTGGCCGACACCTCTCAGGAGGACAGGAACACCAAGGTATGACCAACCTGAATGGCCTCGCCTTCCTTGACGTTGACCTGTGTGACGGTTCCCGCGCGTGGGGCCCGCACTTCCGTTTCCATCTTCATGGCCTCCATGATGACGAGCACATCGCCCGAGGCAACTTGCTGTCCGTCTCTTGCGACGATCTTGAAGATGTTTCCGGCAAGGGGTGCGGGTACGGGATCGCCGGAACCCGGTGCTGCCGCAGGGACGGGTTTGTCCGGCGTCGTCATGTGCTGCACAGCGCCGACAACGGTGCCGGCGGGACTCACCTGCACGTCGTAATTGGTTCCGTTGACAAGGATGTGGTAGGCCTCGGGCCCTGTGGATGGGGCTGGCGCGGCGGCGGGAACGCCCGCTACGGCCGGCGGCGGCACATCGGCGCCATCTGGAACGGGTTCGAACGCGGCGGGATTGTGGCGGTTCTTGAGGAACTTCAGGCCGATCTGCGGGAACAGGGCGTAGATGAGGACATCATCGACCACATTGTCGGCCACATCGATCTTATTCTCCTTGGCGAGCTTGTCGAATTCCTGGGTCAGATTATCCATTTCCGGTTTCAACAAATCGGCGGGCCGGCACGTGATGGGCACTTGCCCGTCTTCCAGCACACGCTCCTGTAATTCTTTGTTGACCGGGGCGATGGTCTCGCCATATTCGCCCTTCAGTACACCGGCGGTTTCCTTGGTGATGGTTTTGTAACGCTCGCCCATCAACACGTTCATTACCGCCTGGGTTCCCACGATCTGGGAGGTGGGCGTTACCAGGGGGATGTAGCCAAGATCTTTGCGTACGCGGGGGATCTCCTCGAGCACCGCGTCCAGCTTGTCGATGCCGCCCTGTTCCTTGAGCTGGCCTTCCATGTTGGTCAGCATGCCACCCGGTACCTGGGCCACCAGGATACGGGAATCGATGCCTTTGAGGCTGCCCTCGAATTTGGCGTATTTTTTGCGCACCTCGCGGAAATAGGCGGCGATCTCTTCCAGTAAGGGGATATTGAGCCCGGTATTGCGGGGCGTGTCTTCCATGATGGCCACCACGGACTCCGTGGGAGAATGGCCATAGGTCATGCTCATGGAGGAGATGGAGGTGTCGACGATGTCGATACCGGACTCCGCGGCCTTGACGATCGTGGAGGTACTCATTCCGGTGGTGGCGTGGCACTGCATGGCGATGGGAACGCTGCACGATTCTTTCAGGCGCGCAACCAGTTCTTCGGCCACGTAGGGCTTCAACAGCCCGGCCATATCCTTGATACAGATGGAATGGCAACCCATGTCTTCCAGGCGTTTCCCCATTTCCACCCACATATCAGTGGTATGCACGGGGCTCACCGTATACGACATGGCCCCTTGGGCGTGTTTCCCTACCTTGATGACGGCCTTCACGGCGGTCTCGAAGTTGCGTAGATCATTCATCGCGTCGAAGATGCGGAATACATCCATTCCGTTGACCGCGCATCTTTCCACGAACTTCTCGACCACATCATCGGCATAGTGGCGATAGCCAAGGATATTCTGGGCCCGAAACAGCATCTGCTGGCGAGTATTGGGTATTGCCTTTTTGAGCCTTCTCAGGCGTTCCCATGGATCCTCGCCCAGATACCGAATACAGGCATCGAAGGTCGCGCCACCCCAGGTCTCCAGCGACCAAAATCCCATCTGATCCAATTTAGGTGCGATGGGCAACATGTCTTCGATACGCATACGGGTCGCCAACAGCGATTGATGCCCATCGCGTAATACTACATCGGTAATAGCAAGTGGATTACTCATTGTTTTTTTCTGCCTTCTGATTCAATTTGATCGCTTGTGAGAGATCTTATCGCCCGTGAGATCGCCGATATTTATGAACCGCAGCGCTGATTACAGCGAGCAGTTGCTGGTTGGGGGTGCCCGCGGGCCGCTCGGCAGGCGGTTCGGGGGGGATCGGATCCCCTGCGAGTTTATGCGCCAGCCGGGACATACCGCCGACGGTCACCACCAGTAGCCCCAGCAATACAAAAACGACACCCATTCCCATCAGCATCAGGTTAACGCCAGCGGCTAAAAGCTCGTTGACTGGTACGGCTTCTGTCATTTTTAATGTACCTATCGCTTTTATTAATGGAAGTAAATGCAAAACTCGGATCGTGTTTCAGGCGGCTCAGGAAAAAACATAGAGCCTACGCGAAGCATACTCTAATAAGTAACGGTCATATTTTCGGGTTTCCGGGAGAACAAGCGCTGATGACATCGACAATGTGCGAGGCCATCGATGAAGGCGTGATTTCCGATGCCATCCGGTGCTTCTATTATTTCCAGAATCTGAAAAACGGGCCGTTCACGTATGAATGGCGCCTTGAGCACGAACCATCATTCCTATCCTACGCAGCCGGGAGTACAAGAACTGAGTTTTACATACAGCTCACAAAGATAAACGAATTTTGCTACGCAAAATTACATGATCCGCCTTTGCAAGGTAAAATTCGGAACTCCAATTTTCCGATATATTCAGTCATACACTCAAGCACCAGGTATTGTAAAGTAAGCGCATCAAGGAGAAAAGGCGGGAGTCAACCAAGGTAGGTCAACCGAAGGAAGGTGTTTTATAGTTGACAAAACGTATATTTATGCCTCGCACGCTTCAAAGTAGATTCGATCCCAAGGCATGATATGCGTTTTGTCAACTATAAAAAGTCAGTAGTTGAGGCTTAACTAAGAGCGTGTCCTCAGTACAGGACACGAAAACGAACTTTTACGCAAACCACACAACCAGAATAAT
>CAZQHJ010000115.1:0-7248 GCA_964593225.1 uncultured Thiotrichales bacterium
TCGAGCTCACTTTACGTTGGAGTTATGCGCTACCTTCGGGCTTATGGGTTTTTGGATAGGGCTGCGGTTGTCTCCACGATCCAGGATGTACGATCCTGACGCAGGATATAACAGATTAGACGATGGGCCACATGCAAAAGTTCGTCCCGCATTCTCCAGCTGCATTGGGATATGTATGACCATGGGCGTTCAAAATGCTCATTCTCTTGAGTCAGTTCCGGTTTTTCGCCGATTAATTCTCTATCTTTGGCCTTGGCTTCCGAGCACAATTTTCACTTTTGCATAAGTTAGGGTGTCTAAAAAATCCTCGGTCTACTGCGATGGCCCCCGATTTCGCGCCTTGTGCGTCTTGCGGGCCGCAATCGGGCCGCCGCCTCGTGACGACCGGGAATTTTTAGACACCCTCTAAGTCCTACAGACGCCAATGAAAGACCATGAAAGAAATATCGCTGGAGTTGTATGCCAAAAGTCGCCTTGCACTCCCTAACTGCGTTGAAAATTTGCTCAAGAAGGACAATCCGACTTTTGCATTGACCTCGCTATTCCTGCTGCTCGCCAGCTTCGGTTCTGGAACGGCCTTGACCGGTACTTTATCCGATGACGCCGAAAGACGCATCGCCGCAAACCGCCAAATCGTTAAGGAAGTCTTCACCACCCTGAAGGGGGAACTGGAAAAGGCCCTGGATGCCGGTGGTCCGGCGAGCGCCATCCCGGTGTGCAAGGAAAAGGTCCCGGAGATTGGCAAGACCTTCAAGGAAAAATATCCCGGTTGGTCCATCCGCCGGACCACATTGAATACCCGAAATCCGGTGAACGCCCCGGATGAATGGGAACGCAAGGCCCTCGAACGATTCGAGGCCCGCAAGGCCGCCGGTGAGGATCCGAAGATGATGGAGTATTCGGAATTCGTGGCCCGGGATGGCGCGAAAGATAGCGCCAAGGTATTTCGCTACATGAAGGCCATTCCTACCCAGGAGGTATGCACCCTTTGCCATGGCTCGTCCCTCATGCCGGATGTGGTTGCGAAACTGGAAGCACTGTATCCCGAAGATACGGCTCGGGGCTTCGAGCTCGGCGATATCCGAGGGGCCTTTAGCATCACCCAACCGGAATAGTTTTGCTCCGCAGTAATGATTCTTTAATGCTCTCCGGTCAGGCGCTGAATCACTGTCCCGAATCACCTCCGAGGTTTGTCATGAGGTGGGCGTCATGTTTTGAGAATCGATTGACGCTGCGTAGCCTGTTGTAAACATCACTCGGTATGCCGGCGATATCCCTCGATATATTGTCAACATCACGTGCGATACCGGAGGCATTACGCGACATGTCACCTACATTTCGCGAAACAGGGATAACATCATACGGTACATTACCGACATCCCTCGATATGTTGTCGACATAACGCGTGATGTCGGCAACGTATCGAGGGATGTTTCCTATATTGTACGTGATGTCGATAATGTATCCTTATATCCTGGTGATACATTCCGAATTCGATACCTCATCCATAGGGTCTCTATGGACTTCGTGTCCTCTGTGATAACAAAAGTGCTTTACGAACCACAGAGGGTATAGAGAGAAATGCGGAAAGCCTATTATTCGGACACGCTCTTAGCCATGAAACCCAACCCGAGTTTCGCCCTTGCCTCATTCGCGGACGCGTTCGTGCGTGGAACGGCCCGGATCGTTTGCTGGGCCAACGCCCTCCTGATAGGGCTGATCGTCGTACAGGTGGTATTGCGTTATGGGTTCAGCCAGGGGCAGGTTTTCCTGGAAGAGCTGCAATGGCATCTGTTTTCCCTGGCCATCTTGTTCGGCATTGCCTTCGCCCAACTGACGGACGCCCACATCCGCGTGGATGTCATCGCTGCGCGCCTTTCCGAAAAGACGAGACGGCTATGGGAAATCTTCGGGATTGTGGTGTTTATTCTGCCGTTCGTATGGGTCGTCTTCTACCACAGTCTGGACTTCGTGGCGGAATCCTGGCGACTCAACGAGCACTCCAACGCGCCCTCGGGCCTACCCTGGCGCTGGGCCATCAAGTCGGTTATCCCACTGGGCTTCGGGTTGTTGGGGATCGTGGCGTTGGCGCAACTCCTCCGGCATGTGGCGGCACTTGTGGGACATAAGGTTGAAAGACTGTGACAAGAATCACCGATCCCACCGATTCCCCTTCCTTCTCCATCGCACCCGGAGGTGTCCTTACGGGCCGATTGCAGGTGCCCGGCGACAAATCCATTTCCCATCGCGGCCTGATCCTGGGTGCCCTCGCTGAGGGTGACACGGAAATCGTCGGCTTTCTGGAGGGAGAGGATACCCTGGCGACATTGGCGGCATTTCGTGCAATGGGCGTCGCCATGGAGTCCGATGGGGCAGGGCGTGTATGGGTGCGGGGGGTGGGCCCGACAGGGTTATCCGCGCCGCCCGGGCCTTTGTACCTGGGTAATTCCGGGACCTCCATGCGCCTGCTGGCGGGTGTGCTGGCCGGGCAGTCGTTTCCCAGTGAACTGGTGGGCGATCCGTCCCTGTCCCGGCGGCCCATGGCCCGGATAGCGACGCCCCTGCGCGCCATGGGGGCGGACATTGCGACCGGTGATGCGGGCACACCGCCGCTACGGATCCGAGGCGGGGGTGTGTTATCGGGCATCGACTATGACATGCCGGTAGCCAGCGCCCAAGTCAAGTCCTGTCTGTTGCTGGCGGGCCTGTTTGCCCAAGGCCAAACCCGTGTTCGGGAACCGGCCCCGACCCGCGATCATACCGAACGGATGTTGATGGGGTTTGGATACTCGGGGTTTGCCCACCATCCCATGCCACGGATATCCCACTCGATAACCCGCAACGACTCCGGTTCCGGCCGCGCCGGGTTGGCCATCGTGGGCGGTGGGCGTTTACGGGGGACACGGGTTGTCGTGCCGGGCGATATCTCCTCGGCCGCCTTTTTTCTGGTGGGGGCGAGCATCGCCCGAGGGTCCGAACTGGTCCTGGAAAACGTCGGCGTCAATCCGACGCGCACGGGCGTTATCCGCATACTGGAGATGATGGGGGCGGATATTACGCTTTTCAATGAAAAAAGAGCCAGTGCCGAACCTGTGGCGGATATACGCGTTCGCGCCAGACCATTGAACGGTGTTCGCATCCCCTCAGACATGGTATCGTTAGCCATCGACGAGTTCCCGGCCCTTTTCATTGCGGCGGCCTGTGCGAGGGGAGAAACAACGGTAACGGGCGCCGGGGAATTGCGTAGTAAGGAAAGCGACCGCATCGCGACCATGGCCGAAGGTCTGCAAAGATTGGGCATCGATGCCAAACCGACAGCCGATGGTATGATAATACGCGGTGGCGAACCGACAGGCGGGCGGATTGCAAGTCAGGGTGACCACCGCATCGCGATGGCCTTTGCCATGGCCGGTCTCGCCTCGCGGGCTCCCATCATTGTCGAAGACTGCGCAAACGTTAATACGTCGTTTCCGGGTTTTGTGGCCACCGCTGCCGGGGCCGGATTGCGGATTTTGGAGAGATGATGATGTGGCATAAAACAGTGATAAGTACCCTTATCGTTACGGGTTTGGCGTTGGGTGGCTGTGTGACTCCCACCAAGGAGCAGACAGGCACGGTGCTTGGCGGCACCCTGGGTGGCCTGCTTGGCAGCCAGGTGGGGGGCGGCAGTGGAAAGACCGCCGCCACCATCGTTGGCACCCTGGCAGGGGCGATGGTTGGCGGTAGCGTGGGTCGTTATATGGATGAGACTGACCGGTTCAAAACGGCACAATCCCTGGAGACGACACCCACCGGGACGTCTTCTTCCTGGCGCAACCCGGATACCGGGTACCAGTACACGATGACCCCGACGGACACCTACGAGACTGACACGGGCCCGTGCCGCGAGTACTCCATGGATGCAACCATCGGGGATGGTCAAGAGAAGATTTATGGCACCGCCTGCCGTAGGCCGGACGGCTCCTGGGAAATCAAAAGCTGATGGATAGGGATGTAAATATCGGATGGACAGTGCGCTTTCTCAAAGGAGGGCTCCTCTGAAAGATGGCCTCATTGGAAGGTCAGCCGCTTACCGGAAAAAGTTGTGCGCAGGGATGCCGCAGGCAGCTCCCACCCGTCATAACGATTGATGGTCCCAGTGGGGTAGGGAAGGGAACTATCAGTCGTCTGTTGGCGGAAAAGCTGGGATGGCGAGTGCTCAATAGTGGCACGTTGTATCGCTTGCTGGCCTTGGCCGCCATCCGGCAGCGGGTAAGCCCGGATGATGAGGTGGCCCTGTTTACGCTGGGCCAGCGCCTTGATTGTGAATTTTTGCGTAGGGAAGACAAAGATGGGGAGTGTGTTCTGTTGAACGGCCGCGATGTCACCATGGAGATCCATAGCGAGGTATGTGGGGGCAATGCGTCTCGGCTTGCCCGTTTACCCAAGGTACGTGAGGCGCTTTTGAATCGACAGAGGTGTTTTCGCACCCCCCCTGGCCTGGTCGCTGATGGCCGCGATATGGGAACTCGCGTTTTCCCCGACGCCGATCTGAAAATCTTTCTGACAGCAAATCCCAATGAACGCACCAGAAGGCGTCATAAGCAGTTGAAAGCGCAGGGGACTGATGTTAACCTCGCGTCCCTCCTTACTGAGATTAACGAGCGGGACCGACGCGATCGGGAACGTGCCGTATCACCACTTGGGCCAGCTGACGATGCGGTTCTCATCGATACCACGGACCTTGCCGTCGATGCGGTGCTGGGCCGTGTTATGGGTATTGCCATGGCGGGCAGCGTAGGAGGCAGGCGGGTTGTTGTTTGACCCGAGTAATGCAAATATCATGAGCCAAGAAATATGACCGAGAGTTTTGCTGAATTATTCGAACAAAGTGAAGTAGAGAAGAAAATGCGCCCGGGTGCTATCCTCCTCGGTGTGGTGGTAGAAGTGCTTCCCGAATGGGTGGTAGTCAATGCGGGGTTGAAATCGGAGTCGATGATACCGGTTGAGCAGTTTGCCAACGATATGGGCGCGGTGGATGTCGCCATTGGTGATGAGATCGAGGTAGCCCTCGATGCTGTGGAGGATGGCTTTGGGTCGACAAAGCTTTCTCGAGAAAAAGCCAAACGCGCCAGGGCGTGGTTGCGGCTGGAAAATGCATATGAAACCTCCGGGTCCGTCACCGGTATCATCAATGATAAGGTAAAAGGCGGATTTACAGTGGATGTCGATGAGGTCCGCGCGTTTTTGCCTGGTTCCCTGGTTGACGTGCGACCGGTCAGGGATACCTCTTATCTGGAAGGTAAACCTCTCGAATTCAAGGTGATCAAACTCGATCGTCGTCGCAATAACGTGGTGGTGTCGCGTAGGGCTGTTGTCGAGGAGGAAAGCTTCGCCGAGCGTGAAGATCTGCTGGAGAAACTGGAAGAGGGTACTAAACTTCGTGGGGTAGTAAAGAATCTTACCGATTACGGGGCATTTGTAGATCTCGGTGGTATCGATGGGCTGCTTCACATTACGGATATGGCATGGAAACGGGTTAAACATCCAGTCGAAATCGTATCGGTAGGTGATGAGATTACCGTCAAGGTACTGAAATTCGATCGAGATAAGAACCGGGTATCTCTGGGGCTCAAACAACTCGGTGATGATCCCTGGCTAAATATAGCAGCGCGCTATCCCAAAGGGGTGCGAACTGTTGGCACCGTTACTAATATCGCCGATTATGGTTGCTTTGCCGAGATTGAGGACGGCGTCGAGGGTTTGGTTCACGTTTCCGAAATGGATTGGACCAACAAAAACATACATCCTACGAAAGTTGTTCAGGCAGGGGATCGGGTTGATGTTATGGTTCTTGATGTGGACGAGGAACGTCGCCGTATTTCTCTTGGAATCAAACAGTGTAAGCCAAATCCTTGGGAAGAATTTGCTGCTACCCATAAGAAAGGAGATCGGGTTGTCGGAAAAATTAAGTCGATTACGGATTTTGGCGTTTTTATCGGACTTGAGGGGGGAATCGATGGTTTGGTGCATCTTTCCGATATCTCCTGGGCCAAATCCGGGGAAGAATCTATTCGCGACTATGGGAAGGGTGAAGAGCTGGAAACGGTGGTATTGTCCGTGGATGCGGAGCGCGAGCGTATTTCCCTTGGTGTTAAACAGCTGGATAAAGATCCTTTCTCTGCATTCCTCTCCGAACACCCGAAAGGGAGCATCGTGCAAGGTGTGGTACAGGAAGTGGATGCCAAAGGGGTGGTCGTACAATTAGCCAATGGTGTTGAAGGGTATATTCGTGTATCGGATCTTTCCCGTGACCGTGTGTCGGATGCACGGCAGGTGTTGAATGTCGGAGATGAGATCGAGGCCAAACTTGTCAGCCTGGATCGTAAGAAACGGACCGTGGCCCTCTCCGTAAAGGCGAAGGAAAATGAAGAAGAGGCCGCTGTGGTCCAGCAATACAGTACCTCCGCAGATATCGGAATGGCTACCATCGGGGATATCTGGAAA
The DNA here is from genome assembly GCA_964593225.1 of uncultured Thiotrichales bacterium. Classification (GTDB taxonomy): domain Bacteria; phylum Pseudomonadota; class Gammaproteobacteria; order HK1; family HK1; genus JABDQX01. The sequence continues at coordinate 6,487 of CAZQHJ010000115.1, forward strand.
AAAAGAATGGACGATGATCAATGACGAAATCGGAGTTCATTGATTGGCTGGCTAGGCGACAAATGCAACTTGATTCCAACGATGTGGATCAAGCGGTTAACATTATCCTGGAATCTATAGCGAGCACATTGGCTGTGGGGGAACGCGTTGAAATTCGCAGCTTCGGCAGTTTTTCATTGCATTACCGTCCACAGCGTATTGGGCGTAACCCGAAAAGTGGCGATCTCGTTTCTATAGTTGCCAGGCACGTGCCATACTTCAAGCCTGGGAAGCAATTGCGAGAGAGTGTGAATAGCGTAAAAAACGACCCGGATGCCGGTATCCCCATCAAAATGCAATCCAATAACTTCCATAACACCGATTAATTATCTGAGTTCGTTGTTTATCCGTGCCTGTCCGTGAGCCGGATAAGCTGCACCACTGCAGCTTCTATACGCTCGTCAACGCGATTCCTTGGGGTCAGGTTTGCCCCCCCCCGTGTCCTTGTTTAGCAATGACTCGACACCTCCGTAACACCAATATTGTCCGGTGCTTACGGCTTGTGATACGGAATTTTCTTATCCAGAACTTAGGTTAGCAAGATCGATAGGGGTAAGGTAACCAAGGGACTGATGAGGTCTTTGCCGGTTAGTCCGACACGGAGGACTAGGGGGCGTTCCTTCCATCTATTAATTTAACATAATATACATTCTGCGCATAACCTGTGGCCCCAGGGCAACCGAATGAAACTGTTTTCCAATTGCCATTGACGTATTTTGTTGC
>CAZQHJ010000116.1:0-7116 GCA_964593225.1 uncultured Thiotrichales bacterium
CCGTATCAAGCTAAAACATCTTTATCCAAAGTTATTAGATTGATAGACCACTAGAGCGTAGAGGTATTTTATATGCATGAATTCCAATTGATCGCGCGTTTCTTCTCCGAGGGCGCCGCGAAGCGGGACGATGTGCTCCTGGGCGTGGGGGACGACGCCGCCCTATTGCGGGTTCCCGAGGGCCAAAAGGTGGTGACGGCCATGACCACCGTCCGGGACCCCTCGCGGGCCCGGTCTCCGGCGTCCCTGGGCCGAGAGGCTTTGGCCTTACCCCTGCGTAGCCTGAGGGACGCCGGCGCGACGCCCGCCTGGGCGACCCTGGCCCTGACGTTGCCGGAGGCCGATGAGGACTGGCTGGCGCGTTTTAGCCATAGCCTGAAGACCATCGCTCGGCGCTGCAATGTGGCCCTGGTGGGGGGGGACACCACCCGCGGCCCTTTGTCCGTGACCGTCGTTTGCAATGGGTTGGCCCCGGATACCCGTCCGGCCCCTTGACTCGCAACCGAGGTCGCCATGAAGGACAAACCGCTCCTCGTTCTGGTGGATGGGTCTTCGTATCTCTACCGGGCGTTCCACGCCATGCCCGCCTTGACGAGCTCCCGGGGCCAACCCACCGGCGCGGTCTATGGGGTGGTGAACATGCTGCGCCGCCTTCTGGCGGAGGCCCCCGACTATATGGCCGTGGTCTTCGACGCCAAGGGGAAGACCTTTCGGGAGGGACTCTACGCCGACTACAAGGCCAACCGCGCCGCCATGCCGGAGGCCCTGCAGCGCCAGATCGAACCGCTCCATGAGCTGATAATGGCCTTGGGCCTGCCGATCCTGGCGGTGCCGGGGGTGGAGGCCGACGATGTCATCGGGACCCTGGCCACCCAGGCGGGGGCCGCCGGGCTGTCGGTGCGGATATCGACGGGCGATAAGGATTTCGCGCAGCTCGTCACCGACGACGTGATCCTGGTGAACACCATGGACGACAGCCGCCTGGACCCCGCGGGCGTGGAGGACAAATTCGGGGTCCCCCCCGGGCTCATCGTGGACTACCTGGCCCTCATGGGGGACGCCTCCGACAACGTGCCCGGCGTCCCCAAGGTCGGGCCGAAGACGGCGCGGAATTGGTTGGGGAGCCATGGGTCCCTGGACGCGGTCATCGCGAACGCCGATCGCATCAAAGGCAAGGTGGGGGAGAACCTGCGGGCGAGTCTCGCGCAGCTGTCCGTCTCCCGGGCGCTCGTTACCATTCGATGTGATATTTCCCTGGATCGCGGCCCTCGGGATCTGGTGCGCACGGAACCGGATACGGCCCGTCTGAAGGCGCTGTACACGGAGCTGGAATTCAAGTCTTGGCTGTCGGAGCTTTTGGCGGCGGCGGGGGAGGGGGGTAGTCCGCCGGGTTCCCCATCCGCCGACGGCGATGCGCCCCCCGCGCCTGGGGCCGAAATTATCCTGGACCGGGCGGGGTTCGAGACCTGGCTGGAACGCCTTGGGAAAGCGACGCTCTTCGCCTTCGATACCGAGACCACGGGTCTGGATTGTCTGACCGCCGAGATCGTGGGGGTATCGTTTGCCGTGAAGAACGATGAACCCGGTGAACCGAACCCCATCCGGGCGGCCTACGTCCCGGTGGGCCACGACTATCCGGGCGCGCCGGATCAGCTTTCCCGGAAATCGGTGCTGGCGGCCCTCAAGCCCCTGTTGGAAGACTCGGCGCGGGCCAAGGTGGGTCAGAACCTGAAATACGACCGCCAGATATTGGACCGCTACGGCATCCGAATTGCCGGCCCGGTCTTCGACACCATGCTGGAATCCTACGTGCTGGACAGCGTGGCCGCCCGGCACGATATGGATACCCTGGCCCTGAAGTATCTCGGGCGGAAAACCATTCCCTTCGAGGCCGTTGCCGGCAAGGGCGCGAAACAGATCACCTTCGATCAGGTCCCCTTGGAACAGGCCGGGCCCTATGCCGCCGAGGACGCCCAGGTGACCCTGGCGCTCCACGAGACCCTGTGGCCGCGGGTCTGCGAAACGCCCGAGCTGAAATCGGTGTTCGAGGACATCGAGATGCCCTTGATGCCGGTCCTGGCGGAGATGGAGCGAGAGGGCGTCCGGATCGATGGGGCCTTGCTCGCCCAGCAGAGCGCGGCGCTCGCCCGGGGGATCGCCGAGATCGAGCGCGAGGCCCATGACATCGCCGGGGAGCCCTTCAACCTCGCCTCGCCGAAACAGATCCAGGCCATCCTGTTCGAGCGGCAAGGATTGCCGGTCAAGGCCAAAACTCCCAAGGGGCAGCCCTCCACCGCCGAGTCGGTCCTCCAGGAACTGGCCGATGATTATCCCCTGCCCAGGCTCATCCTGGAGTACCGCGCCCTGGGCAAACTGAAATCCACCTACACCGACGCCCTGCCCACCCGCATCCACCCCGTGTCGGGCCGGGTGCACACCCATTATCATCAGGCCGTCACCGCCACGGGCCGGCTCTCTTCCTCCGAGCCCAATCTCCAGAACATCCCCATCCGCACCCAGGAGGGACGCCGGATCCGCCAGGCCTTCATCGCCCCGCCGGGTTTCCGCCTGCTGGCTGCCGATTATTCCCAGATCGAGCTGCGCATCATGGCCCATCTGTCCGGCGACGAAGGGCTGAAAAAGGCCTTTTCTTCGGGCGTCGATATCCATGCGGCCACCGCGGCGGAGCTGTTCGGCGATTCGGAAACGGGGGAGGGGACGACAGAGAGCGGGGCGGAGGGCGTGACGCCAGGGTTCACGCCAGGGGTCACGAAAGAACAACGGCGCCGCGCCAAGGCCATCAACTTCGGTCTTATCTACGGGATGTCGGCCTTCGGGCTCGCCCGTCAGCTCGGCATCGAGCGCTGGCGGGCGCAGGCGTATATGGATCGGTATTTCCAACGCTATCCGGACGTGAAGGCCTTTATGGAATCGGTCCACGCCAGGGCGCGGGAGGAGGGTTTCGTGGAGACCCTGTTCGGTCGCCGGTTGTACCTACCCGACATCAACGCCCCCAACGCCCAGCGCCGGCAATACGCGGAACGCGCCGCCGTGAACGCCCCCATGCAGGGCACGGCGGCCGATATCATCAAGCGCGCCATGATCGGCCTGCATGGCTGGCTGGCGGCGGAAAGGCCGGCGGTGCGGATGATCATGCAGGTGCACGATGAGCTGGTCTTCGAGGTGGCCGAGGAGGCATTGGATAAGGCCGCCGCCGTGATTGGCGAACAGATGACCGGCGCGGCGGCCCTGTCGGTGCCCCTGGTGGTGGCGATTGGCGTGGGGGCCAATTGGGATGAGGCCCATTGAGGGTTTTCGGGTTCGAGAAGGTCTATTCCGGCCTTCGATTACGGACCACGGGCATGATATGGAACTTTTACCATTCTGCCGGTGCCTGCTATTATCGGCATCGGCGGCGTCTTTCTATTGGGCTTTGGCATCGGAAAAACACTGCCTCTAAAAATGCACAAAAGGAAGAAACCGAATCGTGATCGATTTATCCCGACAAATAGCCGAATCAATAAAAAGACAAACCCGATGAAAATGACGAATTCCGACGTAGCCGGAATTCATGGAGGCTAACAACAGTGGAAAACTACGCCGCTTTTTCTTGCATCCCCCTGAGAGAGGAAAATACCTTCATCCATCCGCCCAAATTACCGGAAATGGTTCACCTGGAGAGCCCGGCCTTGGATGTGATGACGGATTTCCGATATGTACAGCCCGTTACGGTAACCCCGGATGTCCCCATCGACGAGGCCCTGGAGACGATGAAATCGGCCGGTGTGCGCCTCCTGCTGGTCACGGAAGAAGCGGATAGAGTCATCGGAACCGTCACTTCCAAGATGATACTCGGTGAGGAACCCATCCGGATCGTGGGAGAAGAACGCATCCCACGGGCCCGAATTACCGTCCGCATGCTCATGACGCCCCAATGCCACGTGACCGTCATCAACATCGTCAACGTGCGCAATGCAAAGGTCGGGCATATCGTGGCAACCCTAAGGCATCTCGACCGCAAGCATCTGCTGGTGGCCGAGATCGATGAAGAGGCAGGCGGACAGCACATCCGCGGGCTGTTTTCCACCAGTCAAATCGGGCGACAACTCGGTGTCCTGGTCGTCCCCGCCATGCCGGCGGCCCAAACCCTGGCCGAAATACAACAAAAACTCGGACGTTGAAAGGGCGCCGTGGCCGCATGCGTCCCCGGACCCCTAAAACAAGCCCGGGCGGGGGGCTGTAATGAACAACAACAAATCGAGTCATAGTGCCTGAAACCTTTTTGCAAAACAGCCTGGTGTCGTACAAGAGGAAACCCGCCAGGGTTATCGCTGTTGTCGATAAACTGGAAATCATGCTCGATGATGGCCAAACCTGCCGGGTGCGGCCTAAAGACGTATTCCTGATCCATCCGGGACCTGTCCACGACGTGGGCGATCTGGCCACCCGAATCGGGGAGGATGTTAAAACCGTTTGCGAGTTGGTCGCCGGTTCCCCGATTACCCTGGGGGAACTTGCCGAATTACTCTACGGAGACGAGTCGCCGTCCAGTCGATGGAATGCCTGGCAACTGGTCAGCGATGGGATCTATTTCTACGGTGTTCCGGAGAACATACAGGCGCGCGCCCCGGAAAAGGCGGAAGAGGAACTGGCCAAGCGTGAGGCCAGGGCAAGGAAGGCGCGCGCCTGGACGGATTTTTTACAGCGCGTTCGGACCAGTGGGCCATTTCGACCCGAGGATGCCGATTACCTGAAAGAGATCGAGGAACTGGCCTTTGACAGGACGGGGCAGAGTCGGCTTTTGCGTAAACTCGGTATCGAACAAACACCGGCCAATGCCCATGCCCTACTGCTAAAACTCGGACACTGGCATGATCGGACGAACCCCCATCCCATACGAATCGGACTCGACACCAACGCGCCACAGCTGCCGATTCCGGCCCTGGCTGGCGCCCTTTCCACCGGGAATCGGCGGGATCTCACCCACCTGCGCGCCTTTGCCATCGACGATGAAGGGAATCAGGACCCCGATGACGCCATCAGTCTGGACGGGGCGCGTTTGTGGATCCATGTAGCCGATGTGGCCTTTGCCGTGACACCTGACAGTGCCGTGGATCTGGAGGCCAGGGGCCGTGGCGCGACGCTTTATCTTCCGGAACTCACCGCGCCGATGCTTCCCGAAGCCGTTGTCGAAGAACTCGGGTTGGGGAAAAAAGCGACTTCCCCCGCGCTTTCTTTCGGTCTCGATCTGGATGCCGATGGCGCCGTGAGTCACCTGGAGATCGTGCCGAGTCTGGTCCGGGTAGAACGACTCACCTATGCCGCGGTGGAAGAGCGGATGGGCGAAGCCCCATTCTGTCATCTCTGGTGGATCGCACAAACTGCCCGGGCGCGACGTCGTGTGGCGGGCGCCATCTTCATTACGCTTCCCGATGTTGCCGTGCGAGTCGTGGATGGCAAGGTCCATATCCGCGTCTTACCGGAATTGAACAGCCGTATCCTCGTAGGGGAAATCATGATCATGGCCGGAGAGGCCGTTGCCCGATTTGCCCTTGAACGGGACATACCCTTTCCCTTCATTGCCCAGGCCGGCGTCAATCTCCCATTGGAGCACCAAAGACAACCGGAAACCCTTGCCGAGATGTACGGGTATCGCCGAAAACTGGCCCCTCGCCAAATGAGCACCACACCGGGTCCCCATGGTGGGCTTGGCGTTGGGTGTTATAGCCAGGTAACCAGCCCCTTGCGGCGGTACCTCGATCTGGTTGCCCACCAACAACTACGCGCCTGGCTCCAGGGCGATGGGGTGCTTGGCTCGGAAAAAATCATCCAGCGGATAGGCGCCACCCAGGCCGCCACGGCCGGAACCCGGAAAGGAGAACGTCTTTCCAATCGGCACTGGACCTTGGTCTATCTGCGCGAGCATTCCGACTGGCAAGGCGAGGGGATATTGGTGGAGAAGGGAGAAAAACGCGGCACGGTATTGATTCCGAGCCTTGGCCTGGATGCCCAAGTGCGATATCGGGGCAACCCCGAGCCGGGCCAAGTTTTCCGGTTGGCATTGGGCGAGGTGGATCTGCCTCAATTATCGGCTTATTTCGCCGTGGAAAAGTCCGTTCCATGATGTCCAGGGAAAATAACCTTTCCTAAGAGGATAAGTCTCGTTGTAAACTATGCGCTTCATGACAAATCGCTACCCCGGTGTTTCATGTATTGCATTCCGGTAGCGCTTGTTCGCTCCCAATCACATTTTTCTTAAAGAGTAAGGCTTTTCAATGAATATATATGCAGGAAATCTACCTTATAGTGTTGATGGAGAGGAATTGAGAGAAATTTTTGCCAAGTATGGTGAGGTGGAAGATGCCAGTGTGATAACGGACAGATTCTCGGGACGGTCAAAGGGATTCGGTTTTGTCGTGATGCCGAACGACTCCGAAGCGGAAGCGGCAATTGAAGCACTGAATGAAACTCAGTTAAAGGGACGTTCCCTCCGAGTAAATCAGGCGAAGCCTCGCGCTGATCATCTTTAAACAATAAAATTATCTTGTCGCATTCCGGTGGACTTTTTGATTGTAACCGATATCTTGAGGCGTTTTTTGCCCATGAGTTCGCGCCAGTCGATTCGTTTCAATCAATCTGTTGCCGTGAATGTGGCAAGATTACGATAAGGGATTTCGTGTGCAACTTTTTGAAGTCCGTTATTTTATAGCTTGTTGCAAGGCATTTGGTTTAAGAACGGCATCCTTGAAAACTCAGGGAATTGCGAAAAAATTATACAATATGGAATCGAGAAATTCAGACCGATGAAAGCCGACATTCACCCCCCCTACCATGAAATCACCGTAAAATGTAGTTGCGGCAATCACTTTACGACGAAATCCACACTGCCCGACGACACCCTCCAAATCGAGGTATGCTCGAAGTGCCATCCTTTCTACACGGGTAAGCAGAAAATTCTCGATACCGCCGGTCGGGTAGACAAATTCCACAAAAAGTATGGATTGACCGAACTTGGCTAGTGGCTCATTCCATCCGATTTTTGGGGTTGGGCAAAGACACCAAGCGGCCATCCGCTGTGTTGCACACGCTTGAAATAGTTAACTATTCCTGCGCATG
>CAZQHJ010000117.1:0-7093 GCA_964593225.1 uncultured Thiotrichales bacterium
CCTCTTGCACGGGCTTGGTTCAAACCCTAATTCTTAGCCTTGATAAAGCACTAGGTTCCAGTTTGTAACCGGGCCGGGCCGATACCTTCACGACATCGAACAGAATTCCCACGGCCCATTGTAGCGGAGCAGTGCGGAAAGGTTCCTCTCCGGTTCTGTTTGCATTTTAGCGGCTTGCGTCGTTATTTCGCCTTTTTTCCCATCCTGTTCCTAACAATACCGTACTGATTGGCGGACACTTCCATCCAAACCGGCGACCCTCTACTTTTTGAAGCCGGGTGTCGGATTAAATCCGAGCTACCACACCTGGATACTTTGCTAAATCAACTCGCATCCGTTCCATGAAATGGCCAAAGTCGAGTTGTAGTAACATAGTATAACTTCCGCTGTATAATCCGCACCAAGTCGGGATTTATCAGAATGGCAAATGGAGACAAAGTATACTTTTAGGGGCAGATTTCCGAACTTTCCGGCACAACAGGCGCTAATGGCATCAAGTCATATGGAAGCCTTTGATACAGCTAATACAGCGGTTATTTGTAATACCACCCGGTTATCGACTTGTCTAAAAATGTAAACGAATCAGCCGTTAGAAGTATAACCTAAGGAAAATAGCCGTGAATAATGAAGCCCTCGAGCAATTGCTGAAAAACGCCCAGGTAAAATTCATTCGCCTCATCTGGTGCGATAATGCCAACGTGATTCGCGCCAAGGCCGTTCATGTCAATTACCTGGAAGAATGCATCCGACCTGTTGCCCCGGAGCCTGGGAAAAGCGCTGGACGTGTTTGGACTCGATGACGTACTGCCAAAGGCCATGGGCGTGCTGGCCGAATCCTTTGGGGCGGTACGAAAAAATGAATGGGAGTTCCTTAGAAGGTCTCAGCCTCGAAGAGGAAGTCAGGCTGTTGGCGGAACGGTATTAGTTATATCGATTCTGATAAAAATAATTTGTCTGCCCTTCCATTTCATATAGGCTATCATCAGCATTTCAAAAAGCGCCTCAGTGATAATAAGCGTATCGAATGGTGTAAAACGGATTGCGACAAGTTCGCACGATATCTCTTTTTTGAGGAAGATTATGTGTTCCAGACGTCTGATGAAATAAGGGAAGGGACCAACGTTTCCTGGCGACAAGCCCAAATTCCGGATCGGATCGAAACCCTGGTCATTGATATGAAAGTGGTGTTTCATAGTGCTGTTGGGAACGCCTGTTGCCTCTGATAATTTTTTTTTCAATTGTTTATTTATTCTTAGATCGCCCAGTTCAGTCACCATAAAGTAACTTTCATTACCATGGCGCCCGATCCCAACGGTTATAGTTTTAACAATCGGTGGTAATTCAGAGGTGTTAAGTGCTTCTCTAATATAGGTTCCATGTTTCTCCATCATCGCTACATCCGAAAAGGCAGAGTTTTGGTGAATGGCTTCATGAGAAAAAATAGTGAAGGGATAGCTTCTTTCCATGGAAATCTCAGTGGCAAGTATGGCGACAATAGGAGGTTTTATCATTGGTATTGACATGAGTGAACAATATTTTTTTATCAGTGAAGGATCCGAGGTTTCCATATAAAATCGGATAGATTCCTCCAGACGTACAAAAGATGAAGGAAGGAAGGGAGGAGAAGAGTGAGGCGTGTAAGGATTCTTTATAAGACGACCTGCCTCACTAAAGGGAAATATCGTGGATAACCTTTGAAATCTACTTACTATTTCGTCGATATTCATTTAATTTCTCTTTATAGTCTCTTAAAAACTTCAGTCCGCCGAAGGCGGATAGAGGTTTAAAACCTCCATCTTCAGATGCATTCTCTTCAGTCGGCGGTTTAGTCCGCCGGGCCGCTTTAGCGGCCACAACCTACCGGATTCATCTGGTAGTGGTTGAGTTGTGGAATCTGTATAGGACGTGGATTTTGTTTATATACTTTACGCACAACATAGCTGAAACATAATGATTTTGTATATCAAGACCATTATGTTTTGCTTCTATTGAGTCCAAACCAATGACGAGACGACACCCCAAATGAGCAGTCAATCCACACACCAATTTACACACGCGTACTACCACGAGATGCCTGATGGGACGATAAAGCAGATAAATCCCTTTACAGGAACCGCCGTGTGGACACCGCCCGGTAGAGGTAACAAACCCATCTCGAACGCCATCCCAGCATCCGCCAGGCAAATAAAGGTGACGGAACCGGAGGATTACTGCAATTTCTGCCAAAAACATTACCTCAATACACCACCCGAAAAGGCCCGAATGGTAGAGAAAGAGGGGGAACACATCATATTGGAAGGGGTAAAGGCGGAACAGATTCATGATACAACGGCCGAATTCCGGTGCGTTCCCAACCTGTTCGAGATCGTTACCTACGATTATTGGACGACAAACTATGATTTCGGGATGACAGCAGAAAACGTTCAGCGCAAGGCCGATTACCTATCTTCCGCCGAGGGTATCCGGCATGTTATCGATATCGTGGATTTGAAATTACGGGCCGGCAATCATACCGATCAACAGATTAAAACGATTTCCCTGGAAGAAAAATTGAAGATGTCCAACGCATTTTTCGGCGGAGGGCATGAGCTGATCGTGGCGCAGCGCCATTACAAACCAGGGGCGCGGTACGAGGTGGAACTCTGTTCCTCGGGAGAACTCACGCCGGAAGAGCACTATCGGTACTTCACATTCACGATCGAGGCGATGAAAAATATCGTCGAAGACAACCGTTACGTGCGCTATGTCAGTGTATTTCAAAACTGGCTATCCAATGCGGGGGCCTCCTTCGATCACCTGCACAAACAACTGGTGGCAATCGATGAGTGGGGTGTCGCTATCGAACGGGAGATCGCCCGGTTCCGAGGAAACCGGAACTACTACAACGCAATGGGGCCGAATTTCGCCGGTTACCATAACCTTGTTTTTGCGGAAAACGACTATGCCATTGCCTATGTGGAAATAGGACGGCGTTATCCAACGATAGCCGTATATTCCAAGAGCGAACACGCAATGCCCCACGACCATACCAGGGAGGAGATTCGGGGGGTAAGCGACATCGTCCATGCCTGTCATAGCGCAATGGGAAGCCAGATACCCTGCAACGAGGAGTGGTACTATAGCCCCATCGATTCGGTGGAAAATATTCCCTGGCATATCCTGATTCGCTGGCGCACGAGCAACCCGGCAGGATTCGAGGGCGGCACCCGGATCTATGTCAACCCCGTCAGCCCAAAGGAGCTCCGGGATAAAATCGTGCCACGCCTGTTCGAATTAAAAAACCAAGGCAAGATCGAAACGTTTCCCATCGCCTGGGAATGTCCGTGCGAGCCCAACAGCCTGCGATACATAACGGGTTCGAAACCGTAATTTTTCACTTGCAAATCACAACCGTTCGCTCCGCGAGGCGGAGCCGTATCATTTCGCCCAGCGCAATGATGATTGAGGAAGATCCGTGTTCGAGCTGATAAAAGCCGGTGGCTTCGTCATGGTGCCGATACTGCTGTGTTCGGTCATCTCCGTCGCCATCATTGTCGAGCGTTTCTGGTTCTTGCGGGAAAGGCGTATTGCCCCGAATAACTTGGTGGTCGAGATATGGCAACGAGCAAAGAAAGACAGGCTCGACGAGGAACACCTCCACGTACTGCGTAACAATTCCCCCCTTGGGAAGGTCCTGGCCGCCGGTCTTGCCAACCGCCAATATAGCCGGGAGATCATGAAGGAAGGCATAGAAGAAGCCGGCCGCCACGCTGTACATAGCATGGAACAATATCTCAATGCCCTTGGAACGATTGCCGCCATCGCACCGCTTCTGGGTCTGCTGGGCACGGTTATCGGCATGATCAAGGTCTTCGCGGTCATAACGACCCAGGGCATTGATGATCCGGGCGTGTTGGCCAGTGGTATCTCCGAGGCGTTGATCACGACCGCCGCAGGGCTTACCGTCGCAATTCCCAGCCTTATTTTCTATCGCTACTTCCGTGGCAAGGTAGAGGATCTCGTGGTCGTCATGGAACAGGAAGCCATCAAGATGGTCGAGGCCCTGGCCGGTGAGCGGAAACGGGATACATACAGTAGATAGTTCTGTTTTTCCGATACATGAACCTAAGGCGCGCCAACACGCAAGAAGATCCGGACGTAACGCTCACGCCATTGATTGACGTGGTCTTTCTACTCCTGATCTTCTTCATGATATCCACGACCTTCGAACGCAATTCGGAGCTTGCCATCGAATTACCCGAAGCGACCGCCGAATCCGAACCAAGCAAAGAAAGCACGATCGAGGTGTCCATCGATGCCGAGGGCCGTTACTACATCAATGGAAGAATGCTGATCAATACCGAACAGGCGACCATCAAAAGGGCGCTGAAAGAGGCAAGTGGCCCCAAATTTCCCCCATTGATCCTTACGGCCGATGAAGGAACGCCCTATCAATCCATCGTGACGCTCATGGATGTGGCGCGCCAACTGGGATTTGCGCGCCTTCGCTTCGCCACGCAACTGATGGAAGACCCTGAATAATCCCGCAGGGGGTAAAAACAGAGTTGGGGAGTCCCATGCGGATGAGCGCGACTTCCTCTTCCCATCCCCTGCCTGTTTCCCGACCCATGAGGCGCCGCCTCGCTAAGAAGCTGTTTGGAAATTCGCATCGTAGCGAGGCGGCGCCCCGATTGTGGCTCCCGCAAGGCGCGATGGGAGCGAAAATAAGGATTGTAGTGGACTACACGACGCAATTTTCGCCCCCGTCGCAACGCGGCAGGACGCAATTCGGGCGCCGCCGCAGTAGATGACGAATTCCCAAACAGCTTCTAAAGTACAGCACCCAATGAACCCACCACGCGCAACCCCGGTACCCCACGTCCAACAACCTGCGGCATTACTCGTTGAAATCGGTACCGAAGAACTGCCGCCCCTTGCTCTGCGGCGGCTCTCGGAGGCCCTTGGCAAAGAGATCCTCGCCAATCTCGATGCGGCAAACCTTGGCCACGGCGATCTGTCCTGCTTCGCCACTCCACGGCGGCTGGCGGTACTGATTACCCACGTGGAAACCCGGCAGGCGGAACAGGAATCCAGTCGGCGGGGACCTGCCCTGAAGGCGGCCTTCGATGCCGATGGAAACCCCACCAAGGCCGCCCTCGGCTTTGCCCGTTCCTGCGGCGTGGCCGTAGAGGCGCTGGAGAAACTCACCACCGAAGACGGGAGCTGGCTTCTATTTCGCCACACCGAACCCGGCCGGCCCACCCTGTCCCTGCTCCCCGGCATTGTGTCCGACGCCCTCCCCCGCCTCCCTATACCTAAACGCATGCGCTGGTCCGACCTTTCGGTGGAATTCGCGCGTCCCGTACACTGGGCCGTGCTGCTCTTCGGCAACCGAGTCGTGGAAACCGAGATCATGGGGGTAACCTCCGGTGGCAAAACCCGTGGCCATCGCTTTCATCACCCCGAGCCACTGGTGATCGAGGACCCCGCCGATTACGTCGGGCTATTGCGTGAAAAGGGCCGGGTCGTGGCCGATTTCGATGCGCGCAAGGCGATGATTCGGGAACAGGTCCAAAGAGCGGCCCAGGGGTTCGGGGGGGAGGCCATCATCACCGAGGCGCTATTGGAGGAGGTCACGGCCCTGGTGGAGTGGCCCGTGGTCATAGCCGGCAGTTTCGATGAGCAATTCCTGGCACTGCCCGACAAGGTCCTCATGGGCACCATGACCGGGCACCAGAAATACTTCCCGGTTCGGGATACCCAGGGCAATCTCATGCCCCATTTCATCACCGTCAGCAATATCGAAAGCCGCAACCCGGAGTCCGTGCGGCGCGGCAACGAACGGGTGATCCGCCCGCGCCTGGCCGATGCCGCCTTCTTCTTCGCCGCCGATCTGCGCGAGCCTCTGGCCCATCGCCTGGAGGGGCTGAAATCGGTGGTCTTCCAGAAAAAACTCGGCTCCCTCTTCGACAAAAGCGAGCGCGTCTCCCGGCTCGCCGGTCAGGTGGCCTTTGCCCTGGGCCAATCTCCGGAAGAGGCGGAACTGGCGCGTCGGGCGGGGCTTTTGGCCAAGTGCGATCTCCTGACCCGGGTGGTGGGTGAATTGCCCGAGCTCCAAGGCCACATGGGCCGCATCTACGCCGAACGGACGGGGGAAGACCCGGCTACGGCCAAGGCCCTGGAAGAGGTCTATTGGCCCCGCTTCGCGGGGGACGGGATACCCACTAGCCGGATTGGCCAGGCCGTCGCCATCGCTGATAAGCTCGATACCCTGGTAGGCATCTTCGGGATCGGCCAACTCCCGAAAGGCGATCGGGACCCGTTCGCCCTGCGCCGGACCGCACTGGGCGCGCTGCGCATCTTAATCGAAGGCGAGCTGGACTTGGCGTTACCGCCGTTGCTGGACAGCGCGGCGGCAGGCTACAGTGGGGAAGGGGCGGCGCGCTTCGATGCCGGGGATATCACGGCAAAGGTCCTCGATTTCATGACCGAGCGGCTGCGCGCCTATTTCTCGGAACAAGGCATCGCCCCCGATGTCTTTGCCGCCGTGGCGGCGCGAAGACCCGACCGACCCCTCGACTTTGCCCTGCGGGTGCGGGCGGTGGCGGCCTTCCGAGAGCTACCCGAGGCGGCAAGCCTCGCCGCCGCCAACAAGCGGATCCAGAATATCCTGCGACAGGCGGGCCTTGCTCAAGGGGACATTGCTACCCCCGGTAAGATAGACCCAGCCTTGCTGATGGAAGACGCGGAACGCGCCCTGGCGGCGCAATTGGCCGAGCTGACGCCCACGGTCATGGCGCAGCTTTCCCAGGGGAATTACACGGCTGCGATGACGCTCTTGGCGGGCCTTCGGAATGGCGTGGACGCCTTTTTCGACGCCGTGCTGGTGATGGCGGAGGACGCGGGCACCAGGAACAATCGCCTGGCCTTGTTGCAGAACATCCATGCCCTGTTTTCGGCGACGGCGGATATTTCGCGTCTTGCGTGATCTGGACACGGGAAGTTACCACCCCGCGACAAATGTATCCTCATCTTCGGTTGGCTCAATCATTGCTGTTGCCTAGTGCTTTATCAAGGCTAAGAATTAGGGTTTGAACCAAGCCCGTGCAAGAGG
>CAZQHJ010000118.1:0-7093 GCA_964593225.1 uncultured Thiotrichales bacterium
TTCTATTAAGAAACAAGTTTAACATCCCAATTTATCTCATGGACAGACCACTAGGGAAAAGGGTCTTGAAAAACCGGCAATCCCCCTCATCGACGTAAGGGACAACGGCGGCATATCCACCGATTTCTACTATCAATTGTTGCTGATTCCCCTATCGAGCCGCGTTGGGATGTCTCCGATGATCGAGCAACCTGCCCTGCTCCAAAGCGAGAAGAACATCCTCGAAACCAATTCCATGCCTGTGTTTTAGTTGTTCGTTTTCGGATTCGCTCCAGCGAATCGGTTTGCTCATATGCCTACCCGTTCTCGAGATCCTTCGCCCCGCAAAGCGAAATCATCCGGAATTCACCCGCAATTTGACGAGATACGGCCCGAATCCATTATCGCCCAGCCAGTAACGCATCATATTACCGACGCCAACCGATGTGAGCGTGGCCCCAGCGATGCCATCGACCTGATGAACGGTATCGGCGCGGCCCTTGACTACCTCCAACCGGGGAGTATTCCGCTCATCATGGGAAAATTTGCCGACCCAGCGGGCGCGCCATTTGGGGTTATCGATCTCACCCCCCAGTCCCGGTGTTTCGGCGTGTTCATAGAAACTCAACCCGGCGACAGTGTTGATGTCGGATTCCAGGGCAAGGAAACCATACATAGTGGACCACAGGCCGTAGCCATGCACGGGCAGAATGAGGTTTTGCAGTTTGCCGTCCCGTTGCACCAGATAGACGCTGGCCTGTTGCGCGCGCCGCTTTATTTTGGCGACATCCTGCTCGCTCGGGATAGGGGAATTCCGCGCGGGATCCTTGGCGGCCTTGCGCTGATCGTGGGTCTTGGGGTCCGGCATATCAATGTAGAGGCCCGTATCGAGATCCACGACCCGCACCTCTACCAGTTCGTCGAAGAGCGCCTGGATATCGTCGGTTTTTTGCTCATCGAGCAGCCCCGCCGCTTCGAGGATGACCCGGTTCTTTTCCAGGGCCTTGTTGGCCACCTGCAAGGGGCGGAGGCTAACGGCCACGCCGGAGACAATGACGGAACAGACAAAACACAGCGTAATGGTGACGGTCAACATCTTGGCCGCGCCGTCGTTGGGCATGGTTTTGAATTTCGCCAGCCATCCGGTGGATGGGGCAGCCTTGGATTGTGTATTTTGACCGGACATCTTGGAAATCCTGATTCTTGAATTGTTCGTTCAACTTATATGGCGGGAATCGGCTTTTTCTCGTCTTTTGTCGTCCTTATTGGCCATCCTTGACGGCTGGAAAAATTATTTCAGCCTCACTGCCGGTAACCGCTTCAGTCGTTGGTTGAGCGGATCAACGTCGATGCCCACCGATTCGAGGGCAGTCACACCGAGGATAGGCTCAATATCATCGTTACCGAAAATAACCGTTCCTCCTACAATCTCACCCATGAATTCAATCTCTCCGACGGCAACATCCATCTTGAGTTCCGAACCGTCGGCCAGTTCATAGGTACGCTGGCCCCTGGGAGAAAGGCCAATCGCTTCCAGATGGCAGCGCGGGACCATGCAGTCCGTAGCCCCGGTATCCACCAGAAAGAGACCGTCCCACGACCTTTCCGGGTCGGCCGGGTTGCGGATGGTGGTGGCAACATGGACAAAACCCATTTTTTTCGATTCATCCGGTATGTTTTGTGGAGCCACAAAAGGGGACGGAATGCGGTTATCTTCCGCAGTTTTCGATCTCGATAGAACCCGCCCTCGCCTTCCCAAGGGAGAAGACACACACGTCCGTGGCTGGCATCCATCCGTAACTTTGCGGCGCAAGGTCATTTTTACCTCCACTATCATCATTTCAATGGCAGTGCAGCCACTTTCTTCAATTGGTTGCTTCCGGGGTCGACGACAAATCCCATATTCTCCAATGCGACGACGCCCAGGATGGGTTCGATATTCTTGGGACCGAAGATAATTTGCGCAACCGTTTCCTGCCCCATGAAGGCAATCCGCGCGAATCCCCGTTCGTACTCGACTCCTTCACCGCTGGCCAGTTCATAAACGAACCGCCCTTCTTTTTGTATGCCGATTCTTTCGAGCTCCTGACCGGGAGCCATGCAGTCGATGGAGCCGGTATCGACCAGGAATTCGCTTTCATAAGGTTCGCCTGTCCTGGCGAGATTAAATACTTGTGTCGTTATGTGCGTTACGCCCATGATTTTACTCCGTAAAACCATATAGCCCCGCTTCTCGGGGCAACATTCTGAGGGTTCAATATTTATTTCCCCAGGCTACGATCTTTAACAGTCAAACCACCACGCTGTTAAGCGTTCAAAAAGCCCGAAATAAGGACATGGTTCATATCCCCGACAAACAATGATCAGAATTGGGAAAAGTACAACAACACCTCCGGCCACCAGCGCATACCCGATGAGGGCAAACGGGGCTTTGATTAAAAACGATATTAGACAACCTATAAAATGCATGTTGACATCCATTGAGGAAAATAATTCTACATTGCTATCGTACGGGTAATTCTACGCTTGATATTCGCCTGGACCACGAAGTGGTCGATCATCGGCGCGAATACATTGGCAAACAAGATGGCCAGCATCATGCCTTCCGGGAAACCGGGATTCACGACCCGGATCAGGATCACCATTACCCCAATCATGATGCCGTAGGCCCATCGCCCCTTATTGGTCATGGAAGAAGACACGGGATCAGTGGCCATGTAGACGAGGCCAAAGGCGTAGCCCCCCAGAACCAGGTGCCAATACCAGGGAACGGCGAACATAGGATTCGTATCGCTGCCGATAAAGTTGAATAGGAAGGCCGTTGCGATCATGCCGATGAGAACGCCGCCCATGACCCGATACGAAGCGATGCGGGTAAAGAGCAAGAAAGCGGCCCCCAACAGGCACATGAGCACGGAGGTCTCGCCGAAAGAGCCTTGAACTTGACCGAAGAAGGCCTGAGACCAAGTAACACTATTGCTATTGAGCGCCTCGACGCCACCACTGGCTGCGATACTCAAAGGCGTGGCACCGCTGAAGCCATCCACAGGAACCCACACGGCGTCTCCCGACATCTCTCCGGGGTACGCGAAGAACAGGAAAGCTCGCCCCACCAAAGCCGGATTGAGGAAATTTTTACCTGTCCCTCCGAAGACTTCTTTTCCGATGACCACCCCGAAGCTGATGCCAAGGGCCACCTGCCAAAGCGGAATGGTGGGCGGCAGGGTCAAGGTGAACAACATACCGGTGGCCAGGAAGCCTTCGTTCACCTCGTGGTTTCGAACCGCCGCGAACAGCATCTCCCAGCCGAGCCCGAATATCATGGTAACGGCGTAAATCGGCAGGAAGTATAAAAATCCATGCCACATACAGTCCCAAATACTATCGGGCGAGTAACCGATGCCAATGGCATCGAGTATCCAACCACGCCAGCCCGCCGCGGACACGGCGCCCACATCGATCATGATCTCGTTGGCCTGCAGACCCACGTTGTACATACCCCACAGGGCGCACGGCATGGCGGCCAACACCACATAGACCATCAATCGCTTGAGATCCAGACCATCCCGCACATGGGGCGCGTTTCGGGTCACATCCGGCGGCGAGAAAAAGAAGGTATCGAACGCCTCATAGATCGCGCCGAACCGCTCGAGCCGCCCGCCTCGGGAAAAGGCAGGTTCCATCCGGTCAAGAAATTTCCTCAGGCCCTTGATAATCATTATCCCTCCCTCTCGATGTGGGTCAGCGCCGCCCGCAGGGCAGCCCCGTATTCATACTTACTGGGGCAAACATAGCTACAAAGCGCCAGATCCTCCTCGTCCAGTTCCAGACATCCCATGCCTTGGGCTTTATCGGTGTCGCCGACCACCAGGGAACGGAGCAGGATGGTCGGGAGGATATCCATTGGCACGACTTTGGAAAAGGAGCCGATGGGAACCATGGCCCGGGGACTGCCCTGCTGCGATGTGGTGAGAGGAAACTTGGCCTTGCGCCGGAAGAGACTGGATATAAATACGTTGTGGTGGGAGTGGCAGTTCCAGCCCGGCTGGATCCAGGCCAGAAAATGGCGTTCCCGTTCCTCGGCGAGAACGGATATTTGCGTGTGATAGCGTCCCAGGTGACGCGCCCATCCCGAGGCCCGATGACCTGAAAGGATGGAACCGGAAATAACCCGTGACTCGCCCGGTTCGAGCTCGCCTTCGACCAGATTCCTCATGCTCGCGCCCAACCGCGTCCGGATCAGGCGCGGCTTTTTGACCCTCGGGCCGGCCAGCGCAACTACCCGCTCCACCCAGATACGCCCGGAAGTAAACAGTTTGCCGATGGCGATGACGTCCTGGTATCCAAGATGCCATACCGCCTTTTGCGCGGATACGGGCTCTAGAAAGTGAATATGCGTGCCCGGCAATCCGGCGGGGTGAGGGCCTGAAAATTCGGCCACGATGAGTCGATCGCCGCCGGGGGCGTTATCGCTTGGAACAGGAATATCCGCGTCGGGGTACTTACAGATGAACAGGTTATTTTCCGTCAACCTGGACAATACAGTGATCCCGTCCATGAAATCCTGCCGGTAGGCATCGATCACGACATCCGCCCTGGCGGCCAGGGGATTGCTGTCCATGGCGGTCACGAAGATGGCGTGGGGCGATGAATCGGCGGCCGGCACCTTGCTGTAGGGGCGGGTTCGGAAGGCGGTCCAGAGCCCCGAGGCAAGGAGGTTTTCCTTGATCTCCGATGCATCAAGGGCCGACAACGTATCGCCGCGGTAGCGATTGAAGAGCTGTTGGTCATCGCCATCCAGGTTGATGACAACTGATCGAAGTACTCGTTTTTCGCCCCGATGGATGGCGCTTACCACGCCACAACCCGGAGAGGTGTATTGGACGCCGGGTTGGGACTTATCGTTGAAAACAGGCTGACCGAGAGAAACCCGGTCGCCTTCCCGAACCAGCATGCTGGGCTTTAGTCCGATGTATTCCCTACCCAGCACCCCTACCGAATTGACTGCCTGTCCCTCGTATATCTTCTGCTCGGGGGCACCCGTTATAGGCAAATCCAAACCTTTTCTTGTTTTAATTATTTTAAACTGCATCTGTATAGATTCCGGTCCCGAAAACGACACATTCACGATAGCGGGTAAGCTATTGAGCTGGAGTGTAGTAGATACATTACAAATAAGCTATCTCTAAATTTTATTGGAATCCTGACCCAGGTCATCTCCCAGGTTTATTCAAAAAACCTAATAAAGAGAGTGTCGGACAGGATACACATACGTTAGAATAGCCCTCATCTACTCGTGACTCCCCTGCTCGTGAATTCTACCGGAAACTCCATACAATCCACTGATTTTTCGGGACCATTGGTTTTTCCGAGAAGACATCCACATGGATGAGTATTCTTAAAACGTGGGTGGAATGTATTTATTGGGGACTATATACATGGCTAGCCAACATCGAGGATAACCGTTGATTGGGTTTCCGGAACGAAAGGCGTGCTCCATTGATATTACGAGTGAGAAAATCGCGGGCATGGCCCGCTCCTACAAGGGACGCGCTATCCGGTAGGAGCGGGCCATGCCCGCGATTGCGCCTGCCCATGGCTAGTAATGTATATAGTTCCCTATTTATTTAAGTCTATTTACTAAAGCATGGCCGTGACAGCCACAGGCGCGCACGGCATGGAAATATTTTCTGGGAGGTTATTTTATGTCCGATCTGTCCCGAGAAAAGGTGGAAGCCGTACTTGCCGAGTACGTGGACCCCTATCTTGAAAAGGACCTGGTCTCGGCCAAGGCCGTAAAAAATATTGCCGTCGATGAAGATGCGCTGACGGTTACCCTATCCCTGGGTTTTCCCGCCGAGGGATATGCCGAGACGTTGCAACAAGCGCTGACGGAACGGCTAACACCTATCGCGGGCGCCACGAAAACCCATGTCGAGGTACAGTGGAAGGTGGTTTCCCACGCGGTTCAACAAGGCGTGGACGCCTTCAAGAATGTCAAAAACATCATAGCGGTAGCCTCCGGCAAAGGGGGCGTGGGGAAATCCACCGTCGCTGTCAATCTCGCTCTCGCCCTGTTGGCCGACGGCGCCAAGGTGGGGATGCTCGATGCCGACATCTACGGTCCCAGCCAACCTCGCATGCTCGGGGCGCACACGCAACCAGAATCCAAAGACGGAAAATCCCTCGAACCGGTGATGGGCCACGATATTCAATCCATGTCCATCGGTTATCTGGTGGACGAAGAAACCCCCATGATCTGGCGTGGCCCCATGGTTACCCAAGCCCTCGAGCAGCTGTTGAAGGACACCAATTGGCGGGATCTTGATTACCTGATCGTCGATCTGCCGCCGGGAACAGGCGACACGCAACTGACCCTCGCGCAAAAAATCCCGGTCAGCGGCGCTATCATCGTCACCACCCCACAGGATATCGCCCTGCTCGACGCTCGAAAGGGACTCAAGATGTTCGAGAAGGTAAAAATCCCCGTGCTCGGCGTCGTGGAAAACATGAGTATTCATATCTGCAGCAAATGCGGGCATGAAGAACATATCTTTGGGAAGGGCGGCGGAGAACGCATGTCCGAGGAACAAGGTGTCGATTTCCTCGGTGGATTGCCATTGGATGTTTCGGTCTGCGTCGACACGGACAGTGGCCAGCCAACGGTCGTAAAAGACCCGGACAGCCCGATTGCCAAACAGTTCCGCGAAATCGCCCGGCGCATGTCGGCAAGGCTCTCCTTGCAGGCCAAGGACTTCAGCAAGGCATTCCCGAGCATTGTGATCAGCGATTCATGATCGTTGTTGCCTTGCCCATAAACCGCGTTTCCGGGCAAGGCAACCTCGTCGGAAGTTTCCCATGCACCACACTGGTCATCGTCTTGGAAAGCGGATTCACCCCCTGAAAGCCGCGCTCTCCCCACTCTTAGCACCCAGCAGGATAAAACTTCGTTCAACAATCAACAACGACCTATTGATCTTCTATATGACTAGTGGCTCGTTCCATCGAAGCCATGTGAGAGCGGCGGCAAAACGTACAAAATTCATGAAATTTTTCGCGCATTTATCAAAGCGCGAGAAGACTCGGCGGAATTGCTTGAGTTTGCCGATAAAGC
>CAZQHJ010000119.1:0-7073 GCA_964593225.1 uncultured Thiotrichales bacterium
GCCTCCATTTGCCAGATTTGTCAATATAAAAATACTTTCATTCGGTTGCCCTGGTATCGGCTCCAAGAGCGCCGTCGCTCTTATGGGAGAACTTTTGGTGCTGCCCAAAGACATGACCGCCAAGCAGTGGGTGGCGATGGCGGGCCCGGACCCACGCCAGCATCAATCCGGAACCAGCGTCGACAAACCGGCGCGTATCAGCAAGGCCGGCAATAAATATCTACGCAAGGCGTTGTATATGCCAGCGCTAAGCGCGGCTCGCACCGAAGAGAATGTTCGGGCCTATTACCAGCACTTGATTGAACAGCGCCATCTCAAAAAGATTCAGGCTGTGTGTGCCGTTATGCGTAAGTTGCTTCATGCTATCCACGGTATGTTGTCGAACCAAACCGATTTCGATGCTGCCCGTTTCTATAGCGCTCCTGCTGAAATTGCGCCGTGAGATTTTTATGGAATGGAGGTAATTTGGACTTGCTTTGGAACAGAGTGTCTTCGGGTCAAAAAGCCTATGGACCAAAGATTTCAAACTGAGCCACTACCGGCGGGTCTTGTGTTTTCACGCGTGAAAACCTATCGTTAGAACTCCCTACTTTTCATTATTCCGACCTTTACTCGAATTTCGGTATGTTCCTTGTTAACATTCGAGCTTTGATCCTGACTGCTTTCCAAGGGAAAGTCATTTTTTCCAAGCCCAGTCTCGGAAAAAACGTTGTCTCTATATCGCCGGAATTTCGAACCGAATGATCGAAGAATCATCGAAATTCCTTATTGGGTTCCGGCTATGTCCGAGTTGGATAATAACACCAAAGAAATAACAATAAGCTATTCCATCCTACGAGGGGGATCACTATGGCATGGAAATATCCGCGGCTTACCCGCCGCACCTTTCTGAAATCGACCGCTTACGGCAGCGCCGGGCTTGGTCTGCTCAAGCCTACAGGGCTTTTCGGGAAATCCCTGATGGCGGACGCCCAAGCCAAGGAAGAAACCTTTTACACCATCTGCAACTTCTGTTCCTCCATGTGTAGCGTCAGGGCGACGACACGCACCCGCAATGGTGAGAAAAGGATCGTCAAACTGGACGGCAACCCGCACTCGACCCTAAACCGCGGCAAGATCTGTGCCCGGGGGCAGGCAGGGCTCAGACAGACCTACGACACCGATCGCATCAAGACCCCGCTTATCCGGGTGGAAGGCTCGAGGCGCGGTGAATTCAAATTCCGGCCCGCCACCTGGGAAGAGGCGTGGGAGTACATCGATAAAAAGACCAAATCCGCCGAGATTCAACCCTGGGAGTGGACGGCGGTAGGCGGATGGACTTCCTGCGTTTTTTACATGTACTGGGCGGTCCCTTTCGCTTTATCCAACGGCATACCCAATATCATCGCCTCCCCCATGCAGCACTGCGTGACCACGGGGCACTTGGGCACCGACGCGGTGACCGGCAACTTCAATATCCACGACGAAGTCCTGCCCGACTACGACAACGCCCGCTATATCCTCCTGGTCGGCAACAACGCCTCCATCGGGGCGGTCTCCACCTGCCGCATGGTGCGTTTCGCCAACGCCAAAAAGCAGGGCGCCACGGTGGTCGCCGTGGACCCGCGTTGCTCGGAAACCGCCGCCAAGGCCGATGAATGGATCGCCATCCGGCCGGGCACCGATCTCGATTTCATGCTGGCCATGATGTATGTGATGCTCAAGGAAGGCTACTACGACGGCGAATTCCTGCGTCGCCATACCAATATGCCATTCCTCGTTTATCGGGATGAGGAAGGCGAATGGCACCTCGCCAAGGATAGCGACGGCCGTCCGCAAGTCATGGACGGCAATCGCGAGGTCCGCGCCCTCCCTGCTGTCAGCAACGACAACTTCCAAGACGCGGATGAGACCTTTTTGTACCCCATGCTGGAGATCCCGGAAGGCACGGTAGTGGACGGCCATTCCGTGATGACGGTCCTCCAGGCGCAACGCAAGGTAATCGATTTCTGCACGCCGGAATGGGCCGCCACCACCACCGGCATCCCCGCCGGGAAAATCGAGCGCATCGCCCGCGACTTCGGCACCACGCGGCCCGCCATCGTGGATCCCGGCTGGCATGGCGCGCGTTACGGCAGCGTCATGATGCTCCGGCGCGTACAGGCCATGATCCAGGCCCTCACCGGCGGTATCGACAAACCGGGCGGCTGGGTCATGAGTGGTGAGTTCCACCACAAGGTCGCGCACATGGTCGAGGCCATAAGCCAGGGCAAGCAGCCCGGCCCGCCCCTCGTTTCCCTGGCGGGTTTGCCATTTCTAAAGCTGGTCGTCGGCGCGGTATCGACGCCCACCAACTTCCCCCATGGAAAACCCTGCTGGTCCTGGGCCTTCAAGGAGCAGGAAAAGGCCGCCGGGCGCGACTATGTCTACTGGCCGGCCATGGCCGATACCGGTTTCAAGGAATCGGTGGAAGGGAAACTGACCTATGACGGCAAACCCTACCGGAGCCGCGCGATGCTCATCAACGCCGCCAACCCGGTACGCCACTATTACCCGGACACCAACTGGAAGGAGATCCTGACCCATGAAAACATGGAGCTGGTGGTGGTTGTCGACGTACTGCCTTCGGACACGACGCCCTATGCCGATGTGATCCTACCCAATTCCACCTACCTCGAACGCAACGAACCCAAACTATACGGAAATGGCGTCAACCACGATCTGGCGCTCACTACCCGCTATGCCGCCATCGATCCCCTGTACGACACTGAGGAAATACCGGATATATTGCTGCAAATGACGCGTATCATCAGCGGGAAGGCCGATTCCTTCCTGGTGTGGGTGCAAAACCTGACTGGTCTGCCGGCAACCCCCGTCAAGAAGGCCCTCGCGCGACTCAAGCAAGAAGGCCATAGGAGCCCGTTTTCCGCTGCCTGCCGGGAAGTCAGCTTTGCCAAGGATGCAAAGGCGGCCCACACAACGCCCGAGGAACTCGACCGCGTTCTGCGGGAGAAAGGTGTCTTCATGGAGAAGACGGTCGAAGAGATACTGGAACACGCGGCCATGCCCCGGAAACTCCCCATGCCCACGGAAAGCGGTCGGGTCGAGTTTTTCAGCACCCTTTTCGACAACATTCGCAAGGATGGAGAGCGAGCCCCCTACTTCAGCGCGCTGGCAGTGCACATTCCCGTGGAATGCCGTAAAGACAAACCCATGGACGCACCCCTGGAGAAAAACGAGTTCTATTTCGTATATGGCAAGACGCCAACCGTGTCTTACGGTTCCACCAACAGCAACAACCCCGTGCTGGCGGCCATCAATGACTTCAAGAAGGATGTGTACACGGGTGTGTGGGTCCACCCGGAACGGGCCGGACCGCTTGGGCTCGAGGATGGCGATCCCATCCGGCTGACCAATATGAAATCGGGGCAGGAGGCCGATGGCACCGTGCATATCACGCGCAAGGTGTATCGGGACGCGATCTTCATCCATTCCTCCTTCGGCGTGGAAAATCCCAAGCTAACGCGCAGTTTCGGTATCGGCACGGCCACCAACAAACTGATCCCCTATGACATAGAACCGGTTGTGGCAGGTTTCCGCTCCCAGGAGTTTACTATCCGACTGACCAAACTCGCGGCTAGAGGAGGTGCGGTATGACACGCTATGCCATGGTCATCGACCTTAACACGTGCGTGGGCTGCAATGCCTGCATGGCCGCCTGCGCCATGGAAAATCAAACCCCGGTATGGAAGGGCGAATGGCGCACCTGGGTTCACGACAAGGAGATCGGGAGCGGCGACGATATCACTCGGCGTTTTTTCCCGCGGCTTTGCAATCATTGCGACAATCCGCCTTGCATGACGGTATGCCCGACCGGCGCTACCTATCAGATGGATAGCGGTATCGTGATGGTGGACGACGCCCGGTGCATGGGCTGCGGCGCCTGCGCCATGGCCTGTCCTTACAAGGCGCGTTATCCCATCACCTACGACGACATCGACAAGGGCCGGGAATTCTTCGGTCACGACGCCTGGCGCAAGCACCCCAGCGTGGACAAGTGCGACTTCTGCGCGCATCGGGTGGCGAAAGGGCAAAAACCCGCCTGTGTCGAGACCTGTGTCGGCTCGGCGCGTATGTTCGGGAATCTCGACGATCCCAATGACCCCATAACGCAGCTCGTGGAAAGCAGTGTCGCTCGCCCGCTGATGCCCTACATGGGAACCCATCCCAACGTTTATTACATCGATGATTTGAAGAGGAAAGGCTAATGGATGTCACCATGAGTTATGTCACCCAAAATTGGTGGACCTGGTGGTTTGCCATTTATCTTTTCTTTGGCGGCATGGGCGCCGCAGTCATGGCCGTCGCCTTCCTGACGGATATGTACCTGAAGAGACATCCGAATCTGGTTATCTGGGGAATGATTGCCAGTATTATCATGTTGAGCCTTGGATCCGGCATGTTGTTCCTGCACCTCCTGGACCATATCGCGGTCGTCCATGTGCTCAATCCCTTGGTGTTATTGAACAAGCCGGATGCCTGGATCGCTTGGGGTACGCAATTTATTACCTGGATGATGATATGGGGGGTGCTCTATCCTCTCCCCTATCTGATCGAGTCCCGTTTTTTCCTTGGGATTCCACTGGTCGGTAGCATCCTGCGCTGGTCGTTCGTCGCAAAGGTGTCGGCGATCTGCGAGCGTTATCACAAGCTGCTCGGCTGGCTGGCGGCCATCAATGGCATCGGGGTTGCGGTCTATACGGGTCTCTTGCTCCAGTCCTTCCCGCCCGTGCCGCTATGGCATAATCCCGGCGTGCCGGTACTTTTCACCATCTCGGCCTTCTCTACGGCCCTGGCCTTCCTGCTCGTTCTGCTCAATGTCTTTTTCAAGGACCCGGAAGACCACGAAATCCACGTCTTCTATGAGCGCACGGATCTGATCCTGATCGCCGCCGAACTGGTGGTCATCTTCTCCTTCTTCCAATACCTTCAGGTGGGCGAGGAATCCGCGTCTTCGGCATCATTCGAATTGCTGTTTACCGATCTCGGCTGGCTCATCGGCTTCATCGGTTTCGGTCTGATCGTGCCGTTTATCCTGGAGCTCAAGGGTGTTATCAAGGGTTGGAGCAGTCATATCCCCATCGTCACGGCCTCCATATTGGTGATGGTGGGCGGCTATCTGCTCCGGCACTACTTCATGTATGCCGGGGTCTATTCCCATCCCTGGTAATTTCTCGAGTTGGCTGCCTGAGGCGCTTTGCGCCTCAGGTCGAATGAAGAGACTATTGGCCCTCGTTCCAGGCACCAGGGCGGTCATCGTAAACCCGAATAGTCCGAACATCGCCTCTTCGACTGCAAAACAACTCTTCGCCACGCGAAGCGGGGCTGTCTATGATTCCGCGCAGTAAGATTATCCCCGATCACCTGCGTCTCTTGGCCGGTCTTCTGGCCGCGCCGGAGGACGATTCCCTGTCCGTCCTGTCGGAACTCTCCAATGAACATCCCTGGCTCCGCGAACCGATTGAGGAGCTTGCAAGGGTGGGACTCCCTTATTGGCAGGCCGAGCACACCGGCCTCTTTGTCATCAATTATCCCAAAACCCCGTGTCCACCGTTCGAATCGGCGTACCGGAGTGGGGAAATGGGGGGAAAGGCCGCAGAAGAACTGACGACGCTGTATCTGCGTATTGGCCTGAAGTCGGAAGACGTGCCGTCGGACTACCTGGGCACGATACTCGCGTGCGCCGCGTACCTGCTGGAAGGGCCGGAATCCGTCGATGAAGCCCTATGGCATGAACTGTGGGAAAAACACCTTGCCAGCTGGGTGTCCCGTTTTGCCAATGACATTCTGGGCACGGAAAATTGCCTATTACTCTATCGTCGCTTGGCAGAACAGCTAAACACCCTGGTCGCGGGGTGATCCGTCACCCGAAGACATCAATGAAATTCCCGCAGCGACTCAGACACCCTCTCGGAGCGTGTCTAAAAATTCCCGGTCGTCACGAGGTGGCCGCCCGATTGCGGCCCGCAAGGCGCGGAAGGTCAAAAATCGGGAAGTGTAGCGAGCTACATGACGCAATTTTTGACCTTCCGCAACGCCGCCGGACGCGATTCGGGGGCCGTCGCAGTAGACCGGGGATTTGTTAGATACGCTCTCAGGGTTCGAAATCGATATCGGTGTCATCGGCCGAGAAAATAGCCTGGATCTCCGGCTGGCCGTACACAGCACCCCCCGTATAAACCGCGATATTTTCGGTCGGTCGGTATACCCCCGGACTGTGGGTGTGGCCGCACAAAACGGTTAACCGCTTATCAGGGTAAGCCATCATGACCTCCACCAGGATCTGCCCCATGATCCGGCTGGAGAAATGGGGCGCCCAGTTATCATTCGAGATCTTCCCCTTGTACCAACAGGCCTCCTGAAACGGAGGAACGTGGGTTGCCAGGATGACGTGGGAACGGATTGCCAAGACGCGGGGCAATGATGCCCGAACCGACGCCCCCGCCAGATCGCCCAGGACATTCAATTGGTAGAATCGTTCCTCGCGGGAGAGCCCCGCCAACTCCTTGATGAGGACGTAGTCACTGAGCATCAAAGGGGAGGCGTGGTAATTCCCCGCCCGACCATCCGCCCAACCATCATGACCCATCAGGCACGTAGTGGGGGTAAGCACCACGGGCTGGGTCCTGGTGGTCAGGTACCCCGGGAATCGGTCGGCAATCTCTCTTGCCTCTGTGATGCGTCCTCCGTAGGCGTCATGGTTGCCCAACACGAAAAATACCCGAGGGATGGCCTCGTGGATAATACGCAGGATCTCGGCCAGGGTTTTCCCGGTAGCGATGTCTCCGGTCATGACGACCACGCCATCGCCACTATCGCGACTGACGGTCGCCAGCTTCCCGAGAAACCTGTCTATCTGATCGGTCTCGAGAAAATCAAAGTGGGGATCAGTGACCCAAACGAGTTGAGTGCTGGACTCTATCGGTTTCATACCATTATCCCAACCCGGACTGGTGCTTCGTTCCACGAGGCGCTAGCCGGAATTATACCTCACACGGTCGACAATTTAATTTTTCTGAATCACTCAAAATTCC
>CAZQHJ010000120.1:0-7001 GCA_964593225.1 uncultured Thiotrichales bacterium
ATAATCGAAGGAATTTGCGGTGCGCGGCACTAGTGGTTCGTCAATCTGATAATTTAGGATACTGGAGTTTGTTTACATGCCGAAGTAGAAAAGCTGGCTTAATCCGGCATCCTAATTTATCTCATGGACAGACCACTAGTAGGTGCTCTCGCTGCGAAGAGTGACCCCAAATTTAGCAACTCCGTTCGAGGAAGACCACCGGATATCATAGAAGACTTTGCAGACCCAGATTCAGGTTATGGTGATGCGCTATTTACTGTTCTGATTTTTAGAAAAAGCTTTCTAGACAAACCAGAAAACAAAAAGATTGTTGAATATCTCGTCAGCGAGATTCAGCATGTATTGGATAAGTTCTATGATATAAATTTAACTGAAATCAGAGCAAGCCAGTCGCTTAGACGTTTTGCAAGAATTATGGTTTCTATAGATGATGCATTCCCTGCCATTACTAATAGCATTGTTTCTGAAGATAAAGAAAAACATATGGTCTTTGTGAGGATGCGTTAAGACGCCTAAGGATGTACGCTGTTCTGGCAGATAAAGTAGAAATTGATAAGGAGCAATGGAGGCGAGCATTCAAGATTTGGAAATTAAAACTTGAAGAAAAGAAGGAGAATTTGTCAATTTGGTCTCTATTTACAAAGATAGAATACGATGGGACGTATTTTAACGAGTGCTGTGATAATAAAGTTGCAGGGCTTATATCATTTAGAAAAAAGTTCCCTTACAAACTCTATCAAGCGTACAAAAAATTGTTCCGTTTTTTCAAACATCCAGTATCGTTATTGATAACTTCGTTCCTGCTAGCGAAAGTTACTTCCGATCTTATTAACCCTCAAGTGGCCGGCTCTACTGTCAATTTCTGGCAATTGGCGACAAGAACAATGTTATTTTGGGTGGTGCTTCTTTTTATTACTTTTCCGTTAATATTCGAAGATAATGACACCAAATAAAATAGCAGTTGATTTCTCAGAGATCGAGAGGCGGGCACTCGGAGGAACAAACCTATTGTGTAACTCACGTTATGTGATGCCGTCGAAATCTAGACGGGTTCCGGTTGCTCAAAGTATCCGAACCTCATTATTGTGGGATCGGCCCATAAAGTTTGTTAGTCACTGGGGCGTCGGCTCTCGAAACGCTGTTGGACCGGCAGAGAATGAGGCCATAGCATTTCTGACTGAAATGATGGATGAACTCCGTGAAGTTTGCCTCGTTTCCGTCAACGTAGAATTCTTTATCACGGATACCCATGCTCGTCTCAATCAGTTCCCAACCAAAAACATAGAGTCATACTGCGCCAGTGCATTGGAGTTGCTTATCTCCAATAGCTTTTCGGCAAAGTCAATGTCTTCTTTCCTTCATGATATTGGTCAATGGAGTCAAGTAGAACCCATCATAGGGAACGGAGATTTACCGGACATATCATGGCAAATTCATCCCGGGAAACTAAAGGAATTATCAAGGCTCGCCCACTTGCGCTCAAAGCGCTCTGATCCGTTGGAAGCTGCTACCAGATACTACATCGTCAATCTCATCGAGAACATCGCGATTACGGAGGGAAACCCAGGTTCATTGTTTTTATCTTATTCCGCTCCGGGAATGGATTTTCTCCTGCCGGCTACACACTTCCAAAAATCCATATGTGGTCCCGTAGGGAAGGGGATTCACGGCGTCCCTGGTTTGTGGAGTAGATGATGCATCAGCTCTCTGTTGAAGTCCGGGATTTGTCAAAAATATTCAATGACGATGCTAGTGGTTCGTCAATCTGATAATTTAGGATACTGGAGTTTGTTTACATGCCGAAGTAGAAAAGCTGGCTTAATCCGGCATCCTAATTTATCTCATGGACAGACCACTAGGCCCGCGCCAGGAAATCGATCCACTACGTGATTTACAATACTCCTGGACAAACTGCTGTAAGAAACCCGATGCAAACCCCGACTCCCGCAAGGAAAGCATCATGTCATCCGTACCGCATGTATACTTCCAACGGCTGATTCGTTGACATTTTCAGACAGGTCGATAATCGGGTGGTGTTACAAATAACCGCTGTATCAAGGCTTCCATATGACTAGCGCCTGTCGCATCGAGTCATATTGTGCCGGAAAGTTCGGAAATCCGCCCCTAAAAGCAGTCCCCGTTCCATTCCTCCCGCGCCGGGCGTATCCTACCCCCATCGGTCATCGGGAGGGTCCCCGGGGGTCCGGGGAAAATCGGGCTCCGGCAAGCCTCCCTCCGCCCTGGGCGGGCCCCCGGCGACCGGAGGCAGGCCGGTCGCCCTGGAAGGGAAGCCTGCTTTCGTCGGGAGAGGGCCATCCTTTACAGAAAGGTGGCTTTCTCCCATCAGAAGAAGGCTTTCCCACGGCTGGAGAAAGTCTTCCCGAATCGAATTCAAGCCTCTATTCCATGAAAGCAGGCCTTCTCCTACCCGCGGAAAGCCAACATCCGTCGAAAGAAAGCCTGCCTCCCAACCCGGAATCCCGCCCGGGAGAAGTTCGAAGCGTGAAGTTCGAAGGGAAAAGTGAAGCCCGGGTAGCCCGGGTAGCCCGGGTAGGTTGGGGCGAGGGAAGCGAACCCCAACATAAACCCGGATGGACCGATGTTTCCGATCCCCACGTTGGGGTTCGTTCCCCGCCCCAACCCACGCCCTTCGAACCTCGAATTTCACCCTTCACACTTCTCTTCACTCCGCCCCCCATGAGGATCCTCACCCCATCCCAATCCCCGGATACCCCCCGACGCCCGTCCGGGGAGAAGGCAATGGAGCGCCCCCAACAGATTGCGCCCTCCCGACCGCCCGGATGCGCTGTAACGCCCGCCCGCTCGCGCATGCCTCGACTTGCTCCCCGAGGGGAGTCGAAGGCCGCTCGACAATCGGGAAGAGGACAGCGCGGCAATGGATTCTTCCCTGGGAGCGCCGCCTTCCAGGCGGCTCTCGGGTCCGTTGCCGTCCCTGATGTTGGGCAAGGTGGGTTTGGCATATCCGTCCCCTGGGGGCGGCGTGGGCGGGGATGGCGGGAGGCGCGGGCGAAACGGGTTTCGGCCTCTCCGGGGCCTCTGCTTTTTCCCACGCCCGCCGCATCATGGAACCGGCAGCCGAATTTTCGCGCGATCCTCGCTGCGCTCGGATAAGGATTTCCCTGCGCGAAATCCTTTGTAAAGGGAAAAAGTATAAAGAGTAAAGGGTCACAAGGCCCTGGCGAGTCGAAAACCGACGTAGCTGAACGCTTCATCTGTCCAGTTCCAGTTACGGTTCGCCGACCGGAGCCTCCTCGGTTCGTAGTTCCACGAACCGCCGCGAACCACGCGCCGGCCGCAATCGCCACCGTCCTCCCCGCCCCAGGCCCTGCCGTCCTCGGGGGCGTTCTCGTAGTTGCCGTGCCAGCAATCCGCCGTCCACTCCCACACATTACCGTGCATCCCGTGGAGCCCCCAGGGGTTGGCCGGGAGCGACCCCGCCGGGACGGTTTTTCCACGATAGACCCCGGTCCTGGCGCCGCAACCGGCATAGTCATGGTTCCCAGCATAGTTGGCCTGATCCGTATGAATGCATTCCCCGGTGGAAAAGGGCGTATCCGTCCCCGCCCGGGCCGCGTATTCCCACTCGGCCTCCGTGGGCAGGCGGTAGTCCTCGCCCGTCTGCCCGCTCAGCCATTCGGCATACGCCACGGCGTCATGCCAGTCGACACACGCCACGGGATGGTCTCCGCCCTGCTCGAAACCGGGGTTGCGCCAGTGCTGCTTTTTATCACGCTCCCAGGACGAACCCGTCCAGCCATAACAGCCGTCGCCCTGTTCGGCACTGGTACGGTATCCGGTTCCTTCCACGAAGCCCCGAAACGCCGTCACGGTCACCTCGGTCATCCCCAGGGCGAAGGGCTCCGGGATGCGCACCGGGTGTCGCGGGCCTTCGTTGGAATCGCGCCCTTCCTCGCCCTCCGGCGAACCCATCATGAATTTCCCCGCCGGGAGCACCATCATCCCGGGCCCCAGGCCGCCGTCCCTCAGGCGGTCTCGGAAGGTTTGGAACACCAGCACGGTGGCGGCAATCGCTTCCTTATCCGCCATTTCCGACCCGAAGACCTCCGCCAAGGCCCCCCGCCAGGCCGCCTCGCTCTCCACGGGGAGCGCCACCGTCCGGGCAAACTCGGGGAATTCTTGTTGTTTGCCATCCCTGGCGCCGGGTCCCGGCATTCCCTGTTTTTCGCCTTCCCTGGCACTGGGTCCCGGCATTCCCTGCCGGGATGACCATGGCAGGGCACCCGCCGCCCGCCACCAGAGCAACCGGCTGCTCTTTATCCACGGGGCGAGGTCCGTTTCCATTTCCTCGAAGACCCGTTCCAGTTCCCACGCACCCGATTCCGTGGGCCGGACCCGGTACAGGAGGTCCAGGCGGCCGGTTTTCCACAGTGCTTCCCCCAGGGCCGTCAGGGTGGGGTTTTCCACGTTCTCCCTGTCGGAGAGCTCCAGGGCGACGGTTAGCCGCGTGTTGCCGTCCCTGGACGCGGGTTTCCGGCTTCCCCGCCGGGATGAAGTTTTGCCATCCCTGGCGCCGGGTTCCGCCAATCCCTGGCGGAATGACATTTTGCCGGCCTGGAGACCGGCGCGCCCAGCGGTCGAGGCGATGGCGTCTTTGCCGGGAGCGCCCCTCTCCAGTATTGTAGGTTGGGGTGAGGAACGAACCCCAACAGGTCGATGTCGGGGGTCCGTGTTGGGGTTCGCCCCCGCTGCCTTCGGCAACGGGCGCTTACCCCAATCTACGCCATGGCCATCCGCGCCACAGCGCACCACGGTAAGCCCAATCTCCCGGCGCTCTTCCCGGCAATCGGCCCATTCGTCCCGCCGCGCCATGTGGAGCCGCGTCCCCTGACCGGCGCGGGTGGTGAATTCCCGGATGGTCCGGTGGCCGTTCCCGTACAGGACCAGCCGGTGGTCGGTGTTTTCCGGCAACCAACCGCCACGGTCCCTATCTCCTACTATTTCCCAATCATCGCCTATCCTTCGCTCCAGTCTGATATCTGCCAAGGGAAGCTCGCCCACGAGCTCGCTTACAATCTCGAAATTATCAACCGGCCCTTCCCCCCGCGCCCCCCGCCAATCCACGACCCCCTTCCCGGCAAACCCCACGCAGCACAGGACCAGCGCCGCGGCCAGGGCCTTTTGGGGGCGGGTGAGGGGAAAGGCCTTCAGCTTCCGGAGACGTAAGGGATTGCCGGGCAAGGACGCCAGCCGTTGTCGGGCCTTGGGGTTGGCGGGCAGATGGCGGGGCGGGCGCTCCTCCAGATCCGCCACCAGGGCCGGACCCAGGGGGGATTTCTCCAGCTCCGCCAGGCGCGCCAGATCGTTGCCCGCCTCCCCCGCGTCCAGACGCAGGCGCTCTTTGGCCATCTCCCATTTGAGGTAGGCCAGTCCCGGCGCCTCGCCCTCCGCCAATGTCGGCCTTGCCTTGTCGAGGGCTTTCCCGATAAACGCGCGGATGGCCTCTTGGGACGGAGGCGTCGGCATGAAGGGCCGCCGAGGGGGGCCTGTCCCGGCGTCGCTATCGTTATCGCTATCGCGTTCGATGGCTTTCGAGCTTTCTTTCGATAGCGATCCCGATAGCGATGGTGGGTAAACCCGTTTCCGTGGAGGATGCCTTGCCTCAAATCCCCCACGCAGCACGTCCAGCACCGGGGCGGAGAAGCGCAGGCCGGAAGGCGTGTGGCGGGTATCGGGCAGTGCGAAGAGCCTGCCCAGCCGTTCCGGGGGCAGGTGGGGATAGAACTCCCGGCGCAGGGCGTCGGCGAGCCCCGGGGGGATGGGCTGGAGCAGGGCGCAGTCCCGGGCCCAGGGCAGGGCGTCCCCCAGAAGCTGTTCGAGCCGCGCATCCAGGCGGGCCGCCCCCGGCGCGGTGTTTCGTCTATCGTAGCGCCCATCATGGGCATCCCCCGGCGGCGGGCGCGAGTCATGGGCCGAATCATGGGCACGCTCGGTGAGGAAGCCCCCAATGGCCGCCCGGATGCCCTCGGGGGTGGCCGGGAAGGTGGGGATGGGTATTTCAAACTTCACGCTTCCAACTTCACACCGCCCGCTTCCCCCTTCGAACCTCAACCACGCCACCATGGGCCAGCGCGCCAGGCGCTCCAGGGCGAAATGGGCGCGCCCCTCCCCGTGGCCCGGCCACCGGTCGGAGAAGACCAACACCAGTATCCCCCGACGCCGGTCCTCCAGGTCCTCCAGATGCACCACCGTGCCGTCTTCCAGCCGAAAGGGATCCGGCGCGCCCTCGTAGTGGCCGTGGATCACCGGCACGCCCCGCGGGGCCATGCCCCGGGCCAGCTCGGCGGCCATGGTGTTCCAGGCGAGATGCTCGGCAAAGCGGTCTTCCAGGACCAGGAGGGCGCGGACCTGCTTTTGGCGCTGGAAGACGATCCGGGGGATGCCGAGATTCCGGACGGTGGCCGCCACCGAGGCCCCGGCGTCCACGCGCCGGCCCGGCCGTTCGCTACGGAAGTAGCCCATGGAATCGGCCAGCTGATCCAGGGTTTCATCGTCCAGGAGGGGGGCGCGGGGGCCACCCACGCCGGCCAGGGAGAAATGCCGGGGGGCGCCTTTGTTGAATTGGGCGGGCCGGTCTTCCGGGACCTTTCGGGCGCGATGCAGATGAACGCCGTAGCCCATGGTGGCCAGCAGGGACAGCAGGGCCAGGGCGGCGTAGAGCATCCAGCGCCGGGAAGGTTCCGGCAATGGGTAGTATTCCACCCGCTCCACGGCGGGCATGTCGGGGTAGAGGCGCTGGGCGGGTTCGGGGGGATCGGGCTGGATGGGGACGGGTTGGACGGGCGTCGGCGGTGCGGGTTCGATGACAGGTCCCGGTCCCGGCGAGAAGAAATAGAGCACCAACCCCACGCCGATGCAAACCCATAGCAGGGCGGCGATGCCGAGCTGGGCACGGCAACGCCCTGTGGGGCAAAGCCGGGGGGCAGAGGGGGGGCAGACGCCACGGCGGGGATCGGGGCCGG
>CAZQHJ010000121.1:0-6888 GCA_964593225.1 uncultured Thiotrichales bacterium
TCAGCTATTTTTCAACATCGATCCAACTGT
This sequence comes from uncultured Thiotrichales bacterium, assembly GCA_964593225.1. Lineage (GTDB taxonomy): Bacteria > Pseudomonadota > Gammaproteobacteria > HK1 > HK1 > JABDQX01. The sequence continues at coordinate 31 of CAZQHJ010000121.1, forward strand.
TGCACTTGCGACTTGAATTCGCGTTGAGAAATAACGGAAGATAATATCACCCGCTGTACGACTATATCCTGTGGGAACCGAATGATTTCGCCAAGTGGCAATCATCGAATAAAAGCTTGAAACAAACATCCCCGCCTTTCGACCTGCTGTTTTTCATAGAACCGCCCCACGATTGCAATTATTTCTCCGACAGGCGGGCAAGCACGCTGTTCGTAGACCCGCGCTACCCCAAGGACAGGCGGTTACAGACCCTTCTGTTGGAGAATGGGTTTCGACGCAGTGGTGAACACCTCTACCGCCCCTATTGCCGGGGGTGCCGGGCCTGTGTGTCGGTACGCCTTCCGGTGGCTGATTTCCGACCTCGCCGCAGCCAGCGACGCGCATGGCGGAAAAACGAAGACCTGACGGTTCTGATTCGTCCACCGACACTCTCCGAGGAACATTTCGGACTATATGCCCGGTATATCGACACCCGCCACCCGGAAGGCGGCATGGCCAATCCGACGCAGGCCCAATACCTCGACTTCCTGACCGCACCCTGGGCGGAAACCCTGTTTATCGAATTCCGTCTCGAAAAACGCCTGTTGGGAGTTTGCGTCGTAGACCGCCTGGATAACGGATTGTCCGCGGTATACACGTTTTTCGAGCCCGGTTGCCCGGAACGGGGCCTCGGTGTATACGCGATACTCCGCGCCATTCACGAAGCTAGGCGCGCCGATCTGGACTGGCTATATCTCGGTTATTGGATCGAAACCTCACCGAAAATGTGTTACAAGAGCGAATATCGACCCCAGGAGCGGCTTTCGGGAGGGCAGTGGAAAAAACGCCATCGGCGGACTCACCGCTGTCGATGCCAAGCCCATCCGGGATTTCCGGGCTTTCGGAGACACAAGATCCGGGAACTATCAGTGCATTGATTGGAAACGCAGAGCAACCTTTATCAAAACGAGGCAAAAAACAACCGTGTCGAAAGCAGATCATATCGAAATAGGGGGGCAAGTCATTGAGACCCTGCCAAATACCATGTTTAGAGTAAAACTGGAAAACGGTCACGTGGTGACCGCCCATATCTCCGGAAAGATGCGCAAGCACTACATCCGAATCCTCACCGGTGACAAGGTAACCGTACAGCTCACCCCCTATGATCTCACCAAGGGCCGCATCACCTACCGGTCCAGAAACTGAAACCATGCGACAAGTCGTACTGGATACGGAAACCACCGGACTCGATGCCGCCCGGGGACACCGGATCATCGAGATCGGGGCGACGGAAATCCTCGATCGTCGGCTGACGGAACGGCATTTCCACGAGTACCTGCAACCGGATCGGGCAATCGATGAAAGCGCCCTGGAGGTGCACGGCATCACCGAGGCGTTTCTCCGGGACAAACCCCGTTTTTCCGATATTGCCCAGGATTTTATCGCGTTTATCCGGGATGCCGAACTGATTATCCATAACGCCCCATTCGACGTCGGTTTTTTCGATAACGAGCTAAAGCGTCTCGGTCCCGAATGGGGAAAACTGGAAGATTATTACAGCGCCATCGTCGATACCCTGGCGCTGGCCCGGACGCGCCACCCCGGTCAGAAAAATAATCTCGACGCCCTGTGTCGACGCTATAACGTGGACAACAGCGGACGCGATCGGCACGGGGCATTGCTGGACGCCGAGATACTGGCGGACGTCTATCTGGCGATGACTGGCGGGCAGATCACTCTGGCGCTGGAGATGGCGCCCATGCGAGTGGCCGGTCACCCGTTCGGCTCGGCGATGGAAGGGAAACGCCCCCCCCTTCGGGTCATTCACGCCACCCCCGAAGAGATTGCCGCGCACACCGCAGGGCTAAAGGCGATCGATGAAGCCAGTGGCGGGAAGTGTGTTTGGCGGCAGATCGGGGCATAAGACGCCCCAAAAGTATTCCGGGAGCCTTTTAACGATGCCTGATCGCAGACTCCAGGTTTTTCATACCGTGGCCAGAATGTTGAGCTTTACAAGAGCGGCAGAGGTATTACACATGACCCAGCCGGCCGTCACGTTCCAGGTGCAACAGCTGGAAGAGCATTTCAACACCCGCCTTTTCGACAGGACGCATCATCGCATCAGTTTGACGGAAGCGGGAAGACACGTGTATGAATATTCGGATAAGATCTTCACGTTATACAAACAGATGGAGAACCGGCTCCAGGATGTTACCGGTAGCGCCTCCGGCGTACTGACCCTCGGCGCGAGCATGACCATAGCGGAATATATGCTGCCGTCGTTGCTTGGATCTTTCAAAAAGGCCTTTCTCGAGACAACGATCCGTCTGCGGGTAGCCGGTACGGAGGGTATCGTCTCCCTGGTGGAATACAACGAGATCGATCTGGGTATCGTGGAGGCCCCGGTCATCAATAAAAACCTGGCCGTGGAACTGTGCCGCATGGACCCGTTGGTGGCGGTGGTACCCCCCGGACATGCCCTGGCGGAAAGGGAGTCGCTCACACCCGGCGATCTGGTTGCATACCCTTACATTGCGAGGGAAGAAGGCTTAGGGATCATTCAGGACTATCTGCAATCGGCCGGTTTCGATATCAATGATCTCCACATCATCATGGAATTCAAGGGTTTCGAGGCCATCAAAGGCGCCATTGAGGCGGGCATGGGCATCTCCGTGCTCTCGCGCACCATCCTGGCGAAAGAACTGGCCCTGGGAACACTCGTGGCCGTCGAACCGGATCCGCCCCTGCAACAACCGTTTTCATTCGTTCATCAGAAACAGAAGTTCCTGGTGCCCGCCATGGACGAATTAGTGAACCTCGCGCGCAACCGGTGCCAATCCAAACGCCCGGCATTCGGATACGGCTCCGACGCGCGGGGCAAGGAACCGTAGAAACCATGCAAATCGCAACCACCGGCATGACCCTCCCCGAGGGCAAGTTCAAATACGAAGACCCAATCCTTTCCGCCCTTGCGGACAAGTTCTCGCCGAAAAAGGTCACCCCGTACTATTTCGAGTTCCTACCCGACGATTACGAATCGGCGAGCATCATCGTCATCACACGGGATCGGATCCTCGATCTCCTGATCCATGACATCGAAAAAGTGGAGACCCGTCGGGATCGCGCCACCGACCCGCAAGAGCGTACCCTGCTCGATGGAATCCTTGCCGATCTCGAACGGGAGATCCCCGTCTGCGCCCAGTCGTTGGAAGAAGGTGAAAGGGCGATGATACGCGCCCTCTCCCCCCTCAGCTTCAAACCCACAGCGGTGGTCGATGTGGATACGGGCGATGCGAACGAGGCCATCGCCCACGGACTCGATCCCAATGGGATCATCCTCCGGGCCATGGCGGCGGCGAATCTCATGTTTTTTTATACCGCCGGCAAAAAGGAAGTACACGCCTGGCTGGTCAGTCGCGGAACGAACGCCCAGGGCTGCGCGGGGAAGATCCATTCGGATCTCGCGCAAGGTTTCGTCAAGGCCGAAATCATCCCGGCGACCGAACTACTCAAGTGCCACAGTCTGCAGGACGCGCGTCAACGCAACCTTACTCGCCTCGTGGACCGTGATTTCATCATTCCGGAAGATATCGTCCTGGAGATCCGGTTCAACCTATGAATCACCGCCTCGTAAAAAATTAACGTCTTTTACGAGGAGGGGGTGATTTGTATCAACAAGAAGAACGCCACTGTGGCAGCCGAAACCAGGCTCATGGACGTTGGGGCCGTCACCAACATAGTGCCCGCGCCCAACATCAAATAGGCGCTCTCCACCACCAGGAACAACACCGCAAAGCCCAGCGCCCTGGGGGCGCTTATCCACCGGGTAATACTGGCAAAGGAAATAAAGGCAAGACCCAGCAAGGCCGCGCCCATCATGCCGGCAAACGCATGGTTGACGGGCTCCTCGCTGAGCAGGCCGGAGACGGCATCCGGGAGGAGAATCAGGGTGATCCCCCAAAGCCCCAGCATAACGATAGTCAACACAAGCGCAAATCGCTGAAAGATTTCCATCGGGGTATAACCTCTTCTGTTACTGTCCGTATCGGAAAAACAAAATTCCCGAGACATTTTCCCATACATAACTCATTTTCGATTGACTTCGCCCCGCGCGGCGGGGTCATATCATTCGCCACGCGAAATCATGGAGATAATAACCGATGCTCGAACTAAATCCGATACTTCTTCAAATAAAACAAATGCAAGGGCGACTGAATGCCCTGAGGGGGTACCTTTGACTTCGACACTCGCCGGGAACGGTTGATCGAGGTCAGAGAGGAACTGGAAAACCCTGAAATATGGGAAAACCCCGAGAAGGCCCAGGCGCTGGGACGCGAACGAGCCGGATTGGAAAACAGCGTAGGCACGTTGATCGCACTGGATACCGGCCTGCGGGAAGCGTCCGATCTGCTGGCCATTGCCCGCGAGGAGCAGGACCACGATACGGCAATCGCCGTGGAAGGGGATCTGGCCGAGCTCGATAAGCGGCTGTCCGAACTGGAACTCCGGCGCATGTTCGCGGGCAAGATGGACGCCGAGAACGCCTTCCTCGACATCCAGTCCGGCTCCGGTGGCACCGAGGCCCAGGACTGGGCGGAGATGTTGTTCCGCATGTATATGCGCTGGGGCGAGCGACGAGGCTTTGCCACCGAGGTCATCGAATTCTCCCCCGGCGAAGTCGCCGGCATCAAAAGCGCCACGATTCGCTTCCAGGGGGATTACGCCTTCGGGTGGCTGCGCACCGAGACCGGCGTGCACCGCTTGGTCCGCAAGTCTCCCTTCGACTCCGGCAATCGGCGCCATACCTCATTCGCGGCGGTATTCACCAGTCCCGAGGTGTCCGACGACATCGATATCGACATCAACCCCGCCAACCTGCGCATCGATGTGTATCGGGCGAGCGGCGCTGGGGGGCAGCATGTCAATCGCACGGAATCCGCAGTGCGGATTACCCATCACCCCACCGGCATCGTCGTGCAATGCCAAAACGATCGCTCCCAGCACAAAAACAGGGCCACGGCCATGAAGCAGTTGCGGGCCAGGTTGTACGAATTCGAAATGGCCAAACAGCGGCAACAGCAACAGGCAACGGAAGACGCCAAGGCCGATATCGGTTGGGGGAGTCAGATCCGTTCCTACGTACTGGACCAGTCCCGGATCAAGGATCTGCGGACCGGAATCGAAACGGGCAATACCCAGGCAGTGCTGGATGGGGATCTCGATCGATTCATCAAGGCGAGCTTGAAGCAGGGCGTATAAGAAGCTCTCTCCCATGGGGAGAGAGAAAGCCCTCGCCTTTGGGCGAGGGCTTTAGCGAGTTGGAATTGCGGTATGAGCGGGGAATACCCACACGGTTCACATTACAGGGAAAAATACCCATATTACTGTGATTCGACCTTGGCCATTTCAGGGAACGGAGGGGCGTTGATTTTGGTTGCAGCTTCGCCGCCCTATGCCAAAAACCCTCATTACCTCTTGATGGGATGACCGAGATCGAACAGCTCGATATCTCCCAGGCCGGGTTTTTCTTCTTTCGATGGCGGGGTAAATTCCGATTTCGCCCTGATGCCCGGGTTCAGGTTCGGATTGAAGAAGTTTCGGAGGGATTTCGCCAGTTGCAGGGAGTAGTCGAGACTGATCTCTCCCGCCGTAAAGGCTTGGCTCGGTTTCAGGTTGCGGAACCAATGCAGGCGTTCCAGTTCGGTTCCCGTTGGCGCCATTGGGGCTCGTGGCCGCCATTGCGCCGTGCTGTGACAGCTCAGGCAGGCGGACTCGGGGTCATCCACCGGGCCATTCAATCGACCCGCCCAACCTAATCCCTTCCTTGCGTAGTCCGGCGCATCCGGGTTCAGGAAGGTTTCATGGAGCGTTGCGCCGTTGTCAATGTCGGTCGGCGTGATCGTCGGATCGTTGCCCCACGTCAAACCCACGGGGACCATTTTGTCCCAGCCATCGGCGCCATCGGCGCGCTTGTCGTAGACGAAGGTGCCGAGAACCCACCCCGTAATCCCATCGGCGCGTGCATCCCGCACCCCGAAATCCATTTGGAGGAGTCTTACCGTTTGGATCTTCTTTGGACTGTCCTCGTCGGTCGTGGCGTTTATATTGGCTTGCCATTGCACGGTTCCTTCCACCGCGGGGATTTGATCGGGTGTCGCCGCCGTGAATAGAACCTTCGCGACAACGGTGCCAATGGGAAAGCGGGCGGAAGTCGGATCGGGGTCGGCGGGGTCTTTCCAAACCTGTCCCACGGTGTATCCGCCATAGTCGTTGTAGAAGCCGACGGCCCAATTTTGAATCCTTTGGGTTTGCTCGGGTCCCAGTTCTCCGGGGTTCGATGTGCGTTCTCGCGTCATCCCATGGATGAACTCTCTCGGGTTTTCGCCAACGTGCATCCAGGGTACGTGGTACCATTTTCTGACGTTATTCCTATCGACCTCCCAATCGGCTTCCCGCATGCCTTCATAGATATATTTTCTGATGATCCGAAGGTATTCCTTCGGATCTTTCATGAAGTCGATATTTTCCCACAGGCGATGGGATGCCGAAGGAATGGATGAGGGGTAATCTTGGCTTAGCCGGAACTTTTTCCCGGTGTAGTCATCCGGCACCTGGTCGGAATAATCCGGGTATTCGTGGTGTAGCGCGTACCCCACGATGGGACACAGTAGAATGAATATCGGCACAATGAATATTCGCATCTTGTTTTTCCCCATTCGTGTATGCAAGGGCCATTAATAGTGAGCGCGGATTCAATTCCCAAGTGCAACAATTATTGATGTTGAAAAATACCTGATTAGGGGTATTCATGCCAAGGGACTCTCTCAGGGCAACCGAATGATAATTATTGCTGAGACAAAACCTTAAAGCGAAAAGAAT
>CAZQHJ010000122.1:0-6851 GCA_964593225.1 uncultured Thiotrichales bacterium
CGTGAGATTTTTATGCACTGGCGGCAAATTCCACTTGCTTTGGAACAGAGTATCTTGTATGAGTCATCGTTGAGTCGTTATGGGAATTGCGAATCATGAACTTTGAAGACCACATCACCATTACCCCCGATATTCGTGGCGGGAAACCTTGCATCGAGGGCACGCGCATCACGGTGTACGATATTCTCGAATATCTCGCGGGCGGGATGACGGAGCAGGAAATCCTGGACGATTTCCCGAGCCTTGGCCAGGAAGATATCCGGAGGGTCTTGGCTTTTGCCGCCGCCAGGGAACGTCGATTATCCGCCTCGTTGGCCGCATGAAACTGCTTTTCGATGAAAATATCAGCTTCAGGCTGGCCGATTGGGTCGCGCGGGAATTTCCGGAAAGCAATCACATCGATCTCGTAAGGATGCGGGGAAGTACCGACAGCAGTATTTGGGAATATGCCAAAGCCGAAGGCTATATCATCGTCTCCAAGGACAATGATTTCCGGCAAAGGTCTTTCCTTTTTGGTTTTCCACCCAAGGTAATCTGGCTGTCGGTTGGAAACAGCGGAACAAAAATCATTGCAAACTGCCTGTTGAAGAACTCGGAGAAAATCAGAATTTTCGCGAACAGTTCCGTCGATGGTTTGTTGGTGCTGAACACATCATCGGGGGCGCGACCATGAAGCTACGGTTTTTTTCGTCGCTCCTGTTTTTTTTGAGCGCCTACCGGCCTCAATATCGGCTCGGGTTTTCTTCCCGCCAGGGTTCGCGGGCTTGTGGCGGGGTGGGCGGAGCCGCACCAGGATGAACTTCCGGAAATGTGGGAAACAAAAACATTTCATACCCTCGAACCGCTCGTCTGATCCAAGGAGAGAGACCATGACAGAATGCATTTCCATCGCCGAGGCGCGTTATATCGAGGGGTTCAGGGTATCCCTGAGATTCGATACGGGCGAGGGGCGAGGTGGACCTGCGGGATTTTGTCCATCAGTATCAAATTACTCCGTGTGCAACTTTTTTCGGAAATCAGCAGGTTACGAAAAAAGTTGCACACGGGGGGAAATTGCCGAACTCTTGCGCGATCCGATCCGTTTTTCGCAATTCCATCTCGATTCCTGGCCCACCCTTGCCTGGGATTGCGGTTTCGATATCGCTCCCGAATCCCTGTATTTCCGGGTAACGGGGAAAGAGGCGTTCTGATGGCATATTTTGATTGGTATCTCCTCTGCGACCCAGGGACCCGCCCCAAGAGCCCCTCCCCGCCCCACCGATGATCCCTCCCGCTCACCGAGCGTTCCTTCCCACCCCATGAATGCTCGTTACCCCTGACCGGACGATCATTCGGACCCATGGAATGGTCCTTCCCGCCACCGGAGCGGTCTTTCACTTTGGCCGAATGGTTACGAACATCGTGCAAATGCTCTTTCCTTCCCCGTGAATGTTCTTTCCCGCCGTTGCCATGCTCCTTCGCGATTGCCAAGGGTGAGCGAGCAACGTACCCTTGTGAATGGACGCCCGCCGGGTGCGAATCGGTTCCGAAATACAATGAATTACCCGCTGGCGAAGCTTCGCCTGGAACCGACAAGGCATGATTTAGTGAAGAAAAATTGGTGTTTTGTAAAACTTGATAACCATTTGCGAAGATGCGCGGGAAATAAACGAATCATAGAAGGATAACCCCATGACCAAATTCCCAAGAGACGAGGCCGGAATGCTGGCCCTGGCCATGGAGACGGAGATCACCCTGACGGGACAGGATTCGGGGCAAGGAGCTGGAATACCGGGTGCTGGCGGTGAACAAGGCCGGCGAGTGGGAGCCGAGCAATACGGTGATGGTGGTTTTGTGAGGCGGGGCTCGGAGGGGGCCGGGGATTTTCCTGGGTCTTTCCCGCCGGCCTGGTGCCTCGTTCCCTCTAAATTCACGGATTAAAGGCAACCGACTTTGGGCGTATTGATAAAACTGCTGTGGTTTTTTCGCCAAGAGTGGCGCCGCTACGGTATCGCTGTCGTGGCGTTGATGGGGATCGGCGTTATTACCACCATCCCGCCCTGGATCATCGGCAAGCTTGTCGATGCGTTCTCGGCGGGTTCCCTGACCAGGGACTTCCTGCTGACCCATGTTGGCTGGATTTTCCTGGCGGCGGTAGCGCTTTATGCCTTGCGCGTCACCTGGCGAATCGCGTTGTTCGGGGCCAGCCACACCCTGGCCAACCAATTGCGTCAGCGCATTTTCACACACCTGACCCATCAATCCCCCGGGTTTTACCGGGAAATGAAGACCGGGGATCTGATGGCCCGGGCCACCAACGATATCGATGTGGTGGAAATGACCGCCGGCTACGCGGTATTGGCCCTCTTCGACGGTGCCTTTACGGGATTGGTGATCCTCGCGGTCATGCTATTCATATCCTGGCCATTGACGCTGCTGGCGTTTATCCCCTGGCCGATCATCGGCTATTTTTTGTGGCGCTTCGGCGTAGAGCTGCACCATGCCTTCACGGATGCCCAGGCCCGTTTCGGTGATTTGAACGAGAATGTCCGGGAGAGCATTTCATCCCTGCGCCTGACCCGGGCATTCGGGCGGGAATTCGTCGAGATAGGGAAGTTCAACCGTATCGCCGCCGAAACCACGGAAGCGAACGCCAAGGTAGCGAAGATCGAGAGCAAATATCATCCGGTGATCGAACTGGGTACCGGGTTCTCTTTTTTCTTGAGTGTGGCCGGCGGCGCCTGGCTCATCTATCGCGGCCACATGACCCTGGGGCAATTGACCGGTTTTACGTTGTATCTGGGTTATATGATCTGGCCCATGTTTGCCATCGGCTGGCTGCTCAACCTGGTGGAACGGGGCCAGGTGGCATACGGGCGAATCCGGCAATTGCTGGCCATGGCGCCACGGATTAAAGACGAGGGTCGCTTTACCGGCAGGGCGAACCCCACCATCGAATTCGATATCAACGCCTTTCGTTACGGGGAAAACCAGGTGGCGGCGCTGCAAAACATCCATTTTCGACTGGAGGCGGGCCGGACATTGGGCATCGTCGGCCCCACCGGCGCCGGCAAATCCACGCTGATTGATCTGTTGTTGCGCCTGGAAGAACAATCGTCCGCCAGGATTCGGATAGACGACTGCCCCATCGCGGAATTCAGCCTGGAGAATCTTCGGGCGCATATGGCCGTGGTGCCCCAAACCCCCTTGTTGTTTTCCGTCACCATTGCCGAAAACATCGCCCTGGCGAAACCGGGCGCCACCTTGGGGGAAATCCAGGCCGCCGCCGGTTTTGCCCAAATCCATGAAGACATCATGGGTTTCACCGACGGGTATGAAACCGAAGTGGGGGAGCGGGGGGTGACCTTGTCGGGCGGGCAAAAACAGCGCATCGCCATCGCCCGGGCGCTGTTGCGGGACGCCCCCATCCTGGTGCTGGACGATGCCCTCTCGGCAGTGGATGCCCGGACCGAACAATCCATCCTGACCCACCTGGGCGATGTCAGGAGCGAGCGCACGACCCTGATCGTCTGCCACCATCTTTCGGCGGTGCGAAGCGCCGATCACATCATCGTACTGGACCGGGGCGAGCTGATGGAACAGGGTACCCATGACTCCCTGCTTCAGAACGGCGGCTGGTATCGAAGGACCTTCGATTATCAGAAACTGGAACAGGCCGTGGAGGAAGGGCGATGAAGGCCCTGGGAGCCGGGCGGGAAATCAACAAAACATTCCAGCTCTTCAGAAGGATGTATGGGTAAATCAAAGTTCCACTGTGATAAGACCTATTTTTCGTAACTACCTACCATGGGTTGATTTTACTGGCGCTGGGTCCCGGCATTCCCTGCCGGGATGACGGGGAGGTATAACGGACCTATGAAAAAACCGGCGGTTTACATACTCGCCAGCGGACGTAACGGAACGCTGTACGTTGGCGTAACCAACGATTTGCCCAGGCGTGTTTGGGAACATAAAAACAACGTAATCGAAGGCTTTACCAAAAAATATCGGATCCATGAATTGGTTTGGTTCGAATCGCATCGAGATATGTTTTCGGCCATCCGGCGCGAAAAACAAATCAAAAAATGGCATCGCGGCTCCAAACTGACACTGATCGAAAGATTCAATCCGAATTGGCGGGATCTATGGAGGGATCTTCGGTAATCATCTCCCCCCCGTCATCCCGGCAGGGAATGCCGGGACCCGGTGCCAGGGATGGCAAAAATGGAATGCGAGAAACTAATCGCTGCCTGGAGACAGGAAAAGCATCATTCTCCAGTCTCAATCCTGGAGACCTCTCGTCTGATACGATCATCGTGAAATACCTACCCACTCATTTTCCTGAAGACCCAACATTCCTTCGCCTGCTCCGTTACGCATTGGTTGACAAACGAACGGTCCTCCAGGCGCTTTCCCTGCTGTTGCTCGCCACCGGCGCCACGGTATCGGGTCCGTTTCTGATCAAGGTATTCATCGACGACTATCTGATACCGGGTCTGTGGGACGCTCGGGCAATGGCCACCCTGGTGGTTGTCTATATCCTCGCGCAGTTGGTCGGCGCCGGGGCCGCCTACCGGCAGGCATTGTTGTTCAACACCATCGCTTTGGGCGTGATTCAGCGCCTGCGGGAGCAGGTGTTTTCCCACGTATCGGCATTGCCCGTTGCCTATTTCGACAAAAACCGCACCGGCGCCCTGACAAGTCGCATCACCAACGACACCGAGGCCATAAAAAATCTGTATGTGAACGTGATTTCCTTCTTTGTCCGGAACATCGTTCGCATGATCGGGATTCTCATGGCCATGGCCCTGTTGGATATCCGGCTCATGGGGATTTGCGTAACCTTGATACCGGCAGCCATCGTCCTGATGGTGATCTATCGGCGACTCTCCACGCCCATCTTCCGGCGCGTGCGCGCTTTGCTGGGCGAGATCAATGGAAAACTCAATGAAACCATCGGCGGGATGTCCGTCATTCAACTGACGAACCAACAGAGAGGTTTCCAACAGGAATTCGCAAGGGCCAGCACCCATCATTATCGGGCCAAGACAAAAGAGGTCATGGTCAATGCCTTTCTACTGCACCCCTTGGTCAACCTTTTCCAGATGCTGCTGCTGGCGGGGTTACTGTTGAGATTCGGTTGGTTGGAACTGGCTACGGTCGGCGCCGTACAAGTCGGGGTCCTATACGCCTTCATCAACTATCTGGGTAATCTCACGACGCCACTTTCGGAGATGACCGCGCGGCTGACCATGGCGCAACAGGCGTTGGTGTCCGCGGATCGTCTGTTCCAATTGCTCCATGAGCCCACCGCCGAGCCGGCCGGTTCGGTGAAATTCCCGGACAACAATCGCTTGGTGCTCGACATCCGGCGGTTCGGTTACGACGGTAAAAAAGACGTTCTCCGGGATATTCGCTTTACCGTCGAGGCGGGAGAATTCATCGGCATCGTGGGCCACACGGGTTCGGGCAAGAGTACCTTGCTTTCTTTATTGATGAATTTCTATCCTGTCCAACAAGGCGATATCCGGATCGGCGGGGTTCCCATTTCGCGCATCGGCCGGGGAATCCGCACCAGCGGCGGGGTACACAGCGGCCTCATCGGTTTCGTCCAGCAGGACCCGTTTATCTTCGCCGATACCGTGGCCAACAACATTCGGATGGAATTGCCCCTGGGCCAGGACGAAATTGTCCAAGCGGCACAGCAGGCGCAACTGCACGGGATGGTTCTCGGATTGCCCCATGGCTACGAGACGATGCTCACCGAACAAGGCAAAAACCTGAGCGCCGGTCAGCGCCAGTTGCTGAGCCTCGCCCGGACCCTGGCCCGCAAACCGAAAATCCTCATATTGGACGAGGCCACCGCCAACATCGACAGCCATACCGAGGCCCTGATCCGGCAATCACTCATGGCCCTGCGCGGCAAGGTCACACTAATCGCCATCGCCCATCGCCTGGGTACCGTGAAAGAGGCCGACAGGTTATATGTCCTGCACCAGGGCCATGTGCAACAGAGTGGGACGCACGAAGAGTTGATGGCGCGGGAAGGGCTTTATAAACATATGTACGAGTTGCAGCATCGGGAAGAATTGACGTTCGGGGAAAATCAGTATTCCAACCCGACGTAGCCTTCGAGCCGCCTGAACCGGTTCCAGGCTCATTCGCTGATGAGCGGCTACAGAAAAACCGATGAAAATGAAGCCGGTTCTTTGTTGGAGATGCGTTTTCGATCGTGAGATGGCGAGGTAAACGAAGATGACAACGGAACAGACGGATACAGGTACGAATAACTCGAATGCCGGAATTCAGTCGGGCGCTATCGAATGTATTGTCTCGAAAGCGGTAGATCAAAAGTTCGAAAAATTCCCGGATTCCGTATCGAAGGCAAACGACGTTTCGAATCGTGCTATAAAAGCAGTCAAGATTACCTTGGTTGCTGTTATTTTAATTGGAACGGGCCTTTCTGGCGTTCTTATTCATATGGTTCGATAGCTATCCAAACAGGATCATAGAACCGACTTATATCCAACCATTCGAAAGGATATCGAGGCGTGATGACAAACGTTCTTTAAGGCTGTTGGTATTTCTAAGGTCATTGTTCAAGTATAGCGGAGAAAGAGATTTAAAAAGAACATATATTGCCCTCTCAACAGAACCTAGTGGCTCATTCCATTCTAATTTTGGGGTTAGGCAAGGCAATAAGTGGTCATACGCAAGGCGCACATGCGCAGGAATAGTTAACTATTTCAAGCGTGTGCAACACAGCGGATGGCCGCTTAGTGTCTTTGCCTAACCACAAAAATCGGATGGAATGAGCCGCTAGTGGTCTATCAATCTAATAACTTTGGATAAAGATGTTTTAGCTTGATACG
>CAZQHJ010000123.1:0-6704 GCA_964593225.1 uncultured Thiotrichales bacterium
CCAACAGGCAGGTGGTCTTGCCGGTCTGGCGCGGGGCGTGGAGCACGAAGTAGCGTTTTTCCCGGATTAAGCGGTGGATCTCATGGGTGTCCCAACGCGATAGCGCGGGAATGTTGTAATGCTCATAGGGCCTTACGGGGCCCGCGGTACTGAAGGTTTTCATGAATTATTGTTGCTCCGTCGATCACGCAAAATTCCGATTTCAACTTCGCGCGCGACTTTTTCCGGCCCCGGAAGGGACCCTGATCGAAAACGGCGTTATCGGGAAGCCGGAAGGTTACCGGAAAAAGTTGCACACGGGGCGATTTTAATCAACACGGTTCAAATTTGCCCCTGGGGTTTGGCGTGGTGTTGCAGGTATCCGAGCAGGATGTTCGTCTGTTCCGTGCCGAGATCGACCTTGCGCCGCATGTTGCGGATATGGTTCTTCCACTGGGTGGCCCAGAAATCCGAGGGTGAGAATACCACGTGGCAGCGCACGCATCCGTTTTGATAGAGGGCCTTGCCATAGTCCCACAGGGAGGAGATCTCGCTGGTAAGGGCTTGCCGGGATACCCAGCCTTCGAGATCTGCGGGGCGCCAGTCGAGGCCCGTGGCGCTGTCTCGGATTGCCGGTTCGTCCGTCGTCGTTAGGATCTCGTCTCGCCCAAGGGCCAGGGGCGCGATGTGATCGCCCATTTCGTATAGGGTGCGGTAGTTGCTTTGATATTGGCGGCCCTGGACGCGCACCCTGAACCAGCCGTCGTTTCGCGCGAGCACGGTAACCGGCGTTCCCGGCTCCAGTTCGGCGATGATGCTCTGTTCGGCGCGCGGTTCGGAATGCAGCGCCGCGGTCCTGGCGACGTAAAGGGCATTCCCGGCCAGGGTATCGGCGGCCAAAGCGGCCTCGAAACGTTCGCCGGCCTTTTGGATCTCTCCTTCGAGATTGGGGAGCCGGTGGACGAATCCCTTGTGGCAATCGATGCAGGTGTAGCCCTCGTCCATGGCCACGGGATGCCGGCAGTGCGCGTCATTGGGCTGCTCGTCGATGGTCATGGCTGCGTATGAATGGCAATGGCGACATTCCCGGGAATCGCTTTCCCGGAATCTTTTCCACTCATTCCCAGCCAGCATGATACGCCTGGCCTCGAACTTTTCCGGGGTGTCCATGGTGCCCATGACCTTGTGGTAGACCTCCCGGCTGGCCTTCATCTTGCGCCACGGTTTGGCGACAAGCGGCTTGGGCACATGACAATCGGCGCAGGGAACGCGCAACCCGAGGTTGTTTTCGTAGAAGGGCGAGCGCCTGTATTCCTCGGCCACCGTGCGCATCTCGTGGCAGGCGGTGGCGCGGAATTCTGTAACCCACGAAGGTATCGAAACCCGCCACGATGGCCAAACCGATGGCCGTTCCCATGGCGAGGATGACGAGGACGGACTTGGTGGGGATGTTTTTAAACATAATCTTGCTCCGTCAGGCCTAAAATCACTGTAGATTACGAGAGATGATCCTGGCTATAGTTATATCTATCTTTCGTACAAGAACATCGGGACATATGGAAAATGACAACCATCGGTATCGCTGAACCTGGATCCAACCTGTCGAAATACTCGAAAGGCGCGCAACAAGGCAATGGAATAGACATGACAGACATAGACGTGACACACAAAGATAGTTCGCGCTCTGCCGTCAGCCCCCCCGCCGACGCGAGCAACCCTGCCCGAGCCAGGCTTCGAGAACTGGCCGAGACCGCCGTCATGGATGATGTGGTGTCGCCGACCGGAGAGGGCTGGGACGCGATGGGATGATATTGCTCGATACCTGCGCAATCATTTGGGATGCCCTGGCCCCTGGCAGACTCGCCCCAAAAGCCAGGGCGATCATCGAGGATTCCGAGGGCGAATCGATGATTTGCGATATCTCCCTTTGGGAGATATCGATGCTCATCAAAAAAGGGCGCCTTGTCGTGGATGACACGCCTTCGGGATTCATGAACCTGCTGCTTCGATCGAGGAATTTTCACATTCAGGGAATAACACCCGAGATAGCCCCTGAAAATAACCGACTCATCCGTCAATCTCGGATCGGACATCAACGATGATCCGGCTGATAGATTGATTGCGGCGAGTTCGATCCTCATGAATGCGCCCCTTGTGACCGCCGACCGGAACCTTCGAGACGCGGCGATATTGGAAACCATTTGGTAGGTTTGGTTAGCCCTATCTCCGCCATGCGCCCCTGGCGACGCCATGGCGGATTACGAAACTTCCATGACGGATAATCCATTCGCCATCGCAAATGATCCATCCGCGATTGCACATGGCCTATCTGTCGTCGCGGATACCTTATCCACCATGGCAAATCACCGATCCTCCATTGTGGATCGTGAATCCGAAATGGCAAATCATCGATCTACAATCGCATATCATGAATACGCAATCGCGGATTACGGATACGCTATCGCTGGTCATCGATTCGCCGTCGCGGATTTATCGGCATAGGCCTCCATAGCCTTTTTCATCAGATCCCGGTGGGCATCGTTATCCCGCCAACCCTCCTCGGCGACCTTCTCCCAGAATTTTCCGTCCGCCTGCTTATGGTGACAACCCATGCAGAGACCCGTGCGCTCCATCTTCTCGCGCATCTCCTGGGGCAGCGGTCCGCCCAGGGGCCAGTGGGAGCCAACGGAGACCAGTTGCTCGCCCTCGCGGGTCACGAGTTGAGACAGATGAGCGCGTCTCGGAGGCCTTGCCCGCGCTCTTGAGTCCATCGGTGCCGAGCGGTCCGTCGGCGGTGAGTCCATCGGGGCCGGCGCTGTTGGCGTTGGCGATGCAATCCACATCCATCTTGCCCTTGGAGTAATCCATGGTGACATGACAACCATAACACTGGGGCGCCCAGTCGGCATGACAGGCATAGCATTCCATGCTCTCCATATGGGCCGGGATGCGCCACATGGCCACCTGGGAATCCCGGGTCTTGAAGGCCTTGCCCTTGTGGATATTCACCAGCACCGGCACCTCGAACCGGGACCCGGAAGCGGAGGTCACCATGACCTTGTCGTCCGGGGTCTTGATGACGTTCCCGAAGGGATTGCCCCGGGCCGTCAGCAGATACGCCTCTCCCTCGGCAAGCCTGGTTACCTCGCCCTTGCGCATGTAGAGGGGTATCTTTCTGGTGGTTCCGCGCGGCGTTTTTCCGATGTCCATGGCGAACTCATCGCCGAAGCCCAAGGGCAGTTCCCAGGGATATTGACTGGCCGAGCCGTGACAATCGGCGCATTCGATCTCCACTTGCGCCAGGGTCGTGCCGGGAATGTTGCCATCGCCGTGCATGTCGATGGAGGTATGGCAATCCTGACAGAGCAGCCCTCCCTTGGGATTTCCCTCGCGGGATTGGATCTGATGGTGCAGATCGTCCTTGATGAATACGTACTTCTTGGTATGGAGTTTGGGTTGCTTTCTCCCGGCCTCGTCGAAGGGGGAACCGTAGGGGAATTCCATGAGCCCCTGGTAGCTCACGCCCACGCGCTTGCCGCGGTTGTGACAGGAACTACAGGTCTCGGTGGGGATGCCGCTGTAGGTATGGCCATTCACGGTGACCGGGCTCTTGCTGCCCGCCTGCAGGCGATGCACCAATGGATGTCCCGGTTGCTTCTTGTCGATGGTGGGATCCCTGCCCTCGTAGAATCCGTCGTTGGAATAGGGCACATGGCAAGCGGAGCAACCGCCGCCGCGATAGTCCCCGCGTTTTTCGCGCCCGTTCACCCCCACATGGCAACGCTGGCACTGTTGCCGGGAATAGGTGATGCCGGCCTTGTTGGGGTGGGCCATGACCTCGTCGGCCGAGACCTCGGGGATCTGCCGGATCTCCGCCACGGTCTGATCGGGAAAGGCGGCGATATGGGCCCTCATATGGGCCTTGTATTGGTCGGCGCCCACCGTGGGGGTAAGGCCGTCTTCATCGGTCAGCGAATAATTGCCATAGACGGTCTTCTGATTGTCCTGAAGGCCCCAGGACCAGAGATTGCCCTGGAGCTTGCCGGCCTCGGTGTTCATGAGGGATTTGGTCAGGCGTTCCCCGTAACCGGCATGGCATTGCCCGCAGGTCTTCTCGCTGATGCGGATGGCGCCGGGGTCGGGATAGAAATGATCCGGTCCTCCCTTGGCGGTGAGGGATCCGGGTGGCTGGGGTCGAACGCCGACCGAAGGGAGACGCAAGCCCCCGGGTCGGCCCGGCAAAAAGACTGTGGGCTCGCGTCTGTCTGTATAGAAGGCCATGGCGGCCGCTCCACTCCGGCGGGGACGCAGGACCCCAATCCGGTTCCGTCCGGGTGAATGTGACAAAGTATACTTTCAACGGCCATATTTTGAACTTCCCGCGAAACAAGCGCTGATCGTATTGAAATATGTAACACCATTGATGGTTAAGCATAATTTCCAATGCCATCCGACCTTTCAACTGCTTTCGAAATGAAACAAATGACTCGTTCGAAGTATAGAATGCCGGGTTCCGGCTGCGTTGGGTTGGGTTTCGGCCCGATGGGGTTTTGACTCGACCCGATCGGTTTTCGGCGAGACTCGATCGGTTTTCGGCTCGACCCGATCAGATTCCGGCGAGACTCGATCGGGTTACGGCCCGGCCCGATCGGGCGCCGGTCCGAATCGAAGGTTTGTCATGCTGGCTCAACGGCATCATTCCCGTTACACTCTCCCGGTTTCACGCATCCGTCGCACCTTGCGACGCGATGCCTTACCGGTCACGGCCGGGAAATTCCTTCACCGCCTCCCAGGTTCCCCCATGAATCGAAGACCCCAAGCGACGCCTCTCCGGGCAAGGCTGCCCGAACCCCTCCCACACATTGCCCAGGCCATCGCCAGCGCCGGCGGGCGCGCCATCGTCGTGGGCGGCTGGGTGCGGGACCGCCTGCTCGGGCTCGCGGCCAAGGACATCGACATGGAGGTCCACGGGCTGGCGCTCGGGCGGCTGGAGACCGTCCTTGGGTCATTCGGCCAGGTGATCACCCTCGGCCGCGCCTTCGGGGTGCTCCGGGTCAAGGGGCTGGATGTGGATTTCTCCCTGCCCCGGCGGGACAGCAAGACAGGGGCGGGACACCGGGGGTTCCGGGTCGAGTTCGACCCCGATCTGGATTTCCGGACCGCCGCCCTCCGGCGGGATCTCACCCTCAACAGCATGGGGTTCGACCCCCTCACCCATGAAATACTCGACCCCCATGGCGGGCGGGCCGACCTCCAGGCCGGCGTCCTGCGGGCCACCTGTCCCGAGCAATTTTCCGAGGACCCCCTGCGGGGCGTCCGGGTGGCCGGGTTCGCGGCGCGCCTGGATATGGCCGTCGATCCCGAACTCAAACGACTCATGGCCGGGCTGGACCTCGAGGAATTGTCCCCGGAGCGCTTGCTCGCGGAATTCGAGAAATTGTTATTGAAGGGCAAGCGGCCCTCGGTGGGCTTCGCGCTCTTGCGGGAAACCGGGCTGCTCCGATTCTTCCCGGAGCTGGACGCCCTAGTGGGCACGCCCCAGGACAAGCAATGGCATCCGGAGGGGGATGTGTGGGACCACACCCTGCTGGTGCTGGACGAGGCCGCCCGTCTCCGGGACGGCGGCGGGGACGACATCGTGCTCATGTTCGCGGCGCTCTGTCACGACCTGGGCAAGCCGGAGACCACGGTGGAAGACGGCGGGCGAATCAAGTCCCATCGGCACAATATGGCGGGGCTCAAACATGTGGACAGCCTGATCGGCCGGCTGCGGGCCGCCAAGTCCCTCGTGCGCGCGGTGAGAGCCCTGACGGAGCATCACCTGGCCCCGGCCCTGTTCGTGAAAAGTGGCGCGACGCCCAAGGCCTACCGGCGCCTGGCGCGCAAACTCAGTGAGGCCGGCGTCACCATGGAGCTGCTCATGCGGCTCGCCTGTGCCGATCACTTCGGACGCGGGACGCCGGACGCCCTGGCGCGGGCGTTCCCGGCGGGGGAGACCTTCCTTCGGATGGCGCAATCCCTATCGGTGGAGCAGACCGGCCCCCGGGATGCGGTGCTGGGCCGGCATCTCATCGCCCGGGGCCTGGAACCCGGCGTGCATTTCCACGATATCCTGACGCGCTGCCGGGAATTGCAGGACGAGACCGGGTGGGATGAGCCGGAGCGGATTTTGAGGGGGGTGTTGGGGAACCCGTAGAGACTATGAAGGATCTCTATACATTCTTCCTCACTTTTCGGTTTCCAAAAACTCAGAGGAGAATCGATGGCGGTCCTTCATCGTTATCTACGGGCTACGCCGGAAGTCATAAAAACACCTCGTCGAGGGTTTTCGCGCTCAACACCCGTTGTTCCCACAGCGCCAGTTCCTCGGCGCGAGCGGTCTCTATACGTTGCCTGATTCCCGACGGCAAGGCGCCGAATTTGTAACCGAGCAGACGCATAAGAAGGGCGATCTCGCCTTCCCCTCGCCCAAGCGCCATGCCCCGTTCCATTCCCTGTTCCATCCCTCTTTCCATCCCCAACCGGTAAAAGGGCATACGTTCGACATCTATTCGGGTCAGCATTTTTTCAGCCTCCTCTATGTATTCCTTAAGAAGCTGTTTGGGAATTCGTCATCTACCGCGGCGGCGCCCGAATTGCGTCCTGCCGCGTTGCGACGGGGGCGAAAACTGCGTCGTGTAGTCCACTACAATCCTTATTTTCGCCCCCATCGCGCCTTGCGGGAG
>CAZQHJ010000124.1:0-6612 GCA_964593225.1 uncultured Thiotrichales bacterium
ATGCCTTTTTATTGTGAGTGGATAATGTGGTTTACCTTATCTGATGGGTGGCGAGCGAAGGCCACTTTGGAATAGGTGTCTACGAATGCCTGTCGATAAATCTTGCCGACACCCTTCAAAATACCGATATAGAAAATGCCCTGGGAACCCGGATAGCCCGGATGGTTCGTTTCTATCTCCCCAGCTATTTCATCATTGTGCTTTTTTCCTCTCCAGTGCCGCTACCGGAGTCTCGGTGGGAAGAATACCCTCTCTGGCAATTTTTTCTTCAAGAGCACCCAGGCGTTTCTTGAGGCAGGCCAGCTTGTGGCGCAACCGGATGCTGCGCACGCCACTCAGTGCACTACTGCAGCTTCTATGCGCTCGTCAGCGCGGTTCTTGGGGTTGAGTTTGCAGCTGTCCTTATTCAGTAGGGATTCGACACCACCGTTTTCGACAGCTCGTTTGTACCGATGAAAAGTGTCTCGTGACAAGCCCATAATCCGGCAAGCCTTGGAAAGGTTTCCGAGTTCTTCTGCCGGATTCAAATGGTAACCCTTTCCTTTTTCAAGTCGGGTGTCAGATTAAGTCTGAACTACTACATAACTTCGCGTGGCCATCTTTTCATACGTATCCCAGGTGCGTTCCACGCGCTCCTGGGCCCGATGTAGGAGTTCATCCGCTTTTTCGGGATTCAACCTGTCGAGAACGTTGTAGCGCACTTCCCGGTAGGCATAGTCCTTGAGCTTGATGGTTGGGCGATGTGAGTCCAGCAGGAACGGATTTTTCCCTTGATCGCGCAGGCGAGGATTGTATCGAACCAACGGCCAATGACCGCTTTCCACCGCCAGTTTCTGATGCCTCAAACCATGCTGCATATTGATACCGTGGGCAATGCAATGGCTGTAGGCGAGGATCAGGGAGGGGCCCTTATAGGTCTCGGCTTCCCGGAAGGCTAATATAGCCTGCTGGGGATTTGCGCCAAGGGCCACTCGGGCCACATACACGTTGCCGTACGCGATGGCCTGTAGGGCCAAATCTTTTTTCCCGATGGGTTTACCCCCGGCGGCAAATTTGGCGACTGCTCCCAAAGGCGTCGATTTGGACACCTGTCCACCCGTATTGGAGTATACCTCGGTATCCAATACCAGGATGTTTACATCCCGACCCATGGACAGTACGTGGTCGAGCCCCCCATAACCAATATCATAGGCCCAACCATCACCGCCAACGATCCAGATGCTGCGACGAACCAGATGATCGGCAACGGATTCAAGATGTCTTGCCTCATGGGAATCCAACGATGCCAAACGCTCTTTGAGTTTAGTCACTCTGTCCCGTTGCGTGTGTATCTCGGATTCTTCTTCCTGGGGCGCCAAAAGGAGTTCATCGACCAATTCCTCGCCAAGCTGATGACGCAGTTTCCTCAGCAGCGCCGTGGCCAGGTCATGGTGTTTGTCGGCCGTCAACCGGAAACCGAAACCGAATTCGGCATTGTCCTCGAATAACGAATTGGACCAGACCGGGCCACGGCCTTCTTTGTTTTTTAACCAGGGCGTCGTCGGCAAATTTCCGCCGTAGATGGAAGAGCAGCCGGTGGCGTTGGCGATAACCAGGCGCGGACCGAATAACTGGGAGACGAGTTTGAGGTAGGGCGTCTCGCCGCAACCGGCGCAGGCCCCGGAGAAGGCGAAAAGCGGCGTCAGGTACTGCACGCCCCGCACCGTGGAAAAGTCCACCCGCCCCCGGTTATTCTCGGGCAGTTTATCGAAAAACCCGATATTTTCTTTATCCGTTCCCAGGGTATCGGCCTTGAAATGCATGTTGATGGCCTTGGTGCCGCTTCTCTCCTTATCTTTGGCCGGGCATACCTCCACACACAGGGCGCAACCGGTACAATCTTCCACGAAGACCTGCAAAGTAAACCTGATATCAGGAAAGCCGCGTCCGCTAATCGGCGCCGAGGGAAATTCGGCCGGCGCCCCTTCCAGCCGTCTCTTGTTATAGAGCTTGGCGCGGATCACGCCATGGGGGCAAACCAGGCTGCAATTGCCACATTGGATACAGATGTCCGGTCGCCAGACGGGTGCATACAGGGAAATGTTGCGTTTTTCCCAGGCGCTGGTGCCGGTGGGATAGGTTCCGTCATTGGGGAGTGCGCTGACCGGGATGTCATCGCCGTATCCGGCCATCATCATGGCGGTGACGTTACGCACGAACTCGGGCGCCTCTTTCGGCACCACGGGGGGGATCTCGATAGTGCTGGTGACCGCCTTCGGCACCGTCACCCGGTGAAGACGGGCCAGCGTGTGATCCACCGCCTCGAAGTTCTTGCGCACCACGTCCTCGCCCTTGATGCTATAGGTTTTCCTGATGCTGTTCTTGATCTTGTCGATGGCCTTCTCCCGGGGCAGCACCCCGGATATGGCGAAGAAACAGGTCTGCATGATGGTGTTGATGCGGGTGCCCATGCCGGCTTCCCGCGCCACCGTGTAGGCATCGATCACATAAAACGCCAGCCCCTTTTCGAGGATTTGTTCCTGAACCCTGCGCGGCAACCGGTCCCAGACCTTATCCGGTCCGTGGGTGCTGTTGAGCAAGAATGTGCCCCCCGGCGCCGCATGGGCCAAGACATCGGCCCTCTCCAGAAAATTGAACTGGTGGCAACCGATGAAGTTGGCCGACTGGATGAGATAGGTAGAGTGAATGGCCTTGGGGCCGAAGCGCAGATGCGAGACCGTCTGGGAGCCGGATTTCTTGGAATCGTAGACAAAGTAGCCCTGGACATGGAATGCCGGGTCTTCTCCGATGATCTTGATGGTGTTCTTGTTGGCCCCCACGGTGCCGTCGGCCCCGAGACCGAAGAACATGGCCCGCACCACGTCCTCCGGCTCGATGATGAAATTCGGATCCACGTCCAGACTGGTGTGGGAGACATCATCGATGATACCCACGGTAAAGTGATTCTTGGGATTCCCCTTGACCAATTCATCGAATACCGCCTTGGCCATGGCCGGGGTGAACTCCTTGGAAGACAGGCCATAGCGGCCACCGATGATTGCCGGCATGGCATCCATGGGCAGTCGCCCGGCCTCCCGCGCCTCGTTCAACACGGCGGTCACATCCATATAGAGGGGTTCCCCAGTCGCCCCCGGTTCCTTCACCCGGTCCAGCACCGCGATCCCCCGGACCGAAGCGGGAATCGCCGCCAGGAAATGGGCTGCGGAAAACGGACGATAGAGATGGACCTGCACCACGCCGACCTTCTCGCCCAGGCGCCGCAGGACCGAGGTGGTCTCCCGCACCGTTTCCGCCCCGGAGCCCATCATGACGATGATCCGCTCGGCATCCTCGTCGCCGTGGTAATCGAACAATCGATAGGACCGTCCCGTCAGCTCGGCCAGGCGATCCATGGTCTCTTGCACGATAGCGGGGGTGGCGGCGTAGAACGGATTGACAGTCTCCCGTGCCTGGAAATAGATATCGGGATTTTGCGCCGTGCCGCGCATGGAGGGAGCGTCCGGGTTCAGGCCGCGCAGGCGATGGGCAATCACCAAGTCATCGCGGATCATGGCGCGGATCTGCCCGTCCGTCAGCAGGGTCAGCTTGTTCACCTCGTGGGAGGTCCGGAAGCCATCGAAAAAGTGCAGAAACGGAATCCGCGTCTCCAGGGTCGCCGCGTGGGCGATCAGCGCCATGTCGTGGGCCTCCTGCACCGAACTCGAACAGAGCATGGCGAACCCCGTGGTGCGCGCGGCCATGACATCGGCGTGATCGCCGAAAATGGAAAGCCCCTGGGTTGCCAGCGATCGGGCCGCCACGTGGAAGACGGTGGAGGTCAACTCTCCGGCGATCTTGTACATATTGGGGATCATCAGGAGAAGCCCCTGGGAAGCGGTAAACGTTGTGCTGAGCGCCCCGGTCTGGAGCGCGCCGTGCAGGGCGCCACTGGCCCCCCCTTCGCTTTGCATCTCCACCACGGTGGGAATGTTTCCCCACAGGTTCGGGATATTTTCCGTTGACCATTGATCGGCAAGTTCACCCATGGTGGACGACGGAGTGATGGGGTAGATACAGCAAACCTCGTTCACACGGTAGGCGACATAAGCCACCGCCTCATTACCGTCAAGCGTTACCTGTCGATTTTCAGTCACGCGGGCCTCCTGATAAATTCCCGTACGCCGGGGGTACGGGGGGATTTATTATGTTAAAAAGTGGTACGCACCTATCGATTTCTCTGCTGCCCTGCCGGGAGAGCTGTTTTCCGTACGGCATCTTCTATCCAAATGTCGCACGAAAGTAGGGTCAGGGCATGTTGTGCCCCCACGCTTCAAGGAAATGACGGTTGGAAATTTTGCTTTGTCAGACAGATTGAGAACAAGCGCTTAACCGGAACCGCCATGTTCGCGGTGAGCAGTGCCGCCAACATTCACATGATAATTATTTCGTCTTGAATTATAAGGTAGGACGGTGAGCCACTCACTGAACCGCATCACCCAGAATGGATTTAGTTGACGAAAAGCGCTCACCGGTTAGTGTATGGAGATAACATACCGGTGCCGGGTGGACCTCACCGATCTGGATATCGACTATTTGAAGCTTTTCAAGCGGAACTTAAGCGGATCCCCGATTCAACCAAGCAGGATGCGTCATTGTCGGTTTTGTTGAAAACGTGAATTTGGTGAAAAACAGTGCCTTTAATATCAGCAGGGCCTTGCTGTTTGCCAGCAACCCTCAACTTCACCATGGCATCAAGCGGCATCATTCGGGCCTTGAAGACATACTCGGATATCGACTTCAAAGATGATCCGGAAGGAAACCGAATTGACATCAATACAATATGGCGGACATCTTGGAGCGATAGCGACTGACCAGCGAGAGGTTACTATCACCAATCAACGTAAAGGTATCCACCAGTCCCTTGCGCCCGGCATCATTCCGGAAGCGCCGATTCCGGCGCATGATTTCCATAAAGTGTTCCATGGCCACCTCATAATCGCCTTCTATTACCCTTCGCGCGGCCAGTTGATAATGGGCTTCGCAATCATCAGGGGTGCTTGCTATCCTCTCTTCGAGTGCCGCTACGGGTAGCGCACCGTCGGCGATACGCAGGAATTTTAGCCGCGTGCGGATCTCCAGCACATCAACATCCGATTGGCGGTTGGTGGGAAGCTCGTGCAATAGCTGCTCCACTTCAACAAACTGCCCTCGCGCCAACGACAACCGAGCCAGGTCCAGTAAAATACGCTCGTTAGCCGGATCCATCACGAGGGCGCTTTGCAGGCGCTCCACAGCCTCTTCCGTTTTACCTTGTACATGCAAGGCCATCGCCTGTGCCCGTATCCGATCGGATTCCCGTTCCACGTGACGATCAAGGATCCGACGGATTGTACCTTCCTGCTGTGCGCCAAGAAACTCATCCACCACGGTTCCGTTGCGAAATACCTTTACCGTGGGAAGGCTCTGAACGCCATACCGCGCGGCAAGCTGCTGTTGCTCGTCGGTATCGACTTTGGCGACGATGAATGTGCCGGCAAATTCCTCGGC
The DNA here is from genome assembly GCA_964593225.1 of uncultured Thiotrichales bacterium. Lineage (GTDB taxonomy): Bacteria > Pseudomonadota > Gammaproteobacteria > HK1 > HK1 > JABDQX01. The sequence continues at coordinate 5,527 of CAZQHJ010000124.1, forward strand.
GAGTTTGTTCAGTATCGGCGCGAGCATTCTGCACGGCGCGCACCACGTGGCCCAGAAATCCACCAGCACGGGAATTCGCTGGGAATTTTCCAAAACGATTTCCGGGAAGTTCCAGTCGTCGACATCGAAAACATATTCTGAAGTGGCCATTGGTTTATACCTCGCGGATTCAACCCCCAAGTGCAACAGTTAGGATTGATGGCAAAGAATTTCTGATTAAAGAAGCGCGGGCCTGAGCAACGCTATAGCAAGCCCTCAAGTAGACTTCCTCGTGCTTCAGACTACGCCATAGCCGCTCGACGAACACATTAGTCGATCCGTCGGCCTTTACCGTCCATGCTGATCCGGCATGCGATGCCCACGCAACAGAGACTATGAAAGTATTCGAGAACAGCCAAAGGGTAATCGTTTTTTTCAGGATCCTGTGCGTGGACTTTTTTACATACGTTATTTTTTGTGGAAAAAGAGGGAATCCCTTTTTCTTAAGAAGCTGTTTGGAAATTCGCATCGTAGCGAGGCGGTGCCCCCATCGCGCCTTGCAGGGCGCAATTCGGGCGCCGCCTCGCTACGATGCGAATTTCCAAACAGCTTCTAAGCAAATTGAGCAATTTTTAATGTGTTTTCCATTTTCCGAACGCAATAGACCTGTATAAAATCTTTTCCAAGAATTTTCAATACACGAGAAAAGTTGGTAGTGGCTCAGTTTGAAATTTCTATGTTTCCATGCCCCGAATGGGGCTATGTACATTAGCCCGGGTTTGCGCGAAGCGTTACCCTGGGGAAGAGGGAACCCTACGACACAACCCCAACGGGGTTGTGTCGGAAGACGTTGATAACGTTAGTGATACACAACCCCCTTGGGGTTGTTCCCACCCTCCCGCCAACCCGGGGTTGCGCGAAGCGCTACCCCGGGCTTGTTATACGTAGCCCCTATCGGGGCAAAAAAATGCCAATCGAGGATTTCAAACTGAGCCACTACCTAATGCCAACATAGCTTTATAATTACGCTTAAGTTTGTCATACCGTGTGGTGATGGCCCGAAAATGCTTAAGTCGAGCGAATAGATTTTCGACTAAGTGCCTGTAT
>CAZQHJ010000125.1:0-6570 GCA_964593225.1 uncultured Thiotrichales bacterium
AGGCCAGGATGATGCCTTCATGCTTCCGGCATCCGCTCTCCGGAACTTCCATCTCGAATGCACCTGAATACTTGACAGAAAAACTAAACGCGGACAGGAAATTTATTACGCAACAGGTTTAATGCAAATCAAGTCGTAACGCACGAGGCAGGCAAAAAGACCCGTTAAATATTGTCAAGTGATTTTCGGACACGCTCTTGAATATTCACGAGATCGACACTCAATGGACAAATCCATAAAAACAACTTTCCTATTCCCGCTCATCGGTATCCTGACCGCGGGGCTGTTGGCCGGATGCGGCTTTCATTTACGAGGGGATATGAGCCTGCCGGAGGGGATATCTTCACTTCAGGTTCAGGGCCCGACGCACTTGGTCGACGAGTTGGTTATGTTGCTGGAAAGCAATAATATCACCATCACCTCGGATCGGCCGGACGCGATATTGGCCATAGAACAAGAGCGTTTCGGCAAGCATACCTTATCCGTGGAATCGAAGACCGGTAAAGAGCGCGAGCACGAGCTGACGTACACGGTTGCATATCGCGTCCTGAGTGCCGACGGGAAGGAACTCCTGCCACAGCAAACCGTCAAGCTTGTGCGGGACTATGTATTCGATGAGAGCGCGGTCCTTGGCGCGCGTCGGGAACGAACCCTACTGCACCAGGAGATGTGCCGGGACGCCGCCAATCAGATCATTCGGCGTCTGGCCATATGGCGTCCGTAAGAGCGTGTCTTAAAATTCTCGGTCGTTGCGAGGCGGAGGCGGGTAGCCCGATTGTGGCCAGGCGCACAAGACGCGAGATCGGGGAGTGTAGCGAGCTACATGACGCGAATTTTGCACCTTGTGCAACGCAGTTAGCTACAATCCGGGGATCGGGGCAGTAAACTGGCTAAAAGCCTGTCCGATGGAATGGTCCGCCCCTTTCCCCGAACGGGCCTCAAATGGGCCATGATGTTGTCGATACTTTCAACATCCGAGTGATCGCATAGAATGGTTTTGCTGAGCAAAACTGTCATAACAAGACTGTCATGACGCAAAAAACCGATTTCGGCTTTCGACAAGTCCCTCTGGAAGAGAAAGTCCACCGGGTGGCCGGTGTATTCAATTCGGTGGTGGACAAATACGACATCATGAACGATCTCATGTCGTTTGGCCTGCACCGATTGTGGAAGCGGGCCACGGTCATGTTCAGTGATGTATATAAAGGACAACGGGTACTGGACCTTGCCGGGGGCACCGGCGACCTTGCCCGCTTAATGGCCCGGCGCGTGGGCGAATCCGGGCTGGTGGTATTGGGGGATATCAATGGGGCTATGCTCAGAAAAGGGCGTTCACGCCTGGTGGACAGCGGCCTCGTGACGAATATCCGGTATGTACAAATGGATGCCGAACAGCTCCCGTTTCCCGATAACCGGTTCGACTGCATCTGCATCGGATTCGGTCTTCGCAATGTCACGCGCAAGGAACGCGCGCTTGATGCCATGCAGCGCGTATTGCGGCCCGGGGGGCACATCCTAATCCTGGAGTTTTCCAAGCCGACGATACGGGCGATGCGCCCGCTCTACGACGCCTACTCCTTTCGGGTTCTGCCCCGGCTCGGGGAGCTGGTAGCCGAAGACCCGGACAGCTACCGTTACCTTGCCGAATCCATTCGGATGCATCCCGATCAGGAATCATTACGGACCATGATGATGGAGGCGGGGTTCGTACGCTGCACCTATCACAACTTTACCGGTGGCGTGGTGGCGTTGCACCGGGGATATAAGGGGTAATATCGATTTTTAGACACCCTCTTAGGACCTCGTTGAATACCTTGCTCGATAACCGGCAACAACCTACCGATTCTCCCGAAGACTATAACCGAAGGGCGTTGCCGTGGGCGGCATTGCCCCGTTCCAGCTTATTTTGCGAAACAAAATCAGTGCGGAGCAAATCATGACCTACTGTGTCGGTATCTCTCTCAAAGCCGGGTTGGTGTTTGCATCGGATTCGCGCACCAACGCAGGATCCGATCATGTGAACAGCTATAGCAAGATGCATACGTTCGGCATCGAAGGTAAACGCCAATTCGTCATTCTAAGCGCGGGGAACCTCGCCACGACCCAGGCGGTGCTGACCCACATCTTTCGCGAACTGCGTGACAACCCCGATAGCGTGCTTTCCAAGACGCGGTACATGAGTGAAGTGGCCGATTACATCGGCGAAGTAAGCCGTGAGCGGCAGAATAGGATGGCGGATGGAAAAGGGGCGATGGCCGGTTTCAGTCCCTCCGCCAGCTTTATTCTCGGCGGACAGATTCTCGGTGAGCCGGCGTCCTTGCGCCTCATCTATCCGGAAGGGAACCACATCACAACCTCGCCAGCGACCCGTTACCTGCAGATTGGCGAGATCAAATACGGAAAACCCATCCTCGATCGCATCATCGAGCCGGATATCTCCCTTGAGGATGCCGTACGCTGTGCGCTGGTCTCCATGGATTCCACCATGCAGAGCAACGTGACAGTGGGACCGCCCATCGAAACGCTGATCTATGAGCGGGACAGCTTTACCCTGAAGCACTACATGCAGTTCTGCGAGAACCACCCCTATTTGCAGGCGTTGCGAGGCAGTTGGGCGAAAAATATCCGCGCCGCCTTCAGCGCGCTGCCACCCTTCGACTGGGAGTCGATGTCGTCGGATGCACCAACGTGTGAATGAAACGCAATTTCCCGATGATTGCCGGCGTCAGGACGAAGGGATAGGCATCTATCAACCCCATGCTGCGGTTCAGCTCGTTCAGAATAATGGCCAGTTGTTGCCATTCGAGTACACAGCCGTCGAAATCCTTTGTGTCTGGCCTGTTTCGAACAGGTGCGGGGTACACTGACGCCCCTTTGTCGAACGGCGTATCTGTCACCCGGAGCGCTATACCGTTCTCCACGGCGGTTTCCAGGGTATCGATGATGTGCAGATAGTGCGCCCAACACTCGGCCCAGTCCTCCAGGGGGTGGGATTGGGCATAGGGGCTGATGAAACCCGCCTCGGGGTCATGGGTCGGTGGCCAGGCATAGTAGGCCGCGAGGGCGGCGGCGTAATCCCAGTGTGGATCGCCGAACAGATCGATAAAGGCCTTTTTCCGAGGTTCCCGGCCGATAACCCGGTCGCCAAGAAATCGATCGAAGTAGTAATGACCGCTCTCGTGGCGGCAATGACCCAATGGCGTACGGTAGGCCTCGTTCATGAGTGAACGCGTTATCTCCCGCTGCACGTTGTCGGCCTCCATCACGTTGATGGTGATAACGCCGGAGGCGTGACCGGTCCGCACATACTCCTCGGCAACCATGGGATTGCTGCCCCGATCCTCCAAAAACTGGAAGGCAAGCGCCGGATGACCGCCCGCAACATCCCCTCCGATAGGCAGCTGCAGTTGCAGCAGGTTGTACAACAGACGCCGCTTGGCACCCTCCAGGACCACCCAGCGAGCGAGATTGCCGGGACGGGAAAGGTCCGGGATGGTTCGCGTCATCCGGCAGGAAAGGCATAGGGGATTGGGGTCATCCACCGCCACCAGCCAGTTGCATACGCCATGGTCGATGTGGCTGGCGCAATGGCGGTGCGAGGCCGGTTCCGGTATCAGGAACGTCGCCGTCAGGGGATCGTAACCCACCTGCTCGCCACAGCGCAGGCAGCGCGTGTTATCGAAGGAGAGTAACTGGCCGCAGTGGCAGTGGAAAATCTTCATGGGATAGCCGGGTTTTCATTGCCACCCTTCACGTCAGGCAAACCACGTATCGTGAATCTGTCGATGGGCGGCGTCGATCCCGAGCTGGATATCGTCGATCGCCCGGTGCAGGGCGGGTTCATCAAGATTTTCCGGCCTGATCCGATGGACGCCACGCCGTATTTCACGCATCGTCTTGAGGCATTCCCTGTGACGAGGCAGATTGCCCATATGTTCCTCCGCCGCATCCAGGCAATGGGCCACGGCGCGGGGAAACCAGGCGTTTTGTAGCAGAAACCCCACCACATCGGCGCACTGTACGCCCAACTGCACATCCTTGCGGTACATCTGGTAGGCGTCGAGCGCCTGGAGCACGCTGGCCCAGACATGGGTATCGACGCTGGCCTGCCCAGCGCGGTCGAGCAGTTGCGCACTCCCCACATCGACGACCCTGGAGGTCATATCGGCCCGTTCCAGATAACGCCCGATGTTCACGAAATGGTAACCCTGGTCCCGGCTCATGGTGCTATCGAGCAGGCCGGTAACCTGCTGACAGCGCCCGATGATCTCGGTCAGAAACTCGAAGCGGCCACGCCGCGGCAAGGCGTTTTCCACATTGGTGTCGGCATAGTGCTTCAGTTCATTGATCTGCTCCCAGGCCTGCTCCGGCAATACCTCCCGGGAAGTCCGACAATTTTCCCGCACGCACCGGATGGCATTGACGAGGGAGCCGGGGTTATCGTGGTCGGCGAGTAGAAACTTCACCGTATTGCATTCGTCGTGGTTCTGATAGCGCTTGGCAAAGCGCTCGAAGTTGCCGGTGATGGTGGGCAACAATCCCCAGCCGACCCGGGTGCCCTGGGGCAGATCCAACAATAGAAAGTTATAGGTATTGACGAGGCGCGCGGTATTTTCCGCCCGTTCGATATATCGCGCCGTCCAGTAGATCCGTTCCGCCACGCGAGAGAGCATCATTTTTCCCCGGATATTTCATGAATCGTTTGGGATTGTCCGTCGTCCACGACCCAGGTGTCCTTGCTGCCGCCACCCTGGGAGGAGTTGACGACCAGGGAACCGCGACGCATGGCCACCCTTGTTAGGCCGCCGGCGGTGACGAAGATATCCCGCCCCTGCAAGATGAAGGGCCGAAGATCCAGATGGCGGGGCTCCAGAGCGCCATCGCACAGGGTCGGGGCCGTGGAGAGTCGCAAGGTCGGTTGTCCGATATAGTTCTCGGGGTTGGCGCGAATGAGATCCTTGAAGGCCGCTCTTTCCTTGGCGGTAGACTGAGAGCCGACCAACATACCGTAACCGCCCGACTCGTTGGCCGGTTTCACCACCATGTTATCGAGATTATCCAGGACATGGGCGCGCTGCCGGGGATCGCCGCAGCGATAAGTCGGTACATTCGGCAGCAACGCATCCTCGCCCAGGTAATAGCGGATGATTTCCGGCACATAGGAATAGATGACCTTATCATCGGCCACCCCGCAGCCGGGCGCATTGGCCAGGGCCACATTGCCACGGCGCCAGGCCCGCATCAGGCCCGCCACGCCCAGCATGGAATCGGCTCGGAAGACCTCCGGGTCGATGAACAGATCATCGATGCGTCGGTAGATGACATCGATCCGAACCATCCCGCGAATGGTCTTCATGTAGACACGTTCATCGTCGCCCACCACCAGATCGGTGCCCTCCACCAATTGCACGCCCATGCTGCGGGCCAAAAAGGCGTGTTCGAAATAGGCTGCGTTGTAGATGCCCGGCGTCAACACAACGACGCCCTTGCGCCTATGCCGGCTGGGCGATAAGGACTGCAACATCTCCAGCAGCCGGTCGGGATAATCATCCACCGGCAGGATCGTGCTGTTCTCGAACAGCTCCGGCAACACTCGCTTGGTAACCTGCCGATTTTCGATCATATAGGAGACGCCGGAAGGCACCCGCAGGTTATCCTCGAGGACATAGACGGTCCCATCGCCGTCGCGGACCAAATCGCTGCCGCAGATGTGCGCCCAAACGCCGTGGGCGGGACTCACATCCCTGCATTCGGGCCGAAATTCCTTGGAGGCCTCTATCAACGCGCGGGGGACGACCCCATCTTGCAGGATTTTCTGCTCATGGTAGAGGTCGTGGATGAAGAGGTTGAGCGCCCGCAAGCGCTGTCTGAGGCCCCCCTCGATGGCGCGCCATTCGCTCAACGGTATGACGCGGGGAATGATATCGAAAGGCCAGGCGCGGTCGATATTTTCACCGTCGCTGTAGACCGTGAAGGTAACGCCCTTGTCCACGATGGCAAGCTCGGCATGGAGTTTACGCGAGCACAGCTCTTCGCCCGACAGGGAACCGAGCCAAGTCATCAGATGACGAGCCGCGCGCCGTGGGCGACCGGGTGAAGCGATCAGCTCATCATGGCCGCCTTCCGGGCCATAGCCTTTCCAATCGATGGTCATTGTGTCAACGTGTTCCGAGGTTATGGGCGCTACCTACTTTTCTAAATTCGTTGATCATCTTCGGGGTTCTTTTTTACACTGGCCTCGATTTTACACAGCGGCTGCTCGAAAATACGTCCCTGATTTTAACCCTTGCCCGCTAAAGTCGACAGGTACCCGGTCATTTTACGAAGCATGTAACATGAAACGCTCTTATTGGATTCCAGGTTGGTCGTCGAGGAATAGCCGAAGCAGGAACTGCAAAAGTTTTTCGCCGCGCCGTTTCGCGTTGTGCGCGAACTCGAAGAACCCAAGATAGTTTGGTGATAATTCCTGACAGATACCACGATGAGGACGTAACCGGGAACGCAATAAAGACCAAAACCAGGGCAACCGAATGAAACTGTTTTCCAATTGACATTGACGTATTTTGTTGC
>CAZQHJ010000126.1:0-6570 GCA_964593225.1 uncultured Thiotrichales bacterium
GAGATCATACGTAACCACATGCAAATGTGGCACTTTTCATTCGGTTGCCCTGGGGCGCGAACCCTTTCAAATATCCTCTAAAAAATGACCCATCCCAAACATCGGACAAAGAAAATCCTCATCACCGGCGCCGCGGGCTTCATCGGCGCGGCCCTGGCCGAGCGGTTGCTGGAGGAAGGCATCGGCGACGGCCACCCCGTCGTGGGTGTCGATAACCTGAACGATTACTACGATGTCTCCCTGAAAGAGGCCCGTCTGGAACGGCTGCTTCGGTACGAGAACTTCCGTTTCGTCCGGCTGGACATCGCCCATCGCGAGGGGACCCTGGCCCTGTTCCACGATCTCCGCCCCACCCATGTGGCCAACATGGCCGCCCAGGCCGGGGTGCGGTACTCATTGGAAAACCCCCACGCCTATGTGGAGAGCAATGTGGTGGGTTTCCTCAACGTCCTGGAGGGCTGCCGTCAGCAGGAGGTTCGGCATCTGGTCTACGCCTCCTCCAGCTCCGTCTACGGGGCCAACACCACCCTCCCCTTCTCCGTCCATCACAACGTGGACCACCCCGTCTCCCTGTACGCCGCCACCAAGAAGGGCAACGAGCTCATGGCCCACTGCTACAGCCATCTCTATGGCTTGCCCACCACGGGGCTCCGTTTCTTCACCGTCTACGGCCCCTGGGGCCGGCCCGACATGTCCCCCTTCCTCTTCACGCGGAACATCCTGGCGGGCCGGCCCATCGATGTGTTCAATTTCGGGCGGCACCGCCGGGATTTCACCTACATCGACGACATCGTCGAATGCGTCGCCCGGGTCCTGGCGAGGCCCGCCGCCCCCAACGCGGCCTGGTCCGGGGCCCGCCCCGATCCCGCCACCAGCCTCGCCCCTTATCGGCTCTACAACATCGGCAACAGCCGTCCGGTCACCCTGGAAGATTACATCGCGGCCCTGGAGCGGGCCCTGGGCGAGAAGGCGATAAAGAACCCGTTGCCGCTGCAGAAGGGGGACGTGGCGGACACCATGGCCGATGTGGACGATCTCGCCGCCGATTTCGCCTATCGCCCCGAGACTGCCCTGGAGACCGGCATCCGGCGGTTCGTCCAGTGGTATCGGGGGTATTATGGAGTGTGAAGTTCGAACTTCCCCCTTCGAATTTCACCCTTCACCCTTCGCCGGGGGGCTTTCCGTGGATCCGGGGCGGGATTCCGGGTTGAGAAGCAGGCTTTTGTTCGGCGGAGGTTGGCTTTCCGCGGGTAGAAGAAGGCCTGCTTTTATGGAATAGAGGCTTGAATTCAATGTGGGCAGGCCTTCTTCAGCCGACAAAAGGCCTTCTTCGAAGAAGAAAAAGCCATCTTTCGGTAAAAGATGGCTTTCTTCCCGCGAAAGCAGGCTTTCCTTCCATGGCGGCAAGCCCGACTCCGGTCGCCGCAAGTCCGCCTCCGGCGGCGGGCGGGTTACCGGAGCCCGGTTTTGGCGAAACCGGGTCCGGCGGCGGCCCGCCGACCCCCCGGGGAAGCCGGACGGGGGCCGGACCTATGGAGAGGGCCGATGGGGGTAGGATACGCCCGGCGCGGGGGGAATGGAATACCCGGCGGGGGGCGCGGAGGCATCCCGGATAAAGAAAGAAAACAAGGCTGTTGCGGCGCCCTGGGCGCGGCGCTCCCGGAGAGGCCCGGAACAGGCTGATAAGTGGCCGGTGGATTCGGTTGCGGCTCGGCTGCGCCGCGGTTATAAAACCGCGGAGGCGCGGAGAAGAAAAAAATGATATATCCGAGCGCGCGGCGTTCGGATGGATATCCGTCACGGAGGATGTCCCCGGAGGATGGGAGAGAGATGAACAGGAACGATCCCCTACAAAAGGCCTGGAGAAGGCTGATGGCCCGGTTGCGGGCGGCGGGAGAACGGATCGACGCCCTGACGGAAGGGCGCGATCCGGCGGAGCGGGCGGAGGGGTATCGTTTTTTGACCCGGGTGCTGTCGGCGGCGACGACGTTCGTGATGGAAGGGCAGGCGCCGGCGTGCCGTTACTGGTCGGCGCAGCTTTGCAGCCGCTGGTTGGAATCCCGGGATTATGAGAACCGGCAGGTGATCCTGAACCACGAGCAGGCGCGGCTGGCGGCGGATGGGACGTTTCGGATCGTGGTGGCCGGTCGCGATCCTGGGGAGCCCAATTGGCTGGACGCCGGGGGGCATGGCGAGGGCGGGGTGATCTTTCGCTGGTTGTTGCCCCGGGGCGAGGGTTGGGACGATGGACGGGGCGATAGGGGAGGCCATGTGGGGCGCCCGAGGTTTCGGGTGGAGAGGATGGCCGGGGAGTCGGGAATAGAAAGTGGGGAGGGCAATGGCGCTTCCCTACGCTCCATTCCCCAACCCGACAAAGCCGGAACCGAAAAGGTTCATCTTGTTCAAGATTCCGTCATTATAAATGACTAATTCCAGGCCCTGCTTTGTGAACGGGCAAAGAGGCGATTGGGGGACTGTCGAAGTCAGTGCCAGTCCTCCGGATCGAGCCCCACCAGCGACAAGATGAACGCCCACTCGTCCGTCCGGACGGGCATCACCGAGAGCCGGTTGTTCCGCCGCACCAGGGGCATGTCGGCAAGTTCCGGGTACTGCTTCAGTTCATGCAACAGGGCGGCGCGGGGAAAGATGCGCGCCAGTTCCACATCCACCCGATACCAGCGCGGCTTTCCCGGGTCGCTCTTCGGATCGAAGTGTTTGCTCTTGAAGTCGAAGGCGGTATCGTCCGGGTAGCCCTCTCGCACGATACGGATGATGCCCACGATACCCGGGTAGGCGCAGTTGGAGTGATAGAAAAACGCGAGATCCCCTTCCTTCATCTGATCCCGCAGCATGTTGCGCGCCTGGTAATTGCGCACCCCATCCCAGGGTTCCCGCTGTCCCGGTCTTTTGGCAAGGTCCCGGATGGAGAAGTCCGTGGGTTCGGATTTCATGAGCCAGTAGCGCTGGCCGCCTGCTTGTGGGGAGGCGGCGTGCCGCGCGGGGGAATGTTCTTCGGTTGTTTCCTCTTGCGGGGTTCGGGGGCCGTTATCGGCATCTTTGGTGGTGATCTCGTTCATCTGTCTAAAGGAAGTCGGTGAGGAAATAGAGAAGGCGTTAGGATGTCAGGAGCGGGGAATGGGAAATGGCGATGAGCCGCGCCCACGCCCCACTTTCTTTATTCCTACTTTTGCTTGATTTCAATCAGCGTCCCGTCGGGGTCCTTGCAGAAGAAGATCCGTCCATCCAGCAAGGGGGACACGATCTCGATGCCTTCCTGTTGAAATTGCTCGAAGCAATCGGCGACATCATCGGCCAGCAAGGCCAAATGGTTGGTCCCCGTGCTTCGCAGGTGGTGGGACAAGGGGCCCTTGGTCTTTTTGCGGACATCCGGTTCGAAGGGGGCCAACACTTCCAGGGTAAAGCCGCCGAGTTCCAGAACCGCCGCCTTGACCTCCAGCGCCTCTTTCTCGAATTCCCTGACCACCTGGAAACCGAAGTGACGACCGTACCAATCAATGGATCTTCGAAGGTCCGTCACGCTGATGCCGGAATGGAGAAATTCGAATCTACCGCCTTGCGTCATAGATACCTCCCCAATGAATCGGGGGCATGGCCCGTACATGGAACCCCCATTGCCATGCCCGAGATTGGGTTATTGCCTCTCCCCGGAGAACGCGCCTCGGAGCGCGCTCGCCCTATCCGTTCGGCTGCACGATCACCTTCAACGTCCCACTCGGCGTCGCCGCCGTCCTGAAGGCCTCTCCGATGGCGTCGATGGCAAACCGGTGGGTGATCATATCGTCCACGGTCACAGCCCCGGTCCTCAAAAGCTCCATGGCCTGAATACTATCCAAAGGCGCCGAGCCGTAACAGGTCTTGAAGCCGATATCATTCCGCCAGTATGGGTTGAAATCAATGGCCACCGTCTCCCCCGGCGTCGGAACGGCGAAAAACAGCACCGTCCCTCCTTTATCCACACACTGGAGCGCCGATTCCGCCGCTGAAAGCGCGCCGGTGCAGATAATCACCTTATCCGCCAAACGGCCATTGTGTTCCCGGATAAAATCGGGCAGCGCTTCATTCGCCGGAACCGTAAAGCTCGCGCCCGCCGCCTTCGCCCGTTCCAATCGATACCCATCGATATCGGAGACGAACACATTGCCCACCCCCAGCGCCCGCGCCACCTTCACGAACAGAATACCCGCCAGACCCGAGCCTAGGATCATCATGCTCTCGCCGGGTTTGACTTCCAGGTTTCGGAAGGCCCGCACCACCGTCCCCAGCGGCTCGATAAAGGTGCCGGTTTCGAAGGAGATGGATTCCGGCAGCTTCAGGGTCCCGGTCTTCACGCTGCGGCCGCTCACCTTCAGATACTGGGCAAACCCGCCTGGCGTGAAGTTGTTTTTCTCCTGGAAGGTCTTGCAGGCGGTCTCGTGACCCGTCAGGCAGTAATAGCACGCATCGCAAGGGACATGGTGGGTCGCAAAAACCCGGTCACCCACTCGGAAGGACGCCACCCCTTCCCCCACCGCCACGATCTCCCCCGTCAATTCATGCCCCAGCACCAGCGGCGCGCGCTTTACCCGATACCACTCCAGCAGGTCGCTCCCGCACACGCCGCTGGCCATCACCTTGATCAACAGCTCCCCGTCGCCTACAGTGGGAACAGGCTGGATCTCCAGCCTGACATCACTGTTTCTGTAATACATCCCCACTTTCATCATTTTTCAGCTCCAGGTAGAGTTCGTAGGCCTGTTTAGCCGAGTAGTTCTCGTGAACCACCTTACGCACCGCCCGGATCATGGGAGTGGGCGCCTCGGACTGGAAGATGTTCCGTCCCATATCCACCCCGTTCGCCCCCTCGTCGATGGCCTGGCGGGCCATCTTCAGGGCGTCCGCCTCCGCCAGCTTCTTCCCGCCCGCAATCACGATGGGCACCGGACAAGACGCCGTCACCGTCTCGAAACCCGGCACGAAATAGGTCTTCACCACCGAGGCCCCCAGCTCCGCCAGGATCCGGGACGCCAGCCCGATGTATCTCGTGTCCCGGGTCAGCTCCTTCCCCACCGCCGTCACCCCCACCACCGGGATGCCATAGCGATTGCACGCATCCACCAAGCGCGTCATGTTGTGCACGCTCTGGGTCTCGTAGTTCCCCCCGATAAAGACCTGTACCGCCATGGCGCTCACATTCATCCGGATGGCGTCCTCCACATCCACCGCAAGGTGCTCGTTGGAGAGATCCTTCAGGATGCTCGGGCCGCCGCTGGCGCGCATCACGATGGGATTATCCGACTCCGGATCGATGACGGCGCGCAAAATGCCCCGGGTCAGCATCAACGCATCGGCATAAGGCACCAGGGGTTCGATGGTCATATCGATCCGCTCCAGGCCGGCCGTCGGGCCCTGAAAATAGCCATGATCGAAGGCGAGCATGACCGTATTGCCGGAATCGGGATTGAAGATCCGGGCCAGTCGGTTCTTCATCCCCCAACCCAACGAATTCGATCCCTTCAAGAAAAAGTTATTGCTCTCCTGGGGAATATCCAAGTAGTAGTTCTTTTCTTTTGCGGAAAGATCGACTTCAGGCATGAGGCTCTCCTTTAGACTTTAGGGGAATCGGTAAATCGGAGCGCCCTGAAAATGCCCGGTCGTCACGAGGCGGCGGGCCGCAATTCGGGGGCCGTCCCAGTAGACCGGAGATTTTTCAGGCACCCTCTAACGGGTCAATCGGCCCCGGGGTCCGGGGCGCGCGCGGCAAGACAGGGTACCCGTCCGGGAAAAGCTTAAGCCATCCCAAATGGGATTGTAAGTATCCCTCGGTTTTCGGTGGCGGTCCGGTTCCGGATCTTCCGTTGGCGTTATCCTTAGGGGCGCGGCTTTTGGGCGCCAACCTCCAAGGGGCGGAGCTTTGGGGAGCCAACCTCTCCGAGGCGTGGCTTTAAAGATATCAGGAACTGGCGGGCCATCGAATCCATCCGGGACGCCAACATCCTGGGCATCAAAGACGCCCCCGAAGGCTTCCGAGACTGGGCGCTGGAGATGGAACCGGCGGCGTGGGCGGCGTTCCGGAAGGAGAAGCGGGGCTGGTAGGGGAGCGATGAAAGCGCCGCGGGGGGCGATGGCATGGCCTCCTCATGGAAAGCGGCTCCGGGAGGGCCGCTTTTTTGTGTCCGTTTCTTACCCTCCCCGAAACGCAACCCCAACCCGGTCTTGGGCGCGCGCCCGGAAGCGCCGGCTTCCCGATGCGGATTGGAAAACAGCCCCTATCCCGCCCTGGCTGACGCTTCGGAAGCGGTGGCTGCCGAGTATCCAGCCGTGGCTGATGACAATTTAGCCATGGCCGATCATTTCGAAGCCATGGTTCCCGGATATCCGGCAACGGCTGATAGATTTCCAGCCATGGCTGGTGCTTTGGAAGCCACGGCTACCGAAATCCAAGCGATGGCTGTGAAGACATAATGTTTTGACCTGCCCAAGCTCAAAGTTCGTGGGTTATGTTAAGGGTTTAATTCCCCTGGATTCAACCTGTAAGTGCAACTCATCAGTTCGGAATAGAGGGCAAGCCGC
>CAZQHJ010000127.1:0-6559 GCA_964593225.1 uncultured Thiotrichales bacterium
TAGCGCTTCGCGCAACCCCGGGCTTGTTATACGTAGCCCCTATCGGGGCAAAAAAATGCCAATCGAGGATTTCAAACTGAGCCACTACCTTTCTGTTGGATACCTTGATCCCGTGGATTAACTTTTCTCAAAAAAGAAATCTTCGTCCCTAAAAGGTTTCAGTTCATCAAGCCATATCGCATTTGCGTCGTAGTTTGCAAAAAAGGGTCTTAGTACCCACCGCGGATTTCGCGCTTGCAAAAACTGCAGGACAAAGACCTTTTCCCCTTGAATTTCATTGATTCCCAGAACTTGTACTTTTCCGTAAGTGGTCGACATGATTGGGCCACGTGCTGTCCTGGCCAAGCCACTGGTATTCTGGTAAGCCTCTCTGAAGATGTCCCATGCCTGGGCTAAAGGGACTCCAAAATAGTGTTGGGCACCCGTATCCCTAGTGATAAACATATAATAGGGAATACAACCGAGTCTTACTTGCTCCACCCACATATCCGCCCATACTTTGGCCGTATCATTGATATTGGCAAGTAAAGGCGACTGCGTCCTTATTTCCGCCCCGGTTTCCCGAATCCGGACAATTGCCTTTTGTGCTGAATCGGTGTCCAGTTCCCGCGGGTGATTGAAGTTTGCCATGAAGGCCAAGTGCTTATTTCTTGAGACAACTTTGGTAAACAGTTTTAATAGATCGTCTGCATCGGTATCCGTCAGGAAGCGGTAAGGCCAGTAACTTAACGCCTTTGTGCCTATTCTGATGGTGGTGAGATGAGGGAAATCGGCGTCTAAAATCGCATCGATATAGCTGGCAAGAACCTTAGTTTTCATCACCAGGGGGTCGCCGCCGGTAAACAGAATGTCCGATATTTCCGGATGCCCATGCAAATATCGTATGAGCGCATCGATCCCGCGCATGGAGAATTTAAGGCTATCGATGCCCACGAATTGAGGCCAACGGAAACAAAAAGAACAATAGGCGTGACAAGTTTGTCCCTGACTTGGAAAAACCAGAATAGTTTCTTTGTACTTGTGCTGCACACCCTCTAATTTATGCCCTTCAAAGTAAGGTACATTCTCATCCAGCTGCCCGGCGGGATGGGGATTCAATTCCAGGTAAATCTCTTTGAGTTTGGCCTTGATGTCTTGCCGGTTAGCGCTTCCCCCGGTAACGGACGCTACTTCATTATAGTTTTCAGCGGTTAACATACCCTTTTGAGGGAAGGTCATTCTGAAGCAGGGATCGTTTGGGATATCATCCCAGTCTATCAGTTCATCAATAACGTAATTGTTCACCCGGAAAGGATAGACCCTACCAACAGCTTCTATGCTAAACAGGATCTCCTCCGGCAGTTTTTGAATCTGAGGAATCTTTCTAAAGGTTTGTAAAGTATAAGCCTTATATTCTTTTTGCATTGTGTTTAACTTGAAGTATCTTGAGTCTCTCGGGCGAGCCCTATGCAAAAGTCTATCCTGCGCTCTTCAGCTGCGTTAGGATGTGTAATACTCCGTGTGCAATCTTTTCCAAACGCGCTATTTTCATCTGGTTACAGGCCTTGAAAGAACCCCATTAAAAATGGGGTAGATGGAAAATCAGCAGGTTACGGGGAAAGTAGCATACAGGGATAGTAACCATTTGCGCTCAAAATGCTCATTGACTCGGTTTCAACACAGCCAGGAAGTGGACGGCGAGTTTTGCATACAGCTCCTGGTTTGCGCAATCCCTCAGAGCGTGTCCGAAAATCCCCGGTCATAGCGAAGCGCTAGGATTCCTTTGCAACCTCTTGGCTCACACGCGCCATAGCCGCCCGCAATGCAAGCCCATAACCTTCGGGCCCAAAACCCACAATCACGCCAACCGCAATATCGGATAGGTAAGAGTGGTGCCGAAACGGTTCCCGTCGGTAGACATTGGAAAGATGCACCTCGATAAACGGAACGGCGACGGCAAGAAATGCGTCCCGAATCGCGATACTGGTATGAGTAAAGGCCGCAGGATTGATAATGATGAATTCGATATCCTGTTCCCTGGCCATCTGGATGCGATCGACTAATTCATGCTCGGCATTGCTCTGGAAACACACAAGCTCGTGTCCCCGCTCCCGGGCAGAGATAACGAGTTGCCGATTGATTTCGACAAGCCCATGATTTCCGTAGAGCGTGGGTTCACGTTCCCCAAGCAGGTTCAGATTAGGGCCATGTAATAGCAGTAGTTTTGCCATAGGATGCTGTCTCCAACGCCGTGTCGAATCTTCAGGTACGCGCTCGGGAGCCCTCAACCACCCCCCGACCGCTGCGGGAACAAATAATGACCCAACCGCTCGACCCCCCTATGCAGATTTTCCATACACGTGGTATAGGCAAATCGAACGTGCCGCCCGGATGCATTTTTACCGAAATCGAGTCCCGGCGTGATTGCAACCCCGGTATTTTCCAGCAGGTCCAGCGCAAACGATAAACTGTTTTGGGTGAACCGGCCACAGTCGGCATACAAATAAAACGCGCCCTGGGGTTTTACCGGAAAGTCAAAGCCAAGCGACTGGAGGGCCGGCAATAAAAAATCACGCCGTTGTTGAAATTCCCGGCGACGGGCCTCCAGGATGGCCAGTGTCTCCGGCCGGAATGCGGCCAGCGCCGCATACTGGGCCACGGTGGGGGCCGACAGGTACAGGTTCTGGGCCAGTTTTTCAATCTCGCGCATAAAGGCCTCCGGGGCCACGAGCCAGCCCAGTCGCCATCCCGTCATGCCGAAGTATTTGGAAAATCCACCGACGACAAAAACTTCATCGGACAGCGCCAATGCGGTATCGACCGTATGGGCATAAACTGTACTATGGATATCGGCGGCATCGGTGTCGGGAGTATCCCTGACGTTCGCCCCATAAACGAGGCCAAGATAGATCTCGTCGACCACCAATGTCGCACCCCGCGAATATCTTCGATGGTTCTTCCCCGCAAAACCGATAGATTGTTGCCGGTTGCTGATCGGCGTATTTGTGGCGCGAGGGATTGGCGCCGCATTCTTTCCACCCGCCTGTTCCAGTATATCCGCCATATCGCGTGACGACACCAGGGTACCGGTTGGGTTGGATGGGCTTGTCAGCATAATCGCGGTGGTCGCAGGGGTCATATGACGCGAGACGAGCTCCGAGGTCAGTTGATAGGCCGTATCGGGTTCGACCGGTACATTGATGGGATTGCCGCCAAAAAGCCGGATCATGTTCCGGTTACAGGGATATCCCGGGTCGGTGATCAGCACTTCATCGCCGGGATCGACCAGAACCCCTAGGGCGAGTTGCAGCGCGCCGGATGCGCCAGGGGTAATGGCGATTCGGCGTGGTGAAATATCCACGCCGTAACGCTGGCGATAAAACCCCGCAATGGCCTCCCGGAGTTCCGGGAACCCCAGCGACGCCGTGTATTTGGTTCGTCCCGCGGCCAGCGCCTGCATCCCCGCCTCGACGATGGGTTCCGGGGTGGGGAAATCCGGTTCGCCAATCTCCATGTGGATGATCTCCCGCCCTTGCACCTCCAGCGCCTTGGCGCGGCCAAGGAGATCCATGACGTAAAATGGCGCGATGTTCGCCATTCGGGTGGCGGGTTTGCACAGGAGGTCTTGATACTTCGAATGGGTCATTTTTCGGATTCTGAAAACGAAAAACACCAGATGGCGCTCAACACGGGACATAAAGCGTAGGTGGGAGATCGTAATTCTTTTACCGTTCCGATACGACAAACCTGGCGAATCCCGGCGTACTCCGGTCCGAAAATCCCGTGTCGGTTTTGGTAATGAGCCATACCGGCAGGTTTTCCCGTTCCGCCAGTCGATATCCTGCCTCGGGGCCGAGGACCGAAATGGCGGTGGCCATAGCGTCCGCCCGCATGGCCGACGGGCTGATGACCGTTACCGAGGCAAGGCGATGGGTAACGGGCCGCCCGGTCTTGGGATCGATGGTGTGGGAGTAACGCTTGCCGTCCTGCTCGAAAAAGTTTCGATAGTCCCCCGATGTCGCCACGGCATAGCCATCGACAGCGATGACCTGATGGATGGCCCGCTTCCCCGGCGTGGGTTTTTCGATGGCCACTTGCCAGGGTTTCCCTGCGGCATTCTTGCCCTTGCCGCGCAGCTCGCCGCCGATATCCACCAAATAGTTGGCGAAATTTTTTCCTTCCAGATACTCCGCCACCTTGTCGACGGCAAACCCCTTGGCGATGGCGGAGAGATCCAAGTATACCCTGGGATCGTCTTTTCGGAGGGCGGGCGGTACGGCGCGGGTGGTGACTTTCTCGTAACCGACAGGCGCGGCAACTTCATTGGCCATGGAGTCCTTTTTGTCCCTCGACGGCCCGAACCCCCATAGATTGACCAAAGGGCCGACGGTAATATCGAAGGCCCCCCCTGTCGATCGGCTGACTGCCAGGGCTTCGGTGACCACGGTATGTAAATCTTCCGGTACGGGGAACCAATCGGTGCGGGTGCTGGCGTTGAAGCGGGAAAGCGCCGAGTCCGTCCGGTAGGTGGACATCAGGGCGTTGATTTCCGTGAGGATGCCCTCGATATCGCGTCCGAGTTGTTCCGTATCGATGTCTTCTATGTCGGCATCGGGGGGAGCGGCTTGGGGAAGGGGCCCTACTTTGATGGCGTAGTAGGTCCCCATGGTGGTACCGGTGTAGTGAAGGAGGTCGGGAGGCCTAGCGTCACAGCCGGTAATCACAAGGGCAATGATATAAAGGAGAGCGACCGTCATTGTGTGCTCCCATCCGAACATGGTGCGTTCGGATACGGCCCCGCCACGGGGGACAAGAATGTGTAGACGATGATTGATGCGCATACGGGAAACTCCGAGAACTTTGTTTTTTCAATAGGTCAACTCTATACTGAACCTATTATCGTAGGAATAACAATCATCACACGACTCTAGAGGCACAAATATCATGCGATCCACCGCCGTGAAAGATCATGCATCGAAAATTCATCTCGTCTTCAACCCCGACATGGACGTATTGACGGCCATCGGTCAGCTTGTCGAGCTCAGGGTAAACGCAGCCCCCGTCGTGGACGATCAGGGAAATATCGTCGGACTTTTAACCGAACGGGATTGCCTAACCGCCGCCTTGCATTCCGGCTACTTCGCGGACCTGGTGGGCAAGGTCTCCGACTTCATGAGCAAAGACGTAAAGCTGGTCGGGGCCGACGAGAGTGTTCTCGACGTGGCCGAGAAGGCCGAGCACGAACGGCTCAAACAGTATCTGGTGCTGGAGGAAAATCGGCTGATCGGCTATCTGGGCCACCACGAGATACTAAAAGCGTTGATGACATTGCGCGGGACAGTGTAGCCCCGCGCGCGGGTAATTCCTCGCTGGTCCGGGAAGAACGGATATTAACGATATCCGGTGGAATGAAGTCGAACAGTATAATAGAAGAACGGCTGATGATGACGATCAGCTCCATATCCCCCACACACGGCTTATGAGAGACATACCATGTTTCCCCACCGCATAAAAACCAGTATCGCTCAAAAAGGCATTCTGCATCTGGAGGCGTTACCGTTCGAGCCGGATGATAAGGTGGAAATCACCATCCTCAAACAAAACGCGGCAACCCCACGAGGGAAAAAACGTATAGCGGGTGAATACGCCGGAAAAATCAGAATTAGCGGATGATTTCGATGCACCGTTACCGGATTCTTTCCGGATTGGGGAATTGCGCTGATGCGATTAAAGAACATTCATTACGGATGGCAGGAACCGATTATGCGCTCGGACATGAACTTTCCGCTGGGATAGACCCCGAATCATGGCCGACAAAGACATCGTAAGCAAAGAGACCATCCGGCGACTGGCCGTCGATCTCGCCACCTACCTGCTGGAACTGCCCATCGAGCCCGATTCCCTGGAGGTCTTGCCCACCGAGCATCAGCGCGTCGAAGACCGCCGCGCCGACCTGGTGGTAAAATTGCGCGACAGGGCGGGAGAGACATTCCTGCTGCATATCGAGATCCAGAACAACAACGACGCCACCATGCCGCTGAGGATGATGCGGTACATGACGGATATCCTGCTGGGCCATCCGGGTTTGCCGCTCAGGCAATACCTCATCTACATCGGGTCCGAACCCCTGACCATGCCCGACGGCATCCAGGGACCCGATCTCCATTACCGCTATGGACTCCTGGACATGCGGGATGTGGATTGCCGGTACCTTCTGGAAAAAGACACGCCGGACGCGCTGGTACTGGCCATCCTGTGCAACTTCGGTGATCACGACCCACAGGCGGTAGTGAATCACATCTATACGCGGCTTCGAGCCCTGTTGGGTGACGACACCAAACGGTTTCGGGAGTACGTGGACATATTGCACGTACTTTCCGGCAGTCGTGACCTTAAGGAATATATAGAGGAGGCTGAAAAAATGCTGACCCGAATAGATGTCGAACGTATGCCCTTTTACCGGTTGGGGATGGAAAGAGGGATGGAACAGGGAATGGAACGGGGAATGGAACGGGGAATGGAACAGGGCATGGCGCTTGGGCGAGGGGAAGGCGAGATCGCCCTTCTTATGCGTCTGCTC
>CAZQHJ010000128.1:0-6522 GCA_964593225.1 uncultured Thiotrichales bacterium
ATTGAAAGATAAGGGATTCTCGCCAAATGTCAACAGAGCCTAATAAGAGCCAAAATTTATTCACCAACTGGGGAGGAGAAAAATGAACCCAAAGATGATGCGTAATCTATTGTTGGCGGGAAGCCTTGCGTTCAGCGCAAGCGCGCTTGCAGTATCGTCAAGTATTTCGTTCGGCGTAACAAGCGGAAATCACGGCCCCGGCGCCGATATGTTGTCCAATGCATGCGCGGGTTGTCATGGAACCCATGGTTCCAGCGTCGGTTCCGCCCCAACCATCTCGGGAATGACGGAAGACTATTTTCTCGAGGCCATGGAGGAATACAAAAATGGCGAGCGCCCCGCCACCATTATGGATCGGATTGCCAGGGGCTACAGCGACGATGAAATCAACGCAATGGCCGGGTGGTTCGCGAAAAAGCCCTTTGGTCGCGCGGCCCAGGCGCACGATGCCGAAAAAGCCGCCAAGGGAGAAAGGCTGCACAAAAAATACTGTGAAAAATGTCACGAGGACGGTGGCAGGCTGGCCGATGGAAACAGCGTGTTGGCCGGACAGTCGATTCCCTATCTTCGCTACAGCATGGAAGACTTCCTGTCGGAGGCCCGTCACATGCCAAGGAAAATGAAAAGAAGGATCGGCAGGCTCGTGAAGAAAGAGGGCAACGATGGCATTGAAGCTGTTGTGCAGTACTACGGCAGCCAACAATAAAAAGGGGAAGCAAGATGTCCAGAATCAATCGTCGTGACTTTGTAAAATGGTCCGGTGCCATTGCCGCCAGTGTTGCCGGAGGGGCCATAATGGGGTTCCCGTCCATCGCCAAGGCAAAAGGCGGCAAAAAAGTGGTCGTAATCGGTGGTGGCACGGGTGGCTGCACGGCGGCCAAGTATATTCGCATGGCGGACCCTTCCATCCGGGTCATGCTCATCGAACCGAACCGCCACTATCACACCTGCTACCTCAGCAACGAGGTATTGAGCGGCGAGCGCAAAATCGACTCCATCCGATTCGGTTATCAGGGACTCGAGAAACGTGGAATAACGGTTGTCCACGATCGAACCATCCACATCGACGCCGACGCCAAGGTGGTCAAAACCCAGGGGGGACAAAGCCTTTCCTATGATCGGGCCATCGTATCCCCCGGCATCGATTTCAAATGGGAGGCCATCGAGGGTTATGACGCCGAGGTGGCGAAAAAAATCCCCCATGCATGGAAGGCGGGTGAGCAGACCACTATCTTGCGCAAACAATTGGAAGACATGACCGATGGTGGCACGGTCATCATCGTGGCGCCCCCGAATCCGTTTCGGTGTCCGCCGGGACCCTACGAGCGGGCCAGTCAAATCGCCATGTATCTCCAAAACCACAAACCCAAATCCAAGGTCCTTATCCTCGATCCCAAGGATAAATTCTCCAAGTTCGGCCTTTTCAAAAAGGCATGGGGGCAACTGTATGGGTACGGGACCGATAACAGCCTCATCGAGTGGATGGGTGGGGCCGATGGGGGCGCGGTATCGGCCATCAATCCCGACACCATGACGGTAACCGCCGAGTTGGAAGAGTTCAAGGGCGATGTCATCAACATCATCCCACCCCAGAAGGCCGGCAAGATCGCCTTCGATGCCGGGCTTGCGGAAGGCGACTGGTGTCCGGTGAACAAAAAGACCTTCGAGTCTACCCTGCACGCCGGCATTCATGTCATCGGCGACGCGGCCAACGCCTCGAAGATGCCGAAATCCGGCTATGGGGCCAACTCCCAGGCCAAGGTGGCCGCCGCCGCCGTGGTGGATTATCTCAATGACCGTGAACCGGGTGAGGGATCCTATGTAAATACCTGCTACAGCATTGTCGGAAAGGATTATGGCTTCTCGGTGGCGGCGGTATACAGACTGAGCGCCGATGGCAGTACCATCACTGGCGTGGAGGGCGCCGGTGGATTGACATCCATAGAGGCCTCCGCGCAGACCCTACAGCGGGAAGTCGCCTACGCCCACAGTTGGTACGCCAACATTACCGCCGATATCTTCGGCTAAGGGCGCATCTAATGGAATGTCGGCCCCACTCCTCGAACGGCCACGGATGGCTCATGATCTCGCTATCATGCGAAATTTCAAGACACGCTCTAAAAAGCCGGCAGGATGTCAGTGCTTCTACCGTGCGGCGGCAAAGGCGTCGATGTTGGCATCGAGGGGAGGGTATCGATGAGCGGGGAGGGATAGATGTCCGAGTCGGGCTCGAGTCCGGGGGATAGGCCCTATCCGGGCTCGGGGATTTCCATCTGTGCCGATGGAAAAGCCGCTATTTTTGCAACTCCGTGGTCGTTGACCGAAAGCCTTCCTTTGTCTATTTCGTAGACGCTCTCTTCCGACCCCCGCGCGCCTTCCGATTGCCTTCCGATCCTCTCACGCCTTGGACCCCCCCTGTGCTTCGTTTCCGCGCAAGCCGCGCGGGAACGAGGCCGAACCTGTATTCTTATCCACCGGGTCCTGTCTATCATCCGCCTTGTTTGTTCCGTTCCGGATAGTCTCCGTTTTGTTGCATACTAACCTTCATTTATTGCAGACAGGGCTTTCCTCGCACGCCACCCTGCATAAAACAGGGCATTTGCAACCTGTTTCTCGGTCCGAATAATTCGATTCTCAGCAAACATTATTTTGTTTGTAACAGACAAAATATGATCTATGGAAAACCATGCTTAGTCTGTAATAAATCAAGAATGGTCTGTTACAAACCGGATAATATCTGCACCATATTTTCCAGAGATATATGCCATCGATCCCGCCGGATACAATATTCGAGCTTGAAAACCAATATCCTATTACCTACATAGGCCGTTTAACAGCCGGATAATACCTCAAGGGGAATTTTATGAGTATTTAGACACGGTTTCTTAAATTTCACGACGCCATCAAGCTGGGAAGGCAGGACGATGCCTACAAGGACGCGCGGGAGAAGGACGACAGCATGACGGACGAAGTCAAACAGGCATTCAAAGATGCCGGTTACCCGGTTATCGAAGACTTTATACAGGGTTCCTTCGCTACCGATACCGGGATCAAACGAAAAGGCACGGATTTCGATATCGACAGGGCCATCGTTATCGATGCCGGTAAGGCGCCCGACAATCCGGTAACGCCGAAGGTAAAGCTCTGCGATGACGTTCTCGTCCCGCGAGGCTTCCAAGAGGCCAAGGTGAAGAGGCCCTGCGTAACGGCCAATTACAAGGGACTGAACCTCCACATCGATTTTCCGGTCTACCGGAAAAACGGTAGCGCGTATGAATTGGCCGTTGGGAAAAGAAACTCCGATGAGCAACACAAAAAATGGGAAGCGGCCGACCCCAAGGGATTGATTGACTGGATAAACGATAAATCATCTTATGGTGCTTCGGCTGGCGACAAACTTGCCCAGTATAAGCGCATCGTCCGGTATCTGAAGCGTTGGCGAGACGAGAAATTCTCCGGCGGCGTGGGGAAGAAGGTCTACTCCATTGGGCTCACCATCATGGCCAAGGAGTCATTCAGGCCCTTTCTCGACAACGATGGCGCGCCGAATGATCTGATTGCGATGAGAGATACGGTAGCGGCGATGCTCGATAGGGGATACTGCTCTCAGGTATCCCAGGATCAATACACTCTGCGTGTCGATCTGCCCGTCGCGCCTTATCGGGATGTTTTTACCAACAGTGCCATGGACACCACGACGCAGATCAGGAACAAACTCGAACATCTCAAGAAAAAACTGACCGAGGCCGCCGCCGAAAGCGACCTCGTGAGGCAATGCCAGCTATTGAACGGCCAGTTTGGCGACGACTTCGAGATCCCGAAGGGGACGAGCAACGCCAAAAAGGCCGTTTTTCCCACTGCCGGGGCCGTTGGAACCTCCCAGGGCGCATGAACTACGACCATATCGTTTCCCATCTCCGGTCATTGAATTATCGGGCCGAGCTGTCCGATTGGGATGGGAAGCTTGTCCTGATAGTGGGAGTCGAAACCAGTCAGGGCCAAATAGAGCTGATCCACTCTTGTACGGATGAACTGATCGGTATCCCCGCTTTCTTTGTCGAAGACGACGGAAGATTCAGCGAACTTGCTCATGTATTTCCGCCACCTATAGATAGTGGAAACCTGTGCAGCATCTGCGTTGGGGATAGCGACTCGGTGTCGGTGAATTATGATGCGCCGCCTCTCGCGTTCGAGGACTCGGTCAAAAGACACGTCGATCTGATAGAGAGAGCGCTCGAAGACCCTGACTGGAACAAAAACGAATTGCTTCGGGAATTCTCCGCAAACTGGTCATTCATATGCCCCATCAGTAAAAAGGCCTTCATTTGCGCGGCGACAGGCCCATTCGAAAAAATGGATGTCTACAGTCCGGCGTCCGGGAAAAGTCATTGGGCCGATTCCCACTTCATTGGACTAACGCCCGGCACCGCCGAGCTTCCCGAGTCCTCTTCCATTGCATCAATCAATTGCATCAAAAGCCGGGCAAAATTGGGAACCGGTTTTGTTCTTCCGCTGAAGGACCTGCAACCCTGCCCAAGAAAAAAAGAAGAGATCATCAGATGGCTGATAGACATGTTGCGCGGGAACGATTTGCCGAAGCGGGCCATTCACGTCCGAGACAAACAGTTTTGGTTGGTTTTTAACGCTGAAATCCCCTCCGGCAAGGTCTGGTTCGGGGTGCATTTACAACATGGAAGAAACATCAAGAGGAGGTTGCCGGATCTGAAATCCGTCCATGACCTCGACGGCTGGAAGGTCGAACCCATAGCTGATTGGGGCCTATCAAGGACACCGAATAACCCTTGCGCAAATCGGGTCCATGGAGGGTATCGAGGAAATATGGCGGAAGATACCCGATCAGACCAAGGAGGTCGGCGCTGACGGGATTCGAGAATTTTTTGAAAAACTCGAATCCGACTCCAAGGAAAAAGGCAGGGGTAAGGATTTCAGCGTCGATACCACAAGAAGAGTGATTCAGGATGGCCATGGACGCTGCATGTTCTCGGGGTGCGGAGAGCGTCTGGATATCGACGAATTGACGGGGACTGAAGGCAACTATTCGTATCCGGCTCACAACGTTGCTTCTTCCGAGAAGGGTCCGCGCGGTGTTTTGTTTTTGTCCGATGAGCTTTCCGATGAGCCCGGCAATATCCTGCTTCTGTGCGACAAGCATCATCGGCTTATCGACAGGATCGCCGCGCCGAACTATCCGGCCCTTCGGTTATCCGAGATGCGCCGGGAATTTTGCGACGAGGCGAATTCGCTACTCGATGGGCTTCGCTATCGGCCGATTCCCGTGTTTTCGGTTTTGTGGCCGGTAGGGGGACATCGAATATCCGCGCCATCCTCTCTTCAGATCGCCCAATCGCTGTCCGCCATTCAGGCGAGGATGGAAGGCGCGATCTGTCATGTATCTGATAATGAGGCGACATTACGGGATTCGGATAAACAAGCTATCGATGCCATTATGCCGTCCTCCGTTAATTTGGTTGCCGAAAAAATTCTCATGCAGGCACACGGATCGCGATATAAAGCAGGCCTTTTTGCTTTTGGCCTCATGCCTTATCTCATTGCCCTCGGCGCGAGGCTGGGAAACAAGAGCGAAATTACTCCGATGCTCAGATCACGCGAGAGTGGTCAATGGCGATGGGCTTCGGAGAGTCCACGAGGTGATTTTTTCAGAATAATTGGCCGAGAGCACCTTGGAAATAGCGAATCGGAAATCGTCTTGTTATTCACATTTACGGCTCGTCCCGACGGTCTAACCACAACCGCGAATAAAATTAGCAGTGAAGGAAATTTCAGGCAGATAGAAATTACCCCGATTGAAGGATTGATGGGTAATGCGGCGCTGGGGCACCCGAAAGATGGAACCCTTTTGCTCTCCGAGATAACCAAGCTTTTCTACGCCCTATATGACAAGCACGGTGTCAGAAAGATTCACGTGCTGCCTTGCGCGTCGAATGCGGCCTGTGTCTTTTTCGGAAAGGGATTCGATAAATTTCATCCAGACTTAGTCGTTTATGATTTCGATGATGGAAGTAGAAACATGTCACCCCGTGTGTTGGTCACGAACGAGGATGGTGGGTGCAAGGTGATGCCCTTCCAAAAATCCCAATGACCAAACCTTTTACCTCGCCACGCCCGGATTGAAAAAAGAGCTATCAACGACACGGCAAGGAAACCGGCCGGAAACCAATCCGTCCATCCGGGCCGCATGGAATTGCCATGGTCCTGGTGGGGGACGGAGCATATGCCGCTGTCGAACTTGCCGAAAGGTGTATCGACCAGGGTGCAACGCCGGTTTCCCGGCTGCGTTTGGATGCCCGGCTATTTGCTCAGACCCGCAACCGAAAGGTAAACGAGGTAGAAAACCGAAAAAGGGCAAGCGTTTATCAGTCCTTAGCGAACTGGTCACGGACTCAACCCAAACATGGCGACTGGTTGAAATAGCTTGGTATCGCGGACAAACAAAACCCCACCTTCTCCGATGTTCTGGCATTTGTCCGACGGACAATTTGG
>CAZQHJ010000129.1:0-6428 GCA_964593225.1 uncultured Thiotrichales bacterium
GATGGCCGCTTAGTGTCTTTGCTCAGCCCCAAAAATTGGATGGAATGAGCCACTACTATATTGTCGGCACTTCTTCCGCCGAAAGTCTGAAGTACAGCCGTTGGAAAGCATAATTTTTCGGATCGAAATTATTCATGAAAGCCTCGCTAGTCGCAAAGCTCAATGAGCTGCAAGAACGCTTACAGGAGATCGGCCATCTCCTGGGCAGCCCCGAGATCATCGCTGATCAGAATCGCTTTCGGGCGCTGGCTAGGGAGCACGCCGAGATCCGCCCGGTGGTGGATTGCTTTACCGAATACCACCGCACCCGTGACACCATTGCCGCCGCCAGGGAGATGCTCAAAGATCGGGACCCGGACATGCGGGCCCTGGCCGAAGAAGAGCTACCCGCAGCTCAGGACCAGAGCGCTAAATTGGAGCAGGCGCTTAAGGGTTTGCTGCTACCCAGGGATCCTGCCGACGACAGTAACGTGTTTCTGGAGATCCGCGCGGGTACGGGGGGGCAAGAGGCAGCACTATTCGCCGGGGATCTGTTTCGCATGTACGCTCGCTATGGGGAACTCCATGGTTGGGAGATCGAGTTGATGAGCGAACATCCGGGCGAGGCGGGGGGCTACAAAGAGATCATCCTGCGCGTCATTGGCCGCGGCGCGTACAGCCGACTCAAGTTCGAGTCGGGCGGGCACCGGGTACAGCGCGTCCCGGAAACCGAGTCCCAGGGGCGGATCCACACCTCGGCCTGTACGGTGGCGATCCTGCCCGAGGCGAGCGAGATCGATGACGTGGCCATCGACCCGTCGGATCTGAAAGTCGATACCTATCGCTCCTCCGGGGCGGGAGGGCAACACGTGAATAAGACCGATTCGGCCATCCGTATCACGCACCTGCCCACCAACATGGTGGTGGAATGCCAGGATGAACGTTCCCAACACAAGAATCGCGCCCGGGCCATGAGCCTGCTGCGAGCAAGGCTGCTGGCCGCGGAACAGGAACGTCAGATCGCCGAGCGGGCCGCGACCCGTAAATTCCTGGTCGGCAGCGGTGATCGCTCACAGCGTATTCGCACCTATAATTTCCCTCAGGGACGCATTACCGACCACCGTATCAATTTGACGCTCTATAAACTCGCCGAGGTTCAGGGGGGGGCATTGGATCAGGTTATCGATCCCCTGATTGCGGAACATCAGGCGGACCAGCTGGCGGCGTTGGGGGAGTAGTTTTTTGAAGTGTGAAGTTTGAGATGTGAAGAGTCACATTTCAAACTTTTTATTGCCGCAATAAGCCTTTCGTGTATCCCTCCGAATCCCCCGTTGCTCATGATGAGCACATGATCACCGGCCCGGGCAATCCCGGCAATGTCCGTGACGATGGCGTCGATACTATTGCAAAGGTGTCCGTCGATTCCGAAGCCTTGAACCATTGCGTCCACGTCCCAACCGAGGTTCGGAGGCCGATAAATCCAGAGCAGATCGGCCCCCGCCAGGGCGTGGGCGAGGGCATTGCGATGGAACCCCAGGCGCATGGTGTTGGAGCGGGGTTCGAGGACGGCGATGATGCGTTCTCGTCCCACCCGCGCCCGTAACCCGGCCAGGGTAGTAGCGATGGCGGTGGGGTGATGGGCGAAGTCGTCGTAGACGGTGATGTCGTGGATCCTGCCCCGTTGCTCAAGACGACGTTTGACGCCGCGAAATTGGCCGAGGGCCCGACAGGCCGATGCTGCCGGGACTCCGGCATGGTGAGCCGCCGCGATGGCGGCCAAGGCGTTTTCGACATTGTGTCGCCCGATCAGTCCCCACTCGACCAGGCCTGCTTCGATGCCCTGGTACCGGACGCTAAAAGCACTGCCATCATCTACCGTCGTGTCTTGTTTTGCTTGCCAGGTTGCCGACGGGCCGATGCCTTGGTGGCTATCGCTAAAAAAACCGAGACGCTCGACGGGGGTCCAGCAGCCCATGGCCAATACCTGTTCGAGGGCTTCATCCCGCTCGGGGTACAGGATGCGCCCGTTGCCGGGAATGGTGCGGACCAAATGGTGGAACTGGGTCTGAATAGCGGCCAGATCCGGGAAGATATCGCCATGGTCGAACTCGAGGTTGTTGAGGACCAAGGTCCTTGGCCGATAGTGGATGAATTTGGATCGCTTGTCGAAGAAGGCAGTATCGTACTCGTCGGCCTCTACCACAAAAAACGGCCCATCGCCAAGACGCGCGGAGACCCCGAAGTCTTGCGGGATACCGCCGATCAGGAAGCCCGGTTTCGTCGATAAAGGAGGATTGTCCCCAGGGTCGACCGTATCCAGGATGAAGGCCAACAAGGCAGCGGTAGTAGTCTTGCCATGGGTCCCGGCGACTGCCATGACCCAGCGGTCCCGTAGGACGTTTTCCGCGAGCCAGGCGGGCCCGGAGGTAAAGGGGATGCGGTGATCGAGGAGATATTCGACGGCCCGGTTGCCCCGGGACAGGGCGTTGCCGACGATGACGCAGTCGGGAGCGGGCCGAAGGTGTTCGGGGGCATAACCTTCGATGACAGGGATGCCCGCTGCCGCGAGTTGGTGGCTCATGGGCGGATAGATACCCGCATCCTGGCCGGTAACACGGTGACCGAGGCCGCGGGCGAGAATAGCGACACCCGCCATGAAGGTGCCGCAGATGCTGAGGATGTGGAGGTGCACGAATATTTTCAGTTGTAGTAATTCAAAGGTGTACCTTTTCCGCGACCACACCGTTGAAAAGATTCCCTTGCACTGGGTAACAATTTTTGAGCACGTCCATGAAGCACAAGCGTTGCAATTGAACGTAACCGCAAATAGTGGCGAACAGGTGATTTTGTATGGCCGACCCGGTAATTCACGGGTTGGTGTCGACCATCCGGATCGCAGTAATACAAGGTAATCAGGTTGATTCCCTTGACCACTCTGCGGTGTTTGCCCGACCAAAAATATCCGACAAAGGCCACTTTGTAGCTGTGGGGCTTGTCCGGCACGCTATCGTCCACGCTCAGGAGGCCACCTTTCAAGTTCAATCCGGTCGTGGCCTCTTTGAATAGGTCTTGAGGAGAATATGTTTCTCTGTGCAAAAAACGGTTCGCACTGTCATGCGAGATGTTCATTACTTCCGATAAATGGCAACAACCGGGCGAGTTCGGTTCGCTCGACAAATACCCCATATACATCGGCAATGTGCAGCGGGCTGTTCAAGGGCGGCTTATTTCACGTACCATGGCGCGCCGCTCCCAATCGTCATCTTTTTCAATGAGCATAACTTGTCCCCGTATGGTGTCAGAAATCGCTTGTTCAGTCATCCCATCGATTTTTATTATGATCCCGGGCATCGAATGCCCCGCCCGTACCACCCCCGGGTCCCATTGACGATCCTCACCACCGAGAGCATCACCGGGACCTCCACCAACACCCCCACCACCGTCGCCAGCGCCGCGCCCGAATCGAAACCGAACAGCACGATGGCTGTCGCCACCGCCAGCTCGAAAAAATTACTCGCCCCGATCAAGGCCGACGGCCCCGCCACGCAATGGGCCACCCCGAATCGTCGATTCAGCAGATAGGCCAGCCCGGAATTGAAATAAACCTGTATCAGGATCGGTATGGCCAGCAGGAGGATAACCAGCGGTTGGCGCAGGATCGGCGCCCCCTGGAAGGCGAACAACAGCACCAGGGTCGCCAGCAGCGCCAGCAATGACACCGGATGGAGCCGGCCAAGGAGCCGTTCCAGCCCCGCCGCCTCCCCCGTTCTCAGAACGCGCCGGCGCCACCATTGGGCGAAGGCCACCGGAAGAACGATATACAGAACCACCGACAGAAACAGGGTATTCCAGGGCACCGTAATCGCCGACAATCCCAGCAGCAAACCCACAATCGGGGCAAAGGCGACGATCATGATTGTATCGTTCAACGCCACCTGGGTGAGCGTGAAATTGGCGTCCCCATCGCACAGACGGCTCCAAACGAACACCATGGCCGTACAGGGCGCGGCCGCCAGCAGGATGAGTCCCGCGATATAGGCGTCGATTTGTTCCGTGGGCAGATAGGGCGCGAACAGCCCGCGAATGAAAAGCCAGCCCAGCAGCGCCATGGAAAAGGGCTTCACCGCCCAGTTGATGAACAGGGTCACGCCGATGCCCCGCCAGTGCGCCTTCACCCCATGCAAGGCCGCAAAATCGATCTTCAGCAGCATGGGAATGACCATCAGCCAAATCAACACCGCCACCGGCAGGTTCACGTGGGCGACTTCCAGCCCGCCCACCCGTTCAAAGAACCCGGGGAAAAGATGCCCCAGGGCAATGCCCGCCAGAATGCAAAGCCCGACCCATAGGGTCAGGTAGCGTTCGAAAAGACCCATGGCGCTCGCCGGTCCGGGTGTTTTATCACATTGGGTATTCATTTCTAATTGGTTACAATCCTATGGAAGCTCTATTCCAACGCCTCTCCGGCAAGACCATCGCGCCGGTGGGAACGAGGCCGAAGATAACCTCGGCCGGCAACCACCCACTCGAAGACCCTCATCCCAACCCGACACAGCCGGAACCCAAAAGGTCCACAAGAATCCTTTGATCATTTTATTCGAAATTCCGGCGATAGAAGACTCAAGGAAATCAACGTGCGCACCACCGACCCAATACCCCTACCCAACGACATCACCCAAACCGTCCGCCGGGCGCTGGCCGAGGACGTCGGCGGCGGAGACATCACCGGCGCGCTCCTGCCCGCCCACTTATCCGCCAGCGCGACCCTCATCTCCCGGGAAGACGCCATCCTCTGCGGCATCCCCTGGTTCGATGAAGTATTCGCGCAACTGGACCCCGGCATAAAAACACACTGGACGGCCACCGACGGGGCGGACATCACCGTCGAGCAAACCATCTGCCGCCTCACCGGGCCCGCGAGGCCCCTCCTCACCGGAGAGCGCACCGCCATCAACTTCCTGCAAACCCTGTCCGGGACCGCCACCGTCGCCGCGAAATACGCCAGGGAAGCCCGGGGAACCCCCGCCCGGATTCTGGACACCCGCAAGACCCTGCCCGGATTGCGCACCGCCCAAAAGTACGCCGTCCGCCGCGGCGGATGCCACAACCACCGCCTGGGCCTCCACGACGGCATCCTCATCAAGGAAAACCACATCCTCGCCGCCGGTTCCCTGCCGGCGGCGGTGGGGCTCGCCCGGGGGAAAAACCCCGATGTCCCCGTGGAGGTGGAAGTGGAATCCCTGGAAGAGTGCCGGGCGGCGCTCGCCAGTGGCGCGGACATCATCCTGTTGGATAACTTCTCCCTCCAGGCCATCGAGGAAGCGGTCCGCGTCACCGCCGGACGGGCCAAACTGGAGGTCTCCGGGGGCGTGGAGCGCTCGACGCTCGGGCGGCTTGCCCAAACCGGCGTGGATTACATCTCCATCGGATCCCTCACCAAGCATGTCCGCGCGGTGGATTTCTCCCTGCGCTTCCAAATATCCGGAACGCCCTGATCCTTACCTTCGATCCTGGGGAGCATGGAGGACCAGGCAACGGGGCTCGGCCACCAGGATGCGCGCCCCCGACTCGCAAAAACCCGCCACCCGCCAATCGCCCAAGCCGTTCCCTTGGGACAAGGTCTGCATTTCCCCGGCGGGATCCGTCACCGCCACCCTCCCCGTCTTATCGTCCACGGTGATATGCCCCCCGGTCGGGTGCTCCCGCAATTGCCGGCCGCCGTGGGGCCCCAGGAGCGGGTAAAACAACCCGGAAGCCGAATCCCGATAGAGCCGACCATCCGGGGATAACCCCTCCCCCCCGGCCCGTTCCCGGACCGTCCACAGGGCGCGTTTCTCCGGCGCGCGCCAATAGGTAGTCTCCGCCTCCGTCAGGACCAACAGCTCCCCCCCATCCGGGGCAATCCAGACCCCCGCAATCCGTCCGGCATCCGAATCCCTCAGGGTCATCATAGGGCCCCACATGGTCAGCGCGCCCCCCGTCGCCGCGTTCCGGTCATGGGGCCCCAAGCCGTATCGCCACCGGCCCTGCCCGGGCGGCTCGGGCCGGGATGCCGGGAAACCCGGCCCCGACACCCCCCATCGTCCCCATCGAAATCCGGGACCCCGCCAGGGCGCGCCGCGCCCGATTCCACCATCCGGCCTTCATCCAACCGGAGATATAACGTATCGCTGTCTCTATCCACTTTGATTGTCCCAAAAAACTTCAGTCCACCGAAGGCGGATAGGGGTTTGAAACCCCCATCTTCAGATGCATTCTCTTCAGTCGGCGGTTTAGTCCGCCGGACCGCTTTAGCGGCCACAACCTACCGGATTCATCTGGTAGTGGTTAAGTCTCCATGCGTAAATTAATGACTTGTTCCCGACCCAAACTCGACCCCAACCGCCGCCCTGGAAGTCCGCCGGACCGGGGCCCCATCCGGCCCCGCGAACCCGGAGCCCGGAGTCGGT
>CAZQHJ010000130.1:0-6402 GCA_964593225.1 uncultured Thiotrichales bacterium
CCGAGGTCTCCGGACTTTCGGAAGAGACGATACGGAAACTGGCGGGGCGCTAGTGCCCCACGCCATGAATACGTCGTTGAACAACCGGCAATCATCCGTTGATCTTCATAGGAACCATAATGGAAGGAAGTTGCGGTGCGCGGCACTAGTGAGGCTTCGCCTCGAACCGACAAAGCATGACCCGGTATCGGTCAAGCAAAATCGGTGTTCTCCGGTTCCCATATATGGTCCGCCCCCCGGATGCAAGGAAGAAGTTAAACGAAGAGTGAATACTCTACCGCCTAAAGGCGGTAGAGTATTCACTGATTCCGAGCAATTTCGGTTTACCACCTGTCGAGTGCCGCCGTGGAACCAGGCCCAGCCAAGCGGCCATTTCCCGAGCGCTTTTGAATGCCCATGGGTTACCTACTCTCGCCACCAGTGCTGTTGCAGCTAGCATGCCTATGCCGGGGATCGTCAGCAAAAGTTGACAGTCCTCGTTTTGCTTGCCGACCAACTCGAGTTTTTTCTCTAACCGTCGATACGCTCTCCAACATCCGGAACAAAACTCAACCGCCTGTATATTTTGCAATTATGAGATAGAACGAATTCACTCTGCTCTTATGGGATTGGAGCTTGCCGGTTTTCAACACCTGCCGGTTCGGCTCCGGCTGTGTCGGGTTGGGTATAATCCGAAGTGCGATTTTCGAGAGGGACCGGGCACCGCTTATCGAGCGTAGTCCCTATCGAAAGGGCGCAAAGATCGATTACGATAGCGGTACCGATAGCGACATCGACCCCCACCCGTAGCTCGAGTTTCCATGCCATCCGCGCGCAGCGCCGTTCAATAAGCCCATGCCCCCGCCCCGCGTACGACAGCGCCCCATGACGGAAGACGACCTGGATGCGGTGCTCGAACTGGAACGCGCGGCCTATCCCTTCCCGTGGACGGTTGGCATGTTTCGTGATTGCCTGCGGATCGGTTATTGTTGCCAGGTGCTCGACGATCCCCAGCAAGACCGGAATCCGTTAGGATATGGGATCATGTCCGTCGGCGGCGGGGAGGCCCAATTGCTGAATCTGTGCATTCGGCAAGAGGAAAGGAATCAATCCCTGGCGCGTCGGTTGCTCATCGGGCTCATCGACATGGCCAGGGAACGCCGGGCCGATGTCATGTTTCTGGAGGTGCGTCCGTCGAACCGGGCGGCGCGCGCGCTCTATGGACGGGTGGGATTCAATGAGGTGGGCGTTCGTCCGGGGTATTATCCGGTGGAGGAGGACGGCAAAAAGGGTTGGGAGGACGCGCTGATCCTGGGCCTGACTCTGTCATTGATAGGGCGTGGAGAATAGGGCGTGGAATGTGGGTGAATACGACTTCATCGTTTCTTACTTTTCACTCTCAACGAAATTCGACGCATGCGCTCAAAACGGGGTTTACACAATCGGTCCACCTGAAAATTTTTATCGAAGAAAATTATATGAATGTTCTCGCTTTCGATATCGAAACCGTACCCGACGTGGAGAATGGTCGGCGGTTGTTGAATCTCCATGATCTCGATGATCGACAGATCGCTGAAGTCATGTTCCACCATCGCCGCCAGGAGACCGGCACGGAGTTCCTGCGCCACGACCTGCATCGCGTGGTGGCCATCTCGGCGGTATTCCGGTCCGATACGCGATTTAAGGTCGGATCATTCGGCGATGAAAAATCATCGGAAAAGGGATTGATACAGCGCTTTTTCGATGGCGTTGGAAGATCTTCCCCAGTGCTCGTCTCCTGGAACGGCGGCCGCTTCGATCTGCCTGTTCTCCACTACCGCTCACTGCTCCACGGCGTCAGCGCGCCGCGCTATTGGGACATGGGAGAGTTCGACAAGAACCTTCGCTGGAACAATTACCTGAACCGTTTTCACTACCGACACACCGATCTGATGGACGTGCTCTCCGGCTACCAAATGCGCGCGGCCGTACCCCTTGATGGCATGGCCGGTCTGCTGGGGTTTCCCGGGAAACTCGGGATGGATGGGGCCAAGGTATGGGAGAAATACCTGGCGGGCGACGTGAAGGCGATTCGGAACTACTGCGAGACCGATGTGCTCAATACCTATCTGGTGTATCTACGTTTCCAGCTCGTTCGAGGACATCTGACGCAATCGGAGCACGACCGGGAGTGTCAACGAGTACGCGATGAATTGGCCTCCAGCGAAGAGGCCCACCTCCAAGAATTCCTCGCCGCCTGGACGCCTTCAAATTCATCGCCAAAGGGGCCGCCTGTCGAGAATTCGGATTGATTTTCGCCGTCTCCATCGGTACCCTTTGTGGAACATTCAATTATGATTACACTTTATGAATTGGCAAAAGTTTTTAAATTGCAACCTTGAATATAAGGGGGAGCTCAATGAGTGAAAAGCGCCGAACGCTGGTCGCGGGCAATTGGAAGATGAATGGCAGTCAGAAAAGCGCCACATCCTTGGTAGAAGGGATCAAGGCAGGTTTGGATCGCGTCGAGGCTGCCGAAGTGGCCATCTGTCCACCCTTTGTTTATATCCCGATGGTCGCCTCCATGATCGAAGGCACCCCCCTTGCGCTCGGCGCCCAAAACCTGGCAAAAGAAGATCCCGGCGCGTTTACCGGTGAAGTGGCAGGCGTCATGTTGGCGGATATGGGGTGTCGCTATGTGATCGTCGGACACTCGGAACGCCGGGCCTACTACGGCGAGACCGACGTGCTGGTCGCCCGGAAGTTCGTTCAGGCGCAAAAAGAAGGCTTGACGCCCATCGTGTGTGTGGGAGAGTTGCTGGAAGAAAGGGAATCCGGGAAGACGGAACAAGTGGTCGCCCGCCAGATCGATGCCGTCTTCGATGCCGCTGGTGTCTCGGCACTGGAAAGCGCCGTCATTGCCTATGAACCGGTATGGGCTATTGGGACGGGCAAAACCGCGACGCCCGATCAGGCCCAAGAAGTCCACGCATTCATTCGCGCCCGGATTGCCGACCGGGATGCGGCGGTGGCCCAAAAAGTGCGTATCCAGTATGGTGGCAGCGTGAATGCCGGCAATGCCGCGGAGCTGTTCGCGATGCCGGACATCGACGGGGGCTTGATAGGCGGCGCTTCCTTGAAAGTTGAGGATTTTCTCACCATCTGTGCGGCAGGCTAATGCAGCTGTTTTTTCTGATCGTTCACGTTCTGGCGGCTGTGAGCGTGGTGGTGCTTGTTCTCCTGCAACATGGGCGTGGGGCCGATGCGGGCGCCGCCTTTGGCAGTGGTACATCGGGAACTCTGTTCGGCGCCCGAGGGCCCGCTTCGTTTCTCACCCGTATTACGGCGGTGCTGGCGGCGGTATTCTTTCTGACGAGTCTCGCGCTGGCGTATATGGTGGCTCATTCGGAGAAAAGAGAAAGTGTTATCGAGAAATTGCGGGACGAGAACGCCCAGTCGATCCTGGAAAAAGAGATATCCATTCCCCCCGTGCCTTCGGTGCCTCTATCCGATTCCGCCGGATTGTCGGCGCCCCAAGAAGGCTCCGACCCGCTAAAAGGATCAAACGTGGATATACCGGCTGTTCCCACGCCGGAGGGACCAGTACCGAATGAATCGGCGACTCTGATCCCATCAAATAGATAATAATTTTCAGAAGGTCGCATTACGCCGACGTGGTGGAATTGGTAGACACGCTGTCTTGAGGGGGCAGTGGCGAAAGCCGTGCCGGTTCGAGTCCGGCCGTCGGCACCATCAATAAAACCCGTTATGAATCGCAAAATGATGCATGACGGGTTTTATACGTTTTGCCTTCCGGGTAATACTCTGGCCAATCCGGTCAGGGAAGCGAAAGCTAAAGATATCGCAGGTCAATACCTGAAAGTCGGTAACGAAGAAGCAAATAAGCTATTGCAAGAGGCAAAAATACAGGGGCAGAGCTTTTTTGTGACCTGCATTTTTGAATCGCATTCCTACCCTATTTTTTCAGTTCGCTTTCTCTTTTGCCCCCTGTTCAGCTATCTGCCGTCGCACATCATTCATATCAAGCTCTTTTACCTTCTTAATCAGATCATCAAGGGCTGCCCCCGGTAAAGCGCCCGGTTGTAGAAACAAAGGAATTTGTTCACGGTAGATCATAATGCTTGGGATGGAACGGACTTGAAAACGCTGCGCCAGCTCCCGCTCTTCTTCCGTATTGATCTTCCCGAACACAATATCAGGATGTTGATTCGATGCCGCTTCAAAAACGGGTGCAAATGTTTGACACGGACCACACCATGATGCCCAGAAATCCAGGAATACGATGTCGTTGTTTTCGATAGTCTCATCAAAGCTTTCATTCGTAAGTTTAACAGTTGGCATAGGGCCTCCCGGATGTCAATCATGTCAGAGTAATTTCGAATAAAAACATATTTTTAACGGCCATATTTTTTGGCTTCCGGCAAAACAGGCGCTGAAAGCATACTTATATTCGTGTTTTTCATCCACGTTTTTTCAAGTAACGATTCACGAAAGGCGCGAAGATAAATGAATGATTCTTTCGTTCGTGTATCCTTGCGCTCGCCCCTTCATGGATTGTCTTTTTATCGGTTGGGGCTAAGGCATTCATGCCTTAATAACCATTGCTTTATAGCAAGTGGCTTCCCCACCCGCGCGCCCATGAATCCGCCGGAATCGCGTATGCCCACGACCCGATGGCAGGGAATAATAATAGGAATCGGATTTTTCCGGCAGGCATTGCCTACCGCACGCGCCCCAGTGCCCAATTGTACCGCCAGCATGCTATAACTTACGGTTTTTCCCGGTGGTATGGAACGCAACGCCTGCCACACGCGTTGCTGGAAAGGCGTGCCACCCGGAGCGATGGGCAGATCGAAGCCCCATCCGGGGTCGTGAAAATAGTCAGTCAGCTGATGAACGGCGTTCTCGAATTCAGGCGTTGGCCTGGGAAGTGATTTGTTCTGGGATGATTTGCCATGAGTTGGCGCACATGGACTGCTACCGCCACCCTCATTGCGCTGACCTGTCCCCCATTCGTGCAGTGGTAACTCAATGTTACGAACAGAGCCATCCCCGGAGATGGCTATGGAGAGCATGCCCAGGGGACTTGGCATGGAGAATGTCACGTAATCGACGCAGGTGCCCCGGTAGATTTAGCTAGTGCCTTTTTCCGTTTGGAAGGCTCAAGCTTTTCCTTGATCTTTGCCGCGTTACCTGTGCGATCGCGCAGATAATAGAGCTTGGCCCGACGTACGTCACCGCGACGTTTTACGCTGATATCGTCGATGATAGGACTATAGGTCTGGAATACCCGCTCGACGCCCTCTCCATGAGAAACCTTGCGGACCGTAAAGGATGAATTGAGTCTACGATTACGTTTTGCGATAACGACACCCTCGAATGCCTGCAGGCGCTCACGGGACCCTTCCTTTACCTTAACCTTGACAATTACGGTATCGCCGGGTCTGAACGCGGGCACCTCCCGGGTCATTTGCTCCGCTTCGAGCTGTTCGATAATGTTTTTCATGGTTTTACCTCGCGCATGTCATCTCCGCGATAAATTCTGCCAATAATGCCTGTTCCTCGCCCGTCAAGTGTAAAGCATCAAGCAAATCAGGACGCCTCGACCAGGTTCGCCCCAGCGCATGCTTACGTCGCCAACGCGCGATATTGGCGTGATTCCCACTCATCAGCACCGCCGGTACGCGATGTTCGCTAATGATCGGAGGACGCGTGTAATGGGGGTAATCCAGCAGATCGTTCGTAAATGAATCCTGAGCCGCGGAATCTTCATGTCCAAGCGCCCCGGGCAGCCAACGCGTCAAGGCATCAATAACAACCATCGCCGCTGTTTCTCCGCCGCTCAAGACATAGTCACCCACCGACCATTCCTCGTCGATCTCCATGGCGATCAACCGTTCATCCACCCCTTCATAGCGCCCACAGACCAGAATCAGTCGTTGGCGGATGGCGAGTTCCCTGATACCCTTTTGATCCAGCCGCCGTCCCTGGGGAGAGAGGTAAACCACGCTAACGGGTTCACCCATCGCCTCGCGCGCCGACCGAATGGCAAGTTGTACCGGCTCGACCTGCATGACCATGCCGGGACCGCCCCCATAGGGTCGGTCATCCACATTCCGGCGGCGATCACGGGTAAAATCCCGGGGATTCCACCGATCGAGCCGGAGTATTCCGGTTTCCATTGCACGACCGGTAATACCACATCGTGTGATGGCGTCGAACATTTCCGGGAAAATGCTGACAACTCCCACATGTATACTTCTAACGGCCCTATTTTTGGCTTTATGTGAAACAAGTGCCCCGGTATCCAACTGCGTAAGCAACCTTGAACAATCGCTGTTTCGAAAACCAAGATGAAGACCTGTCCGAAGTGAATACTCCACCGCCTAAAGGCGGTGGCTTCGGGGAACGGCTAAAGCCGGC
>CAZQHJ010000131.1:0-6360 GCA_964593225.1 uncultured Thiotrichales bacterium
ACTTTTGCAGTTCCTGCTTCGGCTATTCCTCAACGACCAACCTGGAATCCAATAAGAGCCAAGAAGAACTGACCGATGTGA
Organism: uncultured Thiotrichales bacterium; assembly: GCA_964593225.1. Taxonomy (GTDB): domain Bacteria; phylum Pseudomonadota; class Gammaproteobacteria; order HK1; family HK1; genus JABDQX01. The sequence continues at coordinate 82 of CAZQHJ010000131.1, forward strand.
CGGTTCAGGTATCGGAAAAATTTTCCGAATTTTGCCCCGCAAAGCGGGGCGGCCTATGATTTCGCGCAGCGAAACCATTTAGGCTCTGTTGATATTTGGCGAGAATTCCTTATTTTTCAATTTGTTATACAAAAACGTCGATTTGCGAGAAATCATTGTATATCAGTGTGTTGAACAAATCCTGAAATCAAATGTCAACAGAGCCTAGGAGGAAAACATTCAAATGCCCAATTATACAACCTTCGATATTCGTAATATTGCTCTCGTGGGGCATGGGGGCGCGGGAAAGACCACGCTAACGGACGCCTTGTTACACAAAGCGGGCGTTATCGTCGCGCCAGGGGATGTAACAAAAGGAACGACGGTTTGCGATTTCGATCCCCAGGAAAAAGAACATCAACGTTCCTTGAATTCGACACTCGCCAGTTTCGACCACGACGGAAAACACATCAATCTCGTCGACACCCCGGGCTACCCCGATTTTCTGGGGCGCGCCATCAGCGTGCTGCCGGCCGTCGAAACCGCGGCAGTGGTGATCGAAGCCCGCGCGGGGGTTGAGATAAGTGGGCGACGGATGATGGATTCGGCGGCCAAGGCCGGGCTATGCCGTATGCTAATCATCAATAAAATCGATGCCGAAGAAACGCATCCGGCCGATGTGATGCAACAGATCCACGACACCTTTGGAACCGAGTGCCTGCCGTTGAACCTCCCCACGGGGGGAGGAAGCGGCATCGCGGATTGCTTTTTTGCGCCCTCCGACGGTCAGGAGACCGATTTCTCCTCGGTATCCGATGCCCGCACGCAGCTCATCGAACAGATCGTGGAAATGGACGAGGAACTGATGGAGCGCTATTTGGAACAGGGAGAAGACATGGATCCCGCCTCGCTGGGCGATGCCTTCCAGAAGGCGCTGCGGGAAGGACACTTGATACCGGTATGTTTTGTCTCGGCACAAACCGGCGTGGGTATTCAGCAATTGCTGGACATCTTCACCAAGCTCATGCCCAATCCCCAGGAAGGCAATCAGGCGGTATTTCGAAAAGGCAAGGACAGCAACGCGGAACAGCTCACACCCACCCTCGACGCCAAAGGGAACGTCCTTGCCCATGTCTTCAAGGTTTCCATCGATCCGTTCATCGGCAAACTCGGCATCTTCCGCATCCATCGGGGCACCATCACCAAGGACAGTCAGTTGTTCGTCAGTGGCGGACGAAAACCGTTCAAGATTGGTCATCTGTTGAAGTTACGGGGAAAAGACACCTTCGAGGTGGACGCCGGAGTGCCTGGCGATCTGTGCGCCGTCGCCAAGGTGGATGAAATAACCTTCGGCGCCGTTTTGCACGATTCCCACGATGACGACCAACTCGAACCGCCGCTTACCGACACGCCGACCCCCATGTTCGGTCTTGCCATTCAGGCGAAAACCCGAGGCGATGAACAGAAACTCTCGGATACCTTACACAAGCTGGATGCCGAGGATCCGTCTTTCCGGATCGAGCAGAACGCCTCTACTCACGAGATGGTGGTGCGGGGACTGGGAGAGCTTCATCTTCGCATCATGCTGGAGCGGATGAAGGAACGCTACAACGTAGAGGTGGATACAAGGCCGCCTCGGATCGCGTACCGGGAAACCATCACCGCGCCGGCCGAAGGTCACCACCGACATAAAAAACAGACGGGGGGCGCCGGTCAGTTCGGCGAGGTATTCCTGCGGGTCGAACCGCTGCCTCGCGGGGAGGGTTTCGAGTTCGTGGACGCCATCGTCGGGGGCGTCATCCCCCAGCAATTCATTCCGGCAGTGGAAAAGGGGATTCGGCAGGTCCTGGAGAGCGGTGCCATAGCCGGTTACCCGGTGGAAGACGTCAAGGTCACCCTGCACGACGGTAAATACCATCCGGTGGATTCCAAGGAAGTGGCGTTTATCGCGGCGGGCAAGAAGGGGTTCATGGACGCCGTCATGAAGGCCAAGCCCATCGTTTTGGAGCCCATCGTCAATATCGAGGTCACCGTTCCCCAGGACAACATGGGCGATATCGCGGGGGGGCTCTCCGGGAAACGCGGCAAGATCAGTGGCACCGTTTCGCTCCCGGGCGGCATCGTGATCGTTTCCGGGCAGGTGCCATTGAGCGAGCTGGAGATGTACCAGTCGGAATTGAAATCCGTCAGCGGTGGGGCCGGTTCCTACACCATCGCCTTTAGCCACTACGACCCCGTGCCCGCGCACACCCAGCAGCAGTTGATGTCCGACTTCAAGCCGGGGCAGGAAGACGAATAATTCCGCTCTCTCCGTCGGATGGGTCCATGGCCCGGAGCCACCGGCCCATGGACCCGGGCGCCGGGGAAATCACCCAACGTTCCCGGGCCATGGCCCGACAGTCCGGGGAAATGGCCCCGGCATCTTGGGAAATAGCTCGATGACATGGGGAAATGGCCCGGCGGCCTCGGGGTCGCTATCGAAAGGGGTCGAAAAAGATCGAACGCGATAGGCATATCAATGGCGATAGCGATGGCGACGTGGCGCGTCGCAACGGTTCCCCCACTCGCCCCCGAGCCCGGTTGTCTCAGGGGGCATCGATTCGACAATATATACTTATTGATATATATTGTCGATCACTTCGCAACCGGATGGAGTCACGTCATCATGCTCGCCCAAACCGCCAGATTATTCATGAACGGGAACAGCCAAGCCGTCAGGCTACCCAGGGAATTTCGTTTTCCGGGGAATTCCGTGTATATCCGCCGCCGGGACCATGAAGTCATTCTATCGTCAAAGCCCCGGACGTGGGAGGATTTCTTCGGCACGCCCTCCGCCTTCGGTGAAGACTTTCTGAACGAACGGGACAACGCGCCGCCCCAGGAGCGGGGGGTGTTCTGACGCGGATGTCGCCCCCGTGCGCAGCTTTCTCCAGTAACCAACCAAAAAAATGATAGATTGGGAAAAAGTTGCACGCGGAGTAATGTTAGACACCAACATCTGCATCTACATCCTCAAGAACCGCCCTTCGGGGTTGCGCGACAGACTCGAAACCAGCGTCATTCCGGCCATTTCCTCCGTGGTATACGCCGAGCTCTGTTATGGCGTCGAGGAAAGCCTGCCTCATTTACAAGAATCCCGTCGCAAACAGTTGCACCAGTTCATCGATCTGTTGGAGGTCATGGACTGGGACAACACCGCCGCCCGGCACTATGCCGAAATTCGGTCGACCCTGAAACGGCAGGGCACCCCCATCGGGAACATGGACCTGCTCATTGCCGCCCATGCGCGCAGCCTGGATCGCGTGTTGGTGACGAACAATATCGGAGAGTTCACCCGTGTCGACGGACTGAGACTGGAAAATTGGGTGTAGCTGTGCCGGCAAAAAATGGCCCACCCTAAAGTCGTCGCGGTTGTCGGTCCGAATGCGTCCGGGAAAAGCCATTACGCGGTGGAACTGGCGGGGTTGTTCAATGGTGAAATCATCTCCGCCGACTCCAGGCAGGTCTATCGGTCTCTCGATCTGGGAACGGGCAAGATAACGCCCGAGGAAATGCGTGGCATACCCCACCACCTGATGGACATCATCGATCCGGGCGAGGGCTACTCCCTATTTGATTTCCAGCGGGACGCCTATTCCGCCATCCACGCCATCCATGCCCATAAAAGACTGCCCATCATCGTCGGTGGCACCGGACTCTATCTCGATGCGGTGCTGGAAGGCTACCGGTTGCTGGACGTCAAACCGGACCCCATGGCGCGGTCCAAACTGGAAGCGCTCTCCATGGACGAGCTCATGGACATCATCCGGCGCGAACAGCCGAGCGCCCTCCACAGTATCGAAAACCGCAACAAGCGCCGTCTCATCCGGGCCATCGAGATCGTCCGGGCCGGTTTCGACTATAGAGACACAAGACAAAAATCCAAAAGGCTCGACACCCTCATCATCGGCATCGGATGGGAAAGAGACACCCTGCGCGAGCGGATTAGGGCAAGACTCCACAGTAGACTGGAAAAAGGCATGATCGAGGAAGTGGAAGCCCTCCGCGCCAGGGGTGTGCCCGATGGATTCCTGTTCGATATCGGATTGGAATATCGTGCAATACTCAGGTATCTACAGGGAGGATACGACTCCAGGCAACACTTCATCGAGAGCCTGGAAATCGCCATCGGACAGTTTGCCAAACGCCAAATGACCTGGTTTCGAAAAAGACCGGGCATCACCTGGATCGATGGCGGGAATGTCATCTCGCCAGGGACAGCGGATACCATTCGTTCGTTCATGGGGCGGGAAGAAATAGCGGTATCATCCTCCCAGGCAAACTCATAAAGGAAGCACCACAATGAACATCACAATCGGCAACCTGTTATCCCGCCATGCCCGCTATCGGCCCGGACACACGGCCCTCGTCTTCAAGGACCGGCGTCTCGACTTCGCCACCCTCGACCGGAATGTCAATCGCCTCGCCAATGCCCTGCTTCGCAGCGGCCTCGAGAAAGGCCAGCACATCGCCACGGTGCTACCGAACTGCGTCGAGTTGCTGGAACTGTACTGGGCGGCCTCCAAGACCGGCATCGTCGTCGTGCCGCTCTCTCCGCTGCTCAATGCCTCGGCTATCGCCCGATTGCTTGATGATTCCGAATCCGTGAGGGTATTCGCCGCCCGGTCCTTCACCGGGACGTTGGACGCCATCGCGCCGGACCTGCCGAATATCCCTCCCGATGGCTACATCCTCACCGATATCCCCCCCGGCCAGTGCTGCGCGTTACCCGGATTCCGAAGCTATGCCGACTTCATCGCGGGCGCCGCCGAGGAGGAACCCCCGCCCGCCGACATCCGAATGGATGACATCTTCAACATCTGTTACAGCAGTGGCACCACCGGGGACCCCAAGGGCATCGTGCACACCCACTTCGTCCGCGCCATGTACGCATCGCTCCTTGCCGCCTGCTGGCGCATGACGCCCGAAAGCGTGGTCATGCACGCCGGCTCCATCGTCTTCAACGGCTCCTTCGTCACCCTCATGCCCGCCTGGGGACAGGGTTGCACCTATGTCCTCATGCCCACCTTCGACCCCGATACCTTCATCCGGGCCATCGCCGATGAGAAGGTCACCCACATCATGCTGGTCCCTTCCCAGATCATTGCCCTGTTGAACCACCCCGATTTCACGGTGGAAAACGTCGGCTCCCTGGAAATGCTCATGTCTCTGGGCGCGCCCCTGTACCCGGAACACAAACAAAGGCTCCATGAATTATTGCCCGGGCGGTTCCACGAGCTCTACGGTCTCACCGAAGGCTTCTGGACCATCCTCGACAAAACGGATTTCGCGAAAAAGCCCAATTCGGTGGGCGCGCCGCCGCCGTTCTTCCAGATGCGGATCGTGGACGAGAACCGCAACGAACTGCCGCCGGGGGAGGTAGGAGAAATCACCGGCCGGGGACCCGCCCTCATGCAGGGCTACTACCGGCGGCCGGATCTCACCGACAAAGCCCTGGTGGACGGCTGGCTCCATACCGGGGATATGGGTTACGTGGACGAGGACGGTTTCCTGTATCTGGTGGATCGTCAGAAGGACATGATCATCTCCGGCGGCGTCAACGTCTTTCCCCGGGATATCGAAGAGGTGGTGACGCACCATCCGGCCATCAGGGAAGTGGCGGTCTTCGGCATGCCCGACGAAAAATGGGGCGAAGTCCCCGTCGCCGCCGTCATCCCGAAGGAACCCGGCGGGGTGGAACCGACTGAACTTCTCCGCTGGATCAACGACAATGTGGCCGCCAAGTTCCAACGGGTGCGGGAAGTCATCGTGCGGGACGATTTCCCGCGCAATGTGGCCGGGAAGACCTTGAAAAGGGTGATGCGGGATGAGTTCGTGTCGCAATCCTGAGCGTGCAATCCTAATATCCACCAACGAGGGTGATGCAGTCTTTGATCCATTCGGCGGAGGTGGTTCCACTTATCAGGTGGCAAAAAGACATCATTGAAACCGGATTGGCGTTTAAATTCAGGTTGAATAGGTTTCCATGTATAACGTATCGGAGCGGTCATGAGTCAGGATATTCGAGAGCGGGTAGCCATGCGTTTGCGGGCAGAAGTCCAACGCAAGCAAATTGGGCCGGACACCATTGCCTCCGGGTCCGGTCTTCCTCCAGACGTCATTCATGGATACCTGACGGGGATGAGGGAACTAGTGATCTTTCCATGAGATAAATTAGGGGCTGTTGATGTTTCACATAGGTAGCCAAAAAAGCTACATGGTAATGCCAACATAGCTTTACAATTACGCTTAAGTTTGTCA
>CAZQHJ010000132.1:0-6325 GCA_964593225.1 uncultured Thiotrichales bacterium
AGAAAACTGAAATCCGTTTACCCTAAAATTAAGTCATGACAAAGCACTAGGGGCTGTTGACGTTTTAAGTTAGTGGGTTAAAAAAAATGCTGCAAGGCTGGAAAGTTGTTTTTTTCCAAAACAAACAATCTCGGAACCGGACCACACACAAAAACCCGCCTGCATACCGGCCTCCAACCGAGACTCAAACAGAGCCATAGCGCGGCATCTCCGAAACCGGACCGGCTACCGATTCAAATCAATCGGATCACAGAGCCCCCCGAACTGACCGTTCAACATCCGACACACAGCACCTCTTTATTTCCCCACTGCACCCATCGAATCGAACCGGAAATATTCACCCGGTTCGAGTGCGTCATATTCTACATAACCGACTTGCCCTTCGCGCGCCCCGTTCGGTTAGAGCGTGTCTTAAAATTCCCGCTTGTCGCGAGGCGGTCATCCGAGTTATGGCCAGCAAGACGCGAAATCGGGGAGTGTAGCGAGCTACGAAACAGTTTTCATAACGCTCTTATTGGATTCCAGGTTGATATTTTGTACTTGGCCTAATACCATCTCCTAAGCATCAGTGCTTAGGAGATGGTATTAGGCCAAGTACAAAATATCAACCTGGAATCCAATAAGAGCGATAGTAAAAACCGGGAAATTCAACCTTACTTTCCCCATCGGACGATCATTAAACCATGACCTTCACCCTACAACACCTCCTCCCCGCCGCGCCCGAAATCTTCCTCCTCACCATGATTGCCTTGCTCCTGGTGATAGATGTATCTCTGCCGGAGCGCTACCGAGCCTTTACCTACTACATGGTCCAGGCGACCCTGGCAGGCGTGGCGGCCCTCGTGCTCATGGCCTGGCCGGATCAACCGCTCCTGCGCTTTAATGGCACCTTCGTCAACGATCCCCTGGCGGCGGTATTGAAGCTCTCCATCGTTCTGGTGACATTCTTCGTCTTCGTGTATTCCAAACCCTATCTGCGGGACCGGAATCTCTTCAAGGGGGAATATTTCATCCTTGGCCTCATGGCCGTACTCGGGATGCTGGTTTTAGTCTCGGCCCACAGCCTGCTGACGGTGTATCTGGGGCTCGAACTGCTGTCTCTGTCCCTGTATGCCATGGTGGGCCTGCATCGGGAGTCCATCACCGCCTCGGAAGCGGCCATGAAATACTTCGTATTGGGCGCGTTGGCCTCCGGGATGCTCCTGTACGGGATGTCGCTGCTCTACGGCGTCACGGGCAGTCTGGATCTGGCGGGCATTGCCCACTATTTGGCGGGGAATGCCGGCGAGGGTCCGATGGATCAAGCGATCGAGGGAGAACTTGCCGGGATACATCCGGTGTTGGTATTGGGATTGATCTTTGTCCTGATCGGGGTTGCCTTCAAGCTCGGCGCGGCGCCGTTCCACATGTGGGTCCCCGATGTCTACCACGGCGCGCCCACCGCGGTGACGCTGTTTATCGGCAGCGCGCCCAAGATCGCGGCGTTCGCCATGCTGATGCGCCTGTTGGTGGAGGGACTTGGCACTCTCGCGGACGACTGGACGCAAATGCTGGCGATATTGGCCGTCGCGTCCATGGCCATCGGGAACATCATCGCCATCGCTCAGGACAACCTGAAACGGATGTTGGCCTATTCCACCATCGCCCATGCGGGGTTTTTATTCCTAGGGATCGTCGCGGGCACTCAGGCGGGGTTTGCCGCCTCGATGTTTTATGTGATCGTCTACGCCCTGATGGCCGCCGGGGGATTCGGGATGATCGTGCTATTGAGCCGGGCAGACGTGGAGGCCGACCGGCTGGAGGACTTCAAGGGACTCAACGAACGCAGTCCCTGGTATGCCTTCCTGATGCTGATATTGATGCTGTCCATGGCGGGCGTGCCGCCGTTTCTCGGCTTTTGGGCCAAGTGGTCGGTGCTTCGGGAGCTGGTGAATGCGGATATAATCTGGCTTGCGGTGGTGGCGGTCTGTTTTGCCATCATCGGGCTCTTTTATTACCTGCGGGTGGTGCGGCTGATGTACTTCGATGCCCCCCAGGATCAAACGCCGATCCGGGCCCCGGTGGGGATGCGGGTCATGATCAGCACAAACGCCCTGGCGATCCTGGCCCTCGGCGTTTATCCCACCGCGTTGATGGGAATCTGCATAGCGGCGATCCAGTGATTCGCGCCTGGACGTATCCGAAAGCACAAAGTGTCTGGTCTTGCCCTGCAGAATGAGACTATTGCCCCAAGTCGTAAGTTTTCTGTATTAAAACCGGCAACAATCCATTGATTTCTCATAGGATCATAATCGAAGGAATTTGCGGTGCGCAGCACTAGGCATGAGGTGCTTGAACACCACGTCGTGGATGGGATTGGCGATTTGCATTTTTCACCTTGTTACTTCGTGGATTTTGCCCCGTCCTTTTCGGAGGGAAGCAGATATCACCCCGCGTAATCCTTACAATGGCCACCGGAAAGACTACGACAACCCATCGCATCGCTTACCGCCGATCCGGATAAGCAACAGCAAGAAGAGGCATCCCCTGCTTTGATCTTCGTCATGCTTACCGGGATCCGGGCAACGCGAACATTGCCACAATGATCGCGTTCATTTGGTTGCGTAACCCATACAGGCAGCCAGGTTATGCGACCCGCGCCGACGAGGCGGCATTGCCAAATAGGAATGCGGACGTACATTTGCCGTCCGTACGCTTACCGCGGCACCCCGTAAGCGATCATGGGATCATTGCAGGCGAACTATCGACATTCTACTTTGTCACATTCGGCGGGCGTGGCTGGTGTCACCGGAACCCGGGCACCTGGGGTCGAACGCCTACCGAAGGCGGACGTGAACCCCCAGCCGGGGTCGAAAAAGGTAATTGCCTACCATCCTCGAGAATGTTTGGTAATGGCAAGGCCCGTTGGGAGGGCGAGGCTCCCGCCGAGGCGTATGTCCGGGTATTTCCGGCTCGGCAGGGGCCTCGCCCTCCCGGAAAAACGGGATGGTAGGTAATTACCTGTAAACTTCATTACCCGGGAGATCATTGAGGGCCGGGAGCAATGGATTGCGCGGGAAGCTTGTCCGGGAAAGGAAATGACCCGTCAAGATGGGAAGGGCGCACGCCATGCCTGTCAGCAGGGACATTTCTTTTCCCATCCCCATCCCCATCCCCATCCCCATCGCCATAACCATCACCATCTCCATCCTCCTCATCTGCTCCATCATGAAAAAGAGGAGGAGGAATACAGATGATATATATACGCAGAGACACAAAGAGCTCGGTATCAGCAACACTGGAAAAACCCGCGATATAGCCACGCACTGCCTATCGTAGCCGCGCCTTTCCGGCACAAATTCCGCCAGAGGCCCTATATTTGCTAAATCTTTCGCCGCTGTTATCGGAGTTATAGGGACGTCGAATTCCAGGCCTCTATATTCCTTGATTCTTTCGAAGGCCGCCATGGTCTCTTCTGGAATCACCGGCTCCACAGACCAATTCCACGGCAGGATACGCGCCACACCGGCGGCATTGGGGGGATAGGCGTCCTCTATCCGGGCAATGAGATTTTCCGCTTCCTCCTGGAGTGTCCTCGATGGACCATCCTCCACGATCCGCACATGGAATGGCGAGAGGTCTATGGCCAAGGCGGCGGCGGAATTCGCCCAGCCATAGAGCTGTGCGCCAAGGAACGGCACTGTGATCAAGGCGAACAAGAGGACCCCGGTCCCGCGGCCAACGCCTTGCCGAAAGACCTGATACCGCCATTGATCGCCAAATCCCGGGGTAGTCTTTCCCATTGTTTCAGAAACCTCCGCTGGGCCGGATCCCAGGAGGGCTTGAGCTGCATCGCCCGCGCAGCATAACGGATGGCTCGATTCCTGGTTCCCCGGTCACCTATCGCCGCTATCGCCATGGGCATAGCCAACTTGGCGGGAAAACGGTCCTCGAACGGCCATATTTTCAGACAGAAGGCCTGTATCCGGGATGAAACGAAATTTCTACTGGCGCCCACCTCGTCCAGACCATCCAGGATGACGATAAGCCTGCCCTGACCGAAGGCGGATTCGGTAAATTTGTTTGCGCCGGGGAAGTGATATTGTTCGAAGGCGGCGATGATCGCCTCTTCCACGGTCTGTTGCCTTGAGGCCGGATCCCGCAGCACGATAAAGATGGGTATCAGTCCATGGAGTCTTTCCTGTCGGGTGCTCTGCTCGATGACATTGATGACCAGGCTCTTCATGAGCGTGGTCTTGCCGGTGCCGGGGCCGCCCAGCACGATAAAACGGTGGGAATCGGCGGCGTATTGGAAGAAGTCGAGATTGTTGCCTTCCTGGGAATCGGAAGCGATGAGCCGCAAGGGGGCATAGGATTTTTCTAAAGGGACATCCAGGCCGGGACCCACGGGATTCTCGATCCGGGCAAGCTCGGAGCGCGCCACATGGCTTTTATAGGAACGCAATGAAAAGGAAAACGGATTGCGGGGGGCGATCTTGCGATAGAAATAGTCGTAGATTTTTGCCAGGGGCCGGACAACGAATTTGTTGAAGGCCGGTTCAGCAAACCGGTTGGCAAAGATTGTGGCGAATATCGTGACAATGATGACCCACAGGGTGGTGGCGCCAAGCTCTTCGGGAAGGTGCATGGGTTATTGGTTCGACCTTTGCAATTTACCTCATTGGGCCGTCCGGTTTTCCATGGGGAACCGATTCCCGCGGGCGTCCCCGGATTGGGGGCTCCGCCCCGCCATGGCCGCAACCGCCACCCCCCATCCTCGCCAGGCGGCAACGGTGTCGGGAATAGGGGGAGAGGCGTCGGGCGCGGTGGACGGCAAAGGCATGGCCGCGCCTTGGCGCATCCGGTTGGCCCGGATGAGGTCGTTCAGCTCGCCGAAGACCAGGGCCCGGGTCTTGCAGGCCTCCACGCACGCGGGGGTCTTTCCCCGCCGGAGACGGTCCAGGCAGCCGTCGCATTTTACCGCCGTTACCCGGGGCGGCGGGCCATCGCCATTGCGTGGGTCATGGGGTGAGTCGTTCTGCAAATGGAATGTCACGGCATCGAAGGGGCACACCATGGCGCATAGGGCGCAGGCGATGCATTTGCGGGGGTCCGCCAGGACTACGTCATATTCGGCATCGCGCCGGATGGCCCCGGTGGGACAGGCATCCTGGCACGGGGCGGGGTGGCAGTGGCGGCATCGGTTGGGAAGGGAGGAATCGGGCCAAGGACCCGGATCCACGTGGATCCGGGTCCTTGGCGTGGGGACCTGGAAGGGCGCCAGGACGGGGTCCCGGCTGTGGGCGTGTTCCACCGCGCAGGCGAATTCACAGGCCTTGCAGCCGATGCAGCGTTCGAAATCGATGAAAACCGTTTTCATGCAAGTTACGTTCCTTTTTTATGCACATTCTTTCTATGCACATTCTCCGGTGGACGGAAGGCACGGAAAAACACGGAAGAGATGGCCGATGCATCGGGTTTTCCGTGGAGCCTGCCCCTTTACGTTTTTCGTGAACACTATCTTTCTTAGATTCCGGCTATGCCGGGTTAGGGATAGTAGCGGTATACCTCGCGACGATGCAGGCAGCGTACAAACTCGATGTCCGCTCCGTTGAAAGGGAGCCCAATTCGGTAATCTCCGCATCGAATACGATAGTATTCGTTGTGGCCGGCCATTTTCTTCAATCCGGTAACTTCCTGACATTTATCGGCCATTTCCGCCTGCTCGATAACCTCTCGAACCTGATTCAATACGGATCGATTCCTGATCTTTTTCAGATCCCGCTGGAAGCTTTTGCGAAACCTGACGATCATTCGCCCGAATCAAGCAGTTCGAAGATATCGGCGCGGCCAACCGGCTCGGTTCGGCTTCCTTCAGTGATGGCTTGAGTGAGCGCAATTTCTTCCATGACTTCGGCAAAGATCTCGCGCAGCAGTTCTCGTTGCTCGTAAAGGGTCTCCGTCAGCGCCTGCTTGAATATTGCCTTCATGGTCGATTCGAATTCTATCCCCTGCATTTGATTCATTGCCTCCCATTGCTGGCGCCTAAGCGCCCTACCATTTCTTTGAAAGCTCTATGGGCCCAGTGGCCACACCGCTCTCGATCCCGCTTTTTCCCGCTACGAATCCCAAACCCGACGTAAGGTGGAACCCAAAAGACCCACAGAATTTCCAGGTCATTTTGTTCAAAATTCCGGCGTTATACTTCGAACGGGTCATTTGTTTGATTTCGAAAGCCGTCGAAAGGTCAGATGGCATTGGAAATTATGCTTAACCATCGATGGTGTTACATATCGCGGATTCAACTTCGAAGTGCAACGGTCAATGAAGTTTTGGTTTTAGAGAA
>CAZQHJ010000133.1:0-6222 GCA_964593225.1 uncultured Thiotrichales bacterium
TTCTTTTCGCTTTAAGGTTTTGTCTCAGCAATAATTATCATTCGGTTGCCCTGGGGTTGGCGGTTTCCCGTTGCGTTCATTGTAATTCTCTGCCCATCTGATACGCCGTTCTTCGATAACGGCGAATGCAACAAATCCGTACAACCAACTTTCATCCGGGGATGATCCCGATTCGTTCTCCTGCACCAACTTTCTGTAAATATCATCTGGCGTCGAGAATTTTATTGGCACAACGTTCTCCCCTTATCCATCACCAGTTTCGAGCCAGAAACTCCAACAGTACGCAGGCTATTCCTCCTTTTGGATTGGAATACAACTTATACTGCCCATTTGACCAAAGGAGTCAATGTTCCCCCCTTTTTCACAAATGCCATCCGTATCCTGCGCCCGAGCGCGATCCCCCATAAAAAGACGCCCCTCCCGGCTTCGCCGGAAGGGGCGTCTTTTCACTTACCCATGCCGCCTATCCAACTCCGCGATTACCTTCTGGGCCGCCACGGGAATCACCGTCCCCGGTCCGAAGATGGCCGAGGCCCCATTCTGATACAGGAAGTCATAGTCCTGGGCGGGAATAACACCGCCGACGACAACCATGATGTCCTCCCGATCCAGCGCCTTCAGCTCCTTCACCAATTCCGGTAATAGCGTTTTATGCCCGGCGGTCATGGTGCTCATGCCGATGACGTGGGCGTCGTTTTCGACGGCCTGTTTGGCGACTTCCCCGGGGGTCTGGAAGAGGGCGCCGATGTCTGCCCATCGAAGCCGAGATCGGCGAAGGCGGTGGCCTTCGCGTTCCTTGAGGCTCTTGGTCATTGCATAACCCTGGCAAGACTCATATCCAATCGGAGCAGGTCATTCACAACTCGATTCAAGTCGGAGTGCTTTTGTTCCGCGATTTCCGCGACGAAGTCCCGGACTTCGTCATCCAGGTAAACCGGAATATTGAGCTTTGCGTCCGGGCGGTAGAATTTTCCACGCTCGGCGTTTGTGAAATCATATTCTTCTTTCATGGTCTACTGCTTTCCGTATTGCCGTATCTCATCGTGGTTTGCCTTCCGACATGAGAAGATTCGTATTCGTACCAGACCCGCATCGATCTCCTCGAACGTGTGATGCACCACCAGAAGACCGCTATCCGAAGAGATCCCCAGGGTTATCCATCTGTGTTCCGTCTGGCTGTGTTCGCCGTCATACAGAGATGCCGCTCTCGGGTCGCGGAATACCGTCGCACCCTGTTCGAAACTCACGCGATGCTTCCGGCGATTTCGTCGGGCTTTTTTCCGGTCCCATTCGAAATCATATTGGATCATCCGTCCGGTGCCTTGCGACTACTAATGCTTGGTATCCTGGTTCAACTCGCACGGACCACACAGCCAAGCAGAGCTTGGCGGAATGCGTTCCCAACGAGGACGTTGGGAACGAGCGGAAAAAACGCCCCCTCCGGCCTCGCCGGAAGGGGCGTCTTCTCACCTACCCATGCCTCCTATCCAACTCCGCGATCACCTTCCGCGCCGCGACCGGAATCACCGTCCCCGGTCCGAAGATGGCCGATGCTCCGTGCTCATACAAATAATCATAGTTCTGGGCCGGTATCACCCCTCCCACCACCACCATGATATCTTCCCTATCCAAACCCTTCAGCTCCTTGACCAGCTCCGGCAACAGGGTTGCGTGGCCGGAGTCTTTGGTGCTCATGCCGACGACATGGGCGTCGTTTTCAACCGCTTGTCTTGCCACTTCACCCGGCGTCTGAAAGAGCGCGCCGATGTCTGCCCATCGAAGCCAAGGTCCGCAAAGGCGGTGGCCACTACCTTGGCCCCCCCGGTCGTGGCCGTCCTGGCCGATCCAGGCGACCATGATGCGCGGGCGGCGGCCTTCGCGTTCCTCCTCGAACAACTCGCTCATCGGGCCAACCTCTCCGCGATGGCGATATCACTCTTCAGCAACGAGTTGACGGTTTCGCCGAGTGAAAACTCGCCTCCACGCTCGCGCGCCTTTTTGAGGAAGAATTCTTTTACCTCCTTATCCAGATAGATCGGTATATCGAGTTCTTCGATGGGCCGATAGAACCTGCCTTGTTCGGCTTCCGAAAAATCGTATTCATCTTTCATCTTGGGCACCTTTGTCGATAGAACTGTTGTTCGGCTTTCGTGGCCTTTCGCGCACTGATGATCCTGACGTGCTCGACGCCTTCCTCGTCCTGGAATGTGTGCACGACAGAGAGAATAATTTCATTCATGGCGTTTCCCAATAGAACCCATCTATCCTCCTCTGGGCCGGAGTGTTCGTCGTCATATTTGCTCAAGGCGAATGGATCGGAAAAAACGTAGGATGCCTGCTCGAATGTGATACCACGCTTTCGTATGTTGACTCGCTCTTTAGTGATGTCCCATTCGAACTTCATGGTGTGGGATTTGGCCTGTTGTTACATCAAGGAAGACTCGGCTGCACCGGTTTCCACATTGGGTAACATAGTGGAGGTAGCCGGGAATAACGATCCGGGGTAATTGTGCCATGCCAACAGAATGCCGTAATTCAGCGTATTTAGTAAACTGTCACCGTAATCCTCAGCGACGCGCGCCTTCCGCAAGTTCCCCGGATATGCTGCCTGTCGAAGCCTGCGCAATCCTCATCAAGGACAATAAGGCTTGATTTACTGCTTCCTCGGACGGAAATGCCCTTGCCACCTCCGGCGTGAGAAGGACAAGATTATGGCCTTCGTTGTACGCATCGTAATATTTTCCACGCACCCCGGCCCCCAGATCCTCCCTTTTGTATTCCTGCCTCATTTCGTCATTTTGTTCGTCAACCGTTTTCATAGATGGTTCTCTCATGTTTTTCCATGGCGCGGGCACTGATGATTCGCATCGAACCGTTTTCTTCGGTATGGGATACGACGAGCAATTTCCCGGTTTTCGTGGTTCCGAAAGTCAGTAGCCTATGCTCATCAATGGAATGGTCAGGATCGTCGAAAGCCCCGTGTGCATATATGCACACGAAGTATCAAAAATAGGGCCAAAGGATCCCCAAAAACCGACGCAGCTTCCTGAAAAGACACATCGTGCCCCTCCAGATTCTTTGTGGCCTTGCTGTTTTCCCATTCGAATTTCACGTATCACCCTGCGTTCTGCACAAAGGAGACGCTGTCGGGACCTGCCTTTTTTCTCGACAATCCCAGCAGCTTTACCTGCGCCGACTCCAGTATTTAGTCTATTTTCCGCTCAGCTTCGCCAATGAGTCAGCAGCCGTGAATCTTGCTTTACTGCCGCTGAATCATGTGTGTCAGCTTGAAGCGAAGCTTCGCTAGGCGAATCCCGCAGAAAGGCGCTCGCGGACAGGATCTCGATACCGATGAGATCACCATTCTCGTTCAGTTCAGCCGTCAAACCTAAGCTTATCTCCACGCTGCCCGCCTCGGGTTCATCGGACAGGGAAAGATGCAGGGTATCCTCATCTTGAAAATAGGATAATTGTGGGCCGCTCATCTTCGCTTATTTTTGCGCCAAGAACTCGCCGGGACTGATGTCGGCCTGTTTCAATATCGCCCTGAGCGTTCCTTCCGGCATATCCCCGGAATGGTTGGGAATGGTCGTGTATCTGTCGGTCTCAGGGTTGTACCAGATTTCGTGACTCCCTGCCGCCTGACGGTCGAAAGAGAACCCTAATTTCCTTAATTTCCTGACGATTCGACGATAGTCGAAACCGGCCAACCGTCCCATATCAAACTCCGATGACAAGCGGATAATCGAAGGTATCGTTCACCATTGGCAATCCGATGGCCGCTTGTTTCTCTTCTTGCGCCTCAATGAGTTTCCTTGCGACATCGCGGGCGATTTCCAGCGTTTCCGCAACGGTTCGTCCCTGCGCCACGAGTCCTTGTATCGAGTCGGAGGTCGCCAGATAGACGCCTTCGGGGAGCTTTTCGATGTGAATATTTAGAACTCTTTCCATTTTTTTCTCTTTCTCAGGATTGCGCTCCCAAATTGGAACTTGGGAATGAGCGGAAAAAGGGAAGCGTCTCCTTTTGTCACCCTTTATGCGGCTTGTTTTATCGGTTCAAGAGTTTCCCTCTTGCTGACTGAAAGCACCTCGATACCTACGATGTGGCCATTGGCATCATAGTCAACAATAATGCCCGGCTCGATTTCACGGGTTAGCTCAACTTCCGCATCGGAAATTTCAAAGTAGGCGGCATCAGCCCTATGATCGAATTCAAGTTTCATAGATCAGTAACCTCGTCGTCGAAGTAGGCAGTCACGACCGAAACAGGGTCAATGGTTTCATTATAAACCACACGCAGCACCCTGAAGCTTTTTTCCGGAATTGCCAGCAACGCATGAGCAAGAGATTGATCCTCTAAATCATTTTCAGTGCGCACAGGATATGCCAACGCAGCGGCGATCCACTCCTGCTTGATTTTCCGCCTAATACAGCGTTTTCGAGCGTGTTCTGTCAGTACATAATCCATGGAATTTTTTATTGAAGGCTGTTGTTTTTTTGGAAAGCAGGAGTTTGGGAATAAGCGTAAACATGCAGCGCAGGCGCGCTGCTACTGATTTCCCACGCAAGGCGCGTGGGAACCAGCGAAAGCAGCTTTTTCAGCAGGGGCGCGTAATCGGCCATTCAAGCGGCCCGATATTGTATCGTTTCCCGACGCTCGCTCAGCAGGTGAAACGGAATCTCGAATTCGGCGCTTTCTTCAAGCATCCCATTTGCCTCCAGCAATTCCGGGATCAATATCCGCAGCTTTTCAATCAACCGATCCGATGCACCCGCCTCCGTTATCAGACCGGGGACATCGTCGCTGCTGGCCACCCAGACCTCCGCCTCGTCGTCCCAGATGGCTTTTACGTGAATGGTTTTCCTGGCGGGCATCGTGTTTCTCCATTTCTATCGATGATTACCCGGGTCTCATTCCGCAGATTCCGGGGATTTCTTTTGCTTGGCCACCTTCCAGCGCTCGCCCAGCTGGTCGGCGATGGGTTTCAGGCCCGGCGTCGTCTTGGCGGCAGTTTTGACGTAGTTGTAGACCTGGGTGGCCTCTTGCATGATCTGGCCACCCACCGCGAGGTGGGCGGTAACGGGGAAAAATCTATGCTTCAAAACTGTCAATCAATCGTTGGATCAATGGCGGATTTATGTTTTCCCGCCTGGATTTGGCGTAGATGGTCAGAAGGTAATTTGTTTATTTCCCGCTCAGCTTTGCTGATTATCGAGTTTTACAAAATACCGTTTCGGTTTACCAATACCAAATCATGCCTTGTCGGTTTGAGGCAAAGCTTCGCTAGATGGTTCGGTTATCCATGACCACGTAATAGACGATGCGAAATCCACCACGCTTCCCACGTTTTTGGTCCGAGGATGGTACGCGCGCCTTGTAGACCTGGCGGGAAAATCCGGGTATCGCGTCGCCGATGAAATTACCGGACTCCAGGGAATCGATAACACGCAGTAGATCTTTTATCACGTTGGGATGTTTCTTGCCGATCTTCTTAGAAGCTGTTTGGAAATTCGTATCGTAGCGAGGTGGCGGCTCGATTGTGGCTCCTGCAAGGCGCGATGGGAGCGAAAATAAGGATTGTAGTGGACTACATGACGCAATTTTCGCCCCCGTCGCAACGCAGCAGGACACAATTCGAGCGCCGCCGCAGTAGATCGCGAGTTTCCAAACAGCTTCTTAACCTCCCTGTCGAATGACAGGCTGTTTTTCACAAGAAACATGGCGGCGAATCACTACGTTGCCTGACCATTCAGGAGAGATTCCAGCGTCTCCCTGGCATTCGGCAGTTCGATTTCTCCCCTTTGGTGAGCCCTCGCTTCCATTATCCCTTTGGCGATGGTTACATTCACATCTTCCAAATCATACGCCTCTTCCTGGCCATCATTACCGGCAAGAGCGTTTCCGGGAAACCCGATGGTCTCTTTGCCTTCCGAAGCTCTATGGACGAAAGACAGCAAAACGGAGCCAATATCATCCTGTATGGATTCCGGTAGTTTTCTGGCCTCGATGACGGCTTTGTCGAGAATATTTGTCACTGTGATCACCTTGGAACACTAGGCCTCATTAATGATCGTGATGGGATAGGAGCGCTGTTTCCGTTGACTGTTTTTCTAGTCTTGTTCCGTGGGTTCGGGGGACTTCTTTTGCTTGGCGACCTTCCAGCGCTCGCCCAGCTGGTCGGCAATGGGTTTGAGGCCGGGCGTCGTCTTGGCGGCGGTCTT
>CAZQHJ010000134.1:0-6213 GCA_964593225.1 uncultured Thiotrichales bacterium
TAGAATAAGCTGGCTTAATCCGGCATCCTAATTTATCTCATGGACAGACCACTAGATAGTTCGCGGTCGCGGTTTGATCCCACGTGAAGCGTCACCGTTGTGCCGTGCGCCGTTCGGTCTGTATTCGGCTCGATCATGTAATGTCCGCTTTGCTC
Source organism: uncultured Thiotrichales bacterium (assembly GCA_964593225.1). Lineage (GTDB taxonomy): Bacteria > Pseudomonadota > Gammaproteobacteria > HK1 > HK1 > JABDQX01. The sequence goes on from CAZQHJ010000134.1 coordinate 156, forward strand.
CAGCGTGAAAAGCCAGGCTTGGCTATCGCCGTGCTTTTGAGTGACAACTTCGACCCGGTCGGCAATGATGAGGGTGGACAGGAAACCGATCCCAAACTGACCGATCAGCGCACTGTTTTCCTGGGCCCGTTTCAATTTGTCTCCGTCCGCCACAACCGCAAGGCGCCTGCGAAGATCTTCTTCGTTCATGCCAATCCCGTTGTCCGAGACCGAAATCGAGCGATCCATCGAGTGGATATCCAGAGAGACGTCAATCACGGGACGGATACGGGCAAGATGCTCGACCTCTACAATTGCGTCGTGCGAATTTTGCAGAAGTTCCCGTATGGTTAGCTTTGGATCGGTGGAGTAGAGTTTCGTTTTCAGGAGCTCAAGTACATTCTCTTCATGGATGGTCAGCCGTGATTTCTGTAGGTCAGTCATGATTACTCCAACTGTGAAACTTCTGTTTTTTGAACCTGAGATTACTTACGAAAAAACCGGGAAAGCCCTGTGCCTTGCTTTTTGCTCTGGAGTGCCGCGCTGATTAGGTTTTGCAGTGATTCGGCGAGGGCAATGTGTTGCGAGGTATTCATATCCCCGCCGTCGATGAGCAATGCGGTGAGAAAAAGAGCCTGTGCGCTGTTGCGCAGATGCGCGCGGCTCGCCCCATTCTCTAATCCTTCTGCAATCGTGATGATCGCCGGATGGTTCAGGTTTATCAGCAGTACGCTGTCTCCCTTCATCATATGTTGCAGTTTTTTGTCGTCCATGCCAACCAAAGATGCAAGCGCTCCCAGCATTTCCAGCATTTCCGACTTTTCATCCTGGTGAGTCATCACGCGGGTGGGGAAGCGGATATCGTCGTCCTTCACGCATACAACCTCATAGGCGTCGCATCCCGGGACGTTGCGAAACAGCCTCTCTAACTGGGGGTGCGTAACGGCCTCGCGCTTCTGTGTGGACAGATAACACTCCGATACCGATACCAACCGGATTTCCGAAGAACGCGCACAGTGTTTGGCCAGACCTTTCTCGGCATGATTTTTTACAAAAAGGACCAAATCGCCCTGCGCGGCAAAGTACTCGATCATCTTCCGGTCTGAGACCGGATCCTCCGTGTAAAGCACTCTATCGGATTTTATTACCGATTTAAATCGTTCCCAAGTGGTGGCTAGCGATGAAACGATGGAATGTCCCTTGACCTGGGTGAGGGGGATACTGGTACGAAGATGCGCCAGTTCATTATGAACCATGACACCGATGATCAGGGCCTCGCGATAGTTCTTGAAAAATTCTACGGCCTGCTCGCCGCCACGTTTCATTAACTTCTCGTAGGCCCCTGAGATGTACCCGAACAGGCGTTTCCGAAATGCGTGTGCCACCTCGTCATCGGCGTAGCTGGTCCGGTCGGGCCGAACATTGAGTTCATCCACATTGAAGACGCCGCAGAATATGTGGTTCAAAGGCTCGGGAATGATCTCGGTCTCAAGCAGAAACACCCCGTGGCGATAAATCTTTGTGGCGGGTGCCGGCGAATCCGGCGCCGTGGCCAGTATCCCTTCATCGCAAGCGAATACGATGGCCGGCTTTTTATCTTCATCCCAGTCAAATGCTTCTTTGATCTCTTCGACAATCGCGTCGTGGCTGCGCGAGTCGGACAGTAAACGAGCCCATTGCGCACGACTAGGGAGATTGACGCGAGCGCCCGCAACATACAGCTCCAGTGACAGAAACAGAAAAAAATCCCTGATTTCCCCAATCAAGTACTCAGATGTCAAAAAATGCGAATACTCTTCTCGCAAAACGATAGAGACGATTGTGCCATGTCCGGACGAACCCTCAACCACAGGGTGTTGTGAAACATCGCCAGTATTGCAATCGATGCTCCAACGATATTTGGTATCAGGAGCGAATTGGGAGCTGGTATACACCTCGACCTGATCGGCTACCAGCAGGGAAGAAAAGAAACCAAATCCATACTGCCCGACGCCGAGTACCTTCTCTCCCTGTTGTTGCCATCCGGATTTGAAGGCCTCGCTGAGATTTCGCGTTAACTCGGTGTCGGTCATGCCGCAACCGTTGTCCGAAACCGCGATGCGCCTAGCAGCGAGATCCACGGATATGTCTATCCGTCCCTTTGTTTTTATTCCTCCAGCCTGTTGCGCCGCGTGGATTGCTTCCATTGCGTTCTGCACCAATTCACGGACGAAAGATGACTCGCGCCCAAACAAGGATCGAAGGAATGACTTAAATCCAATTATGTCTATTTGTAGTCCCATCGTACTTTACTCGCAGTGATTCAGAGTCCCCCCTGGATACAAGTGGGTTGGCCGGATGAGAGAGCCCTTCTTCCTGCAAGGGGGGCGTCCGGTTGAAGACGGCGATATCGAAGGGGGGCGCCGCCTCCGGCGTGGTCTCCGAGAGGTCCAATACCTCGATGCGGCGGATCAAAGCAGATGCGGCCTCTTTCTTCGGCGCCAGCGTAAATTCGTCTTTCAGCTTTTCATACAGGCGCCGGTCGAACACCCCCAGGGTGATGGGGGTCGGCGCCGGGAGCAGCGCCCAGGCCCGGTCGTCGGCGGTCAATATTTCCCCGTCTCCCGATGGATCCAGTTCCAGGCGCAGAGCCGCGGGCAACGGGACTTCCGTTAGCCCCATGCGTTTCATGAGGTCGGCCAGGGTCAGGGTCTCGGCGTGGTAGCGGTGATGGCCCAGGGACAGGCGCTCCGGGTTGGACCAGTGGTATTCCCGGCCGGTATTCAGATCGATGAGGGTCATGCGGTAGCGGAACTTTCGATCACGACCGACATTACCCATCCGAAAATCGATCAGAACATTTTCCGGGGAGCGGTTGATGAAGCCGGACGCGACCCGCAGGCGGTCGATATAGAGGTTATCGAGACCGCCCCCCATGAGCCGGACCTCGATGGGAACGTCCATGGCCCGCAAGGCGCGCTGTTCCTCGCCGTCCAGGTGGTCCGTCAGCACGAGCACCCGCTCCATGGCGACCCGGCCAATATCGGCTTTCAGCAGATCCAACGCCCCTTGCAGGTCGCCACCGCTATGGGCGGCCCGCATCGACTCGATGGCCCGGCGGGCGGCGAGACCATCGGGGTAGAACTCGCGGCGGGGCACACCACCGAAGCCGTAGAGATGGACCGGCGTCAGTGGATCGATAGTTTCCATGGCCGCCCGTTTGGCGGCGAAGAAGCGGGAATGTCCTCGATCGGGTCCCGCCGAGAGCATGCTGAGGCTCCGGTCCAGGACGATTACCTGCACCTCGTTATTTTCCCAATGGAGATCGAACAGCAGAAACGTGATCAGCAGCAAGCCAAGACATTGCAGGATATACAAAGGCCAGCGCCATAACCGCCGGCGGGCGCCGGTATCCAGGCTGGTCTGAAAGAGCGCCCGCCAGGCGACCGTTCTTTCCTGTTTGGCGGCGCGCTTCTCCTGCAGCCAATAGAGGAGCGCAACGCCCCCCAGAAAGAAAAAAATGGCGCCGGTGTAACGCAGGACTTCGAACAGCATCCGCTATGTCCTTTTGAGCTTCATGGCAAGGCGCCATGACCGCGAACGGCTTTGATTGAGATACGAAACTTTGGCATTGAGTCCCAAACTCTCTCCGTTGCGTGATCAACACTCAACCGTGAATGGCAAACACTCATCAATGAGTGATCGATACTCACCGTTGCGTTCAGGATACTCTCCATTGAATGATCAACACGCAACGGCGACTCCTCAACATTCATCCTCGGAACTCGATCACTCATCGATGAATCCTGAAACCTTATCGTCGAGTCTCGATTACTCATGGATTGGTTCCAGACACTCACGGTGGGGAGAGTCTCCAACTTTCGACTGTCGCCCCAACAATCCCGGTAATTACGCCGGGTCGTGAAATCAATAGCCCAACTGCAAACCGGCCAGAGTCTTCAATACCAGCCGCTGTTGCGCTTCCGGGTCCGTTGGCGCTTCCAGACGCTGGTAATGGATCCCATGGGCCCAGCTGAGATCCCGGATGCGCCGGCAGTGGGTTTGCGCGGCCACCCGGTAGTCCTCCATCCGGGCGCTGATCGTCCAACCGGTCTTTTCATTTTCCGGGTCCTCGGCGTCATGCACGCTCCAGCTCTCTTCCGGCCAGTCGCGCGGCTCCCATTCCTCCGGGGCCAATACCTGGAAGAGATACACATTGCGAAAGCGGTGGGCCAGTTGTTGCAGCGTCGCGGCCAACTCCCCCTCGCCTTCCCAGGGATACCAGAAGTCGCTGACCACGATGAGATGATTGCGAGGAAGGGCCGGCGGCAGCTCCCGCCACAGGGCCTGGGCATGGGCGCGGCGCCCGATGAGGTCCTGTTCCTCCAAGGCGAGGATATGCCAATCGACAAACGCGCCCAGGGCGCGAAAATAGTCCACCTCGCGATTGAGCGGCGTCGGGAGCCAGTGTATCCGGTGGGTTTGTTGGCGGTCTCGATGGTCCTTGCCACCACCGATGAGACCGAAATGACTGCCGACGCCATCCAGGGCGGCGAGCAGGGAGACGGAACAGGCCAGATTGACGGCCAGTTGCGCCTTGTAAAGGGCGCGCCCGGCACTGCCGAAATAGCTGGAAGAGGCATGATCCAACATGATCAGCAAGGGGTCGTGGGCGGTGGCCTCGAACTGACGCACCAGCCAGCGAGGACTGGAGGCCAGTTTATGCACATCCAGGAAACGGAGATCATCGCCGGGCTCGTATTCCTTGTAGCCCAGAAAATCGAAACCCGGCCCCGGACGCCGCTGGGGTTTTTCACCCGCCAGAGGGATCCCGGCCCGGCGCAGCCGCAGATGACTGCCCCGCAGGCGCGCGGCGAACCCTTGCTGAAAACAAAACGGGCGCTCGGCCCATACTTTCCGCTTGGCCATTTGCCTTACACGCTATCTTTTAGCTGCTGAAGGAAGCGTTCCACGGCCGCTGCCTCGCTGGTGCCCTGTTCCACCACGAATTCGTATTTGAGCTGAATGCGGTGGCGCATGGCCGGGATTAGGACGAATTCGATGTCCGAGCGGCTAATCGCCGCCCGTTCCTCCGTCAGGGCATGAACCCTGGCCAATTGCAGCAGGGCCTGTGCCCCGCGCGGGGAACCGCCGTATTGCACATGGTGGCGCGGACTGTCTTTCGCGGCCTTTTCATCGGCCACCAAGGGCGTGGTCCCGCGCACGATGGTGGCGATGTCCCGGTCCAGCGCGCCCACCTCCACGGCATTGATGACATCCCGCATCTCCGTCAGGATTCCCTGCGCCTGTTCGCTACGTTCCATCCGGTTGCTTTCTTTTGGCCAGCGCCCACAGGGCCCGATATCCGCAAGCGCAGCGCGAGTAGCATGACGGTCCGCGTACCGGTCCATGATCTTGAGCAGGTCGTCTTCCGTGGGCGCGGGCAGGATCAATTTTGCGGTAAAACGGTCCAGCTGGGCCTCGGGCAAGGGATAGACCCCCTCCTGTTCGATGGGGTTCATGGTGGCGATGAACATATGGGGGCGTTTCAAGCGCTTCTCGCCACTATCCCCCGCTTGCCGGTCCAGGGTCTGCACGCTCCCTTCCTGCATGGCCTGCAGGGTCACGCTCTGGGTGCGCGGGTTCATGCGGTTGATCTCGTCCACGAAGATCAGGTTTCCCCCGAAGATGGGACCATCCCGCCACTGCCACTCCCCGGCCCCCGGTTGGATCATGGGGCTGCCGATGATATCCCCTGGCATCAGATCCGGCGTGCCCTGGATACGGCTCATCTCGAGGCCGGTGAGTTGCCCCAATAGTTGCGCGAGAAAGGTCTTGGCGGTGCCGGGATTGCCCTCCAGCAGGATGTGTCCCTGGGAGAGGAAGGTGGCCACCACGAACCAAGCCGCCTCCCGCTGGCCGATCAGGTGCTCCCGCAGGCCATCGAGCAGGGCGTCGAAATCTTTCTTGAATTGCTCGATATCTTTTCTGTCCAGTTCGTATTCGGGCATGGCTCGGCTCTCCCTCGATTTTCACGCTGACGGGTTAGGGGCTGTTGATGATTAGGGTTAGGGTTAGGTGGTTGAAAAAAGTGAAGTGA
>CAZQHJ010000135.1:0-6136 GCA_964593225.1 uncultured Thiotrichales bacterium
ACCTCTTGCACGGGCTTGGTTCAAGCCCTAATTCTTAGCCTTGATAAAGCACTAGGCGCCCTCCGCCAATTGTTTGGCCCCGCCCAGATAGGTGGCGGGGGTCATGGCCAGGAGGCGCTCCCGCTCGGCCGCCGGTATGTCGAGTCCTCGGATGAAGTCGTGGAGCGCGTCCCGATCCACGGCCCGCCCCCGCGTCAGTTCCTTGAGCCGCTCATAGGGTTTTTCGACCCCATGGCGGCGCATGACGGTCTGGATGGGTTCGGCGAGCAATTCCCAGGCGTCTTCCAGGTCGTTGGCCATGACCATGGGATCGACTTGGAGTTTTCCAAGCCCTTTGGAACAGGCCCGGTAGGCGATGACGGTGTGGGCGACGCCGACGCCGAGATTGCGCAACACGGTGGAGTCGGTGAGATCCCGTTGCCAGCGGGAAATGGGCAGCTTGCCGGCCAGGTGATGGAAGATGGCGTTGGCGATGCCGAGATTGCCTTCGGCGTTTTCGAAATCGATGGGGTTGATCTTGTGGGGCATGGTGGAGGAACCCACCTCGCCCGGCTCGGCCCGTTGTCGAAAGTAACCCAGGGCGATATAGCCCCAGATATCCCGGCAGAAGTCGATGACGATGGTGTTGAAGCGCGCCAGGATATGGAACATCTCGGCAATGGCGTCGTGGGGTTCGATCTGGGTGGTGTAGGGGTTCCACTGGAGTCCGAGCCCTTGCACGAATTCCGCGGAGACCGATGGCCAGTCCACATCCGGGTAGGCCGCCAGGTGCGCGCTGTAGTTGCCCACCGCGCCGTTCATCTTGCCGAGGATGGGCGTTGCGATGAGCTGCGCCCCCTGGCGTTGTAATCGATACAGGAAGTTGGCGATCTCCTTGCCCATGGTGGTGGGGGAGGCCGGCTGACCATGGGTCCTGGCCAGCATGGGTTGATCGGCGTGGGCCCGGGCCAGGTGCTGCAACGCATTGGACAGTTCCCCCATGAGCGGGGCGAGCACCCGGTCCTTGGCCTCCCGGAGCATGAGCGCATAGGCCAGATTGCTGATATCCTCGGACGTGCAGGCAAAGTGGACAAATTCCCGGACCCGCGCCAATTCCCCATGGCCCGCGAGGCGTTCCTTGAGGAAATACTCCACGGCCTTCACATCGTGGTTGATGGACCGCTCAATGGCTTTGATGCTTTTGGCGTCGTCGAGGCAAAATTCGGTGAGGGTTTTCTCCAAAACCGCCATGGCCCGGGGGCTGAAAGGTGGCACCTCCGGGATGGCGGGGTGGCGGGCGAGATGTTGCAACCACCGAATCTCTACGATGACGCGGTGCCGGATCAGGCCGAACTCGCTGAAGAGGGGTTGCAGTTCGTTTGTTTTATCACCGTAGCGGCCATCCACCGGCGATAGGGCGGTCAGGCGGGATAATTCCATGGGCGCTCCATTGGTTGTAGACTTGATCGATACGATACACAGCGACGCTGTGCCTGGAACTGACGGGTCATTTTTATGTTTTGAAACCGCTGAAACAACAGGCTTCGATACCATCGGCGCTTGTTTTGCCGAACGTCCGAAATACAGCCATTAAACGTAATAGGATCCTATGTTAAACCTATCTCCCGCGCCAAGACATCGACGAGGCATCTTTTTATTACCCAACCTCTTTACGACCGCCGCCCTGTTCGCGGGTTTTTATGCCATTGTGGCGGCCATGGGCGGGCGTTTCGAGGCGGCCTCCGTGGCGATTATCGTGGCCATCGTTCTCGATGGCGTGGACGGGCGTGTTGCACGCATTACGCACACCGAAAGCGCCTTCGGCGCGACATACGACAGTCTTTCCGATATGGTGGCCTTCGGTTTGGCCCCCGCCCTGGTGGTGTATGAGTGGTCATTGGTTTCGTTGGGAAAGCCGGGCTGGCTTGCGGCGTTTATCTTCACGGCGAGCGCCGCGCTCAGATTGGCCCGATTCACCGTGCAGCTCGATGTGGCGGACAAGCGGTATTTCCAGGGGTTGCCCAGCCCGTCGGCCGCCGCGTTATTGGCCGTGCTCGTATGGCTCGGGGTGGATTACGGATTCTCCGGCGAACGCGTAGCGGTGCCGGTCTCCCTGGCGACGATTCTGACCGGCGTTTTGATGGTCAGCAATATTCGCTATTACAGCCTGAAAGAGTTCGATTGGAAGGGCCGGGTGCCCTTCGTTTTCGCTCTGGTCATCGTATTGGTATTCGTGATGATTTCCATCAATCCCCCCCTTGTCTTGTTTTCGGGCTTTTTGATCTACGCCATCTCGGGTCCGGGGCTGACGCTGTTTCAGGTGCGAAAACGCCGGGAGGCGCGCAAGAGCGCCGGCGATGCCCCTTCCAAGAAGCCCTGAGCGATCCACTTCGGGGGCCATCGCCGTCACGAAGCCTATCCCGTCACAACCCGAATTGCCCATGGCACGGCGAGCCCTTTATACTACTGACTCCTATGTAAAAGTCCGTCCCGCGCTCTCCGACGGGACTTCGGAGGGACCGTTTTTATCCTGCTCTTGGCCTTCGAGCACCATTCGGGCTTTTACGCAAGACCCTATCGATTCGCCATTTTTTAAAGCATGTTTGAAAGTCCCTTCTATAATAAGGGCCATAATTAAGGGCCATTTCGACCTATCACATAATAATGAAACGAGGAGGAGCGTCGTGAGCGACAGACCTTTCAAAGTACTCGGCATACAACAGATCGCCATCGGGGGACCGGACAAGGAAAAAATGAAGAAACTCTGGATCGATTCCCTGGGATTGACGATTACCGGCAACTTCAAGAGTGAACGGGAGAACGTGGACGAGGATATCGCCGCCATGGGTGCCGGCGCGCTGAAGGTCGAGGTAGACCTGATGCAGCCCGTGGATCCGGAGAAGAAGCCCCAGGTCCACAAGACCCCCCTCAATCACATCGGTCTGTGGATCGATGATCTGCCCACCGCCGTGGACTGGCTATCGGCCAACGGCGTGCGTTTCGCGCCGGGCGGGATTCGCAAGGGCGCGGCGGGATTCGACATCACGTTCTTGCATCCCAAGGGCAATGATGAGTCCCCCATCAGCGGTGAAGGCGTGTTGATCGAGCTGGTTCAGGCGCCGCCGGAAGTCATCGAGGCCTATGCCAAATTGTCCGGTTAGATTTCGGCCGCGCCGAGGTTTGTCCGAGAAACACAATGATTCAGAGTGTGTCTTAAAATTCCCAATCGTAGCGAGGCGGCAGCCCGATTGTGACCGGCAAGGCTTGGGGTGTACGAAATCGAAGAGTGTAGCGAGCTACCGTAGTAGACTGGGGATTTTTAAGACACGCTTTCAGGACGAGGGGTAGGATTATGACGATACCTGCAAAACTGCTCGATGAACTGCAAGAACGCCGAGAAAAGATCTATGCCGCCGGCGGGGAAGACAAGATTGAAAAGCGCCATGAAAAAGGGTTGCTGACGGCCAGGGAGCGTCTGTCGATGCTTTTCCAGCCGGATACCTTCCAGGAGTTCGGGGCCCACATACGCCATACCGCCACGGCCTTCGGGATGGCCAAGAAGGATTTTCCGGCCGACGGTATTGTCGCGGGAACCGGGTACGTGGGCGGCGTGCCGGTGGCGGCATTCGCCCAGGATTTCACCGTGGGCGCGGGCACGCTGGGCAAGATGCATGCCAGCAAGATGGTGAGCGTGTTGGAATTCGCCTTGAAAAACGGCTGCCCGGTGGTGACATTCAAGGACTCGGGCGGCGCGCGCATCCAGGAGGCCGTGGACGCCCTGTCGGGTTATGGCGATGTGTTTTACCGGAACGTCCTTGCCTCGGGGGTGGTGCCGCAGATCGCGGTGATCCTCGGGCCCTGCGCCGGTGGCGCGTCCTACTCGCCCGCGCTCATGGATTTCATCATCATGAGCAAGGAAAACGCGCACATGTTCATCACCGGCCCCCAGGTCATCAAGGCCGTCACGGGCCAGGATTGCAGCATGGACCAGGTGGGCGGGGCCGCCGTCCACGCCACGGTGAGCGGCAATGCCCATTTCGTGGCCGAGAATGACCGGCACGCCATACAAATCGTCCAGGAACTGCTGTCCTATCTGCCCGCCAATAACACCGAAGACCCGCCCCACCGACCCACCGAGGATATCTCCCTGTCGAAAGACGACGCCATCAACGAGCTTATCCCGGACGATCCCAGCGAGCCGTTGGATGTGCGTCAGGTTATCCGGCGCGTGGTGGATGGCGGTAAACTCATGGAAGTGCACGCGGGGTTTGCCCGCAACCTGATTGTGTGTTTCGCCCGGATAGATGGCGTTGTGGTGGGGATACTCGCCAACCAGCCCATGGAAAAGGCCGGGGCGCTGGATATCGACGCCTCCGACAAGGGGGCCCGTTTCATTCGCTTCTGTAACGTGTTCAATATCCCGTTGGTCACGTTCGTGGATGTGCCGGGGTTCCTGCCCGGTATCGAGCAGGAGCGGGGCGGCATCATCCGACACGGCGCGAAACTCCTCTACGCCTACTCCGCCTCCACCGTGCCCAAGCTCACGATTATCCTGCGCAAGGCCTACGGGGGCGCCTATATCGCCATGTGCAGTCAACACCTGGGCGCCGACATAGTCTATGCCTGGCCGACAGCCGAGATCGCGGTCATGGGCGCGGAAGGGGCCGTCAATATCCTCTACAACAAAGAGATCAAAAACGCCGAGGACAAAATGGCGAAAAAGGCGGAGCTCGTCGCGGACTACCGCGCCGAATTCGCTTCCCCTTATCTCGCCGCGTCACGGGGATACATCACCGACATCATCGAGCCCTCGGAGACCCGCGCCGTGTTGTCCCTCTCCCTGCGCAAGACCCTCACCAAACGCGAACTGCGTCCGGCCAAAAAGCACGGGACCATCCCCCTGTAAAAAACCGACTGTAAAACCCCGCCCCGGCATTGGTTTTACAGGCAAGGTCCTTCCGGCCTCTCTCGAAAGGGCAACCCTGGGGGTTGCCCTTGTCCTTTGCGCCGGAACTTATGGGAATTATATACTTAGATTTTGCAAAGCCATCTCCGCATCATCATGACTGGCGTTGATGTCGGCGTTGACGTTAGTCATTGACCTATATCTATCCTTGTTCTTATCGTCGCACAAATGGGATTGGAGCCCCAGTACAAAAGGCGCTGCTATGGCGGCTGTGCGGTTACAAAAGGAGCCTGCCATGGTTAGCCAAGACACCTGCCGTGTTGTTGTGCAACACGCTATGAATATCACTGGCCTAATGCAGCAAATCGAAGAAGAGATACAGACGATTTTAGAAGTGCTCGGAATCGAGACCGAGTTTGTTCTGTTCGATGATGGCTTTCCTGATCCATCAATTACCGAGTAATTATGGCTATTGCCATGGGTAAGATCATATCTTTCTATAATCACAAAGGTGGGGTTGGGAAAACGACGCTTGTGCATAACCTATCTTTCGCGCTATCTGACATCGGCAAGAATGTCTTAGCTATTGACGCTGATCCTCAGATGAACCTAACGGCGGCCATGTATGGGTTATCAACTGCGATTGAGTATTCACTGGACGATGACTCTAAATGGCTTACTTACGTCGATAAGTATATATCCCTGGATGAATATACTGATACCTACTTAAAAGAAGACACCCAAAGCGAAAAAAAATTTTTTAGAGCCGCTGGTGGTAGCAATAAAGGAAATGTAGATCTTATCTCCGGTTCTATAAATCTACCTCGTATAGAAGCAGATTTGTATGGAATTGTTAAAAACAAAAACGCATACACTGAGTCTATACCGCATAAATTCGAGCGTTCTGTTCGCGACAAAGCCAAACAATATGACTTTGTATTAATAGATATGTCGCCAAATGCAGGCAGCATTATAAATAGCTTATACATAATGGCGTGTGACTACTTCATGACTCCGTTTCACCAACTTTTTTCTCATTACAGGCTATTGATAATTTAAGCGCTGTTGTGCAAAACTGGATAGATCTTCTGTCTGATTATCAGTCCACAAAGGGTAGACAGGGTCTCTCTTTCAACCCTAAATTCTTAGGTATTGCAGTTCAATTAGCCAAGAGGTTCATTCCGGGGCCGTTCCGGAAGTTACTAGTGGTCTGTCCATGAGATAAATTAGGATGCCGGATTAAGCCAGCTT
>CAZQHJ010000136.1:0-6099 GCA_964593225.1 uncultured Thiotrichales bacterium
GGAAGTGCTGGAACTGGCCATCGTGTTCGATGGCAAACGGCTGGAGGTCCGGGAGGCTCGACGGTTTCATTTTACATAGCTGGTATTGTACCCCCCCAATGCACACGGCATGGATTAGCGGGCGAAGCGGAATCCGCGTTTTATCGGAATCGATCTCGATTTGGATTTCGGCGGTATGAGGGCAGGATAGGGGTTGCAAAGAAAAATCAGAATCTGTAGCTTTCCTCCGTACCTCCGTCTCTGGTGGAGTAACGAAGACCCGAGCAAAACGCCAATTGAGTTGGACAAAATTAACATGAAAAGAATTTGCGTCTTTCTTGGATCCTACATCGGTGCGCAAACCGATTACGTGTCAAGTGCAAAGCGATTAGCGGATGAACTTGTCACGAGAGATCTGGAACTGGTTTATGGCGGCGCGAAAGTAGGACTGATGGGCATACTCGCCGATGCCGTGCTCGATCTGGGTGGCCATGTCATCGGTGTTATCCCCAGAGGTTTGACCCAGAAAGAAATCGTCCACGATGGGCTAACGGAATTACACGTGGTTTCCTCGATGCATGAGAGGAAAGAGAAAATGGCAAAACTTGCATCGGGATTCATCATGTTTCCCGGTGGAATCGGGACACTGGAGGAAACCTGCGAGATTCTTACCTGGGCGCAACTCGGCATCCATAAAAAACCGTGCGGTTTGTTGAATGTTCTTGGTTGTTATGACCACTTCATAGCACTTTTGGGCGATATGGTGGATCGGGGGTTTCTCGATCCCTCTCATCGTTCCCTGCTCATGGTGAGAGATGATCCGAGGCGGCTTCTCGATGACTTTGAGAGTTATGAAGCACCCGATTTTACGGTATGGATGCATGAAGATGAGAGTTAGGTGTTTGTTTCTGGAAAATTTATTCATTGGATCAAGAGTGGGCATCGAGCAACATGATTGATTTTATTCTTGATGATCGAACTGTGCGTGCCAGCGCCCCACCGGGCGGTGTAGTGTTGGATTTTCTGCGTAAATCCCAGCGGATCGTCGGCGTTAAGGAAGGTTGTCGCGAAGGTGTTTGTGGAGCCTGTCTGGTTTTGGTGGGCGAATGGGAGGGCGATGCCATCTCCTATCGATCGATGAATTCCTGCCTGTTGCCATTGGGGGAAATCGAAGGTAAGCATGTGGTTACCATCAAGGGTTTGAATAACCGGAATGACGAGGGATCGAGCCCGATTCAACGGGCCATTTTGGACGAAGGCGCCACGCAGTGCGGTTACTGTACCCCCGGCATCATCTTGGCATTGACGGGATTGTTTCTCGGCGAACCACATTTCGACGAAGATAAAGGCGATTGCCGCCATCAGTGGCAATATCTGCCGCTGCACCGGCTATCAGTCCATAAAGCGCGCGGCGACGCGTCTTTGCGGTGTATCTCCGGCTTCGGATGCCGAAACCGGAAAAGTACCGATACTTCGGTTGGTCGAGGAAGGAATCCTACCGCCCTACTTTTCGGAAATCCCCGGTCGGCTGCGGGAACTGTCCGTCCCCGACGAGTCGTTTATGGAAATCCCGCCCCAAAGGCATGGTTGTCGGCGGGGGCACCGCTTTGTGGGTGCAAAAAGACACCCAGTGGCGTGATTCCGATTTGGTCTATTTATCCCGGCGCAAGGAATTGAAGGGAATACGAATCGACGAAGGGCGCTGTCATATCGGGGCCGCGACAACGCTCGAGGAGATCCGGGATTCGCCAATCATGCAGGGGCTCTTCCCCAGGATTCGTGACTATTTCAAACTGATTGCCTCGAAACCCATCCGCCATCGCATCACAGTGGGAGGGAATATAGTCGATGCCGCCCCTTTCGCGGATATGGCTATTTTCTTTTTGGCAACGGAGGCATCGATTATTTTGGGTAATGGAAAAACCCGGCGTGAATTGGCTTTGAAGGATTTCTTCAAGGGACACGGAAAAACCGACAAATGGGACGATGAACTCCTGGGGGAAATCCGTTTCCCGGTGCCTGCCGGAGATACCTTGTTCAACTTTGAAAATATCTCCAAACGCGCTCATCTCGATATTGCCAGCGTCAACTCCGCAATCCAAATTACCATGAACAATGGAATTATGGAGCGAATTCATCTGTCGGCAGGCGGTGTCGCGCCCATTCCGCTTTATCTCTCCGCCACAGGCTATTACTTGACCGGCAAGGAACCGAACGTCGAATCCGTACGCGAGGCCGCATCCATTGCCCAATCCGAAATATCTCCCGTCAGCAATGTGCGTGGCTCCGCCGAGTACAAGCGCCTGTTATTGCGCCAGTTGATTTATGCACATTTCATCACGCTTTTCCCCGAGAAGGTTACCCTGGAGGCACTACGATGAGAAATATCGATGCCGAACTCCATGCCAGGGGTCGAACGCAATTCGTGGATGACCTCTTGGCGCCGGAAGGCACGCTGCACGCCGCCGTATTCTCCTCCCCCATCGCCCATGGCGAGATCACCAAATTGGATAGTAGCGCCGCCGAACGGATGGAGGGCATACACGCTGTCTTCACCGCCAAAGATATTCCGGGCGAGAACCAGATCGGCAACATCATCCCGGATGAACCCCTGTTGGCATCCGGGAAGGTGGCCTACGCGGGACAACCCATTGCCATCGTGGTGGGCGAGAGCGCCGAGATTGCCCGCGCGGCGGCGCGAAAGATAGCGATTGAATTTCAGGAACGCCCCGCCATTTTCGATACCCGGCAGGCCCATGCCGAGGGGGAATTGATTGTCCCGCCCCGCACCTTTGCGTTGGGGAATGTGGATGAAGCCTGGCGGGAATGTCATGTGGTGGTGGAGGGCACGGCGGAGACAGGAGGGCAGGAACACCTTTACCTGGAAACCCAGGGGGCGTTTGCCTGGCCCACCGAGAGTGACGGACTGAAGGTGGTCTCCGCGACACAAGCGCCCAAGTCGGTGCAGTCCGTCATCGGCCGTGTCGTGAATCTTCCCATGCATCAGGTCGAAGTCGATGTTCTGCGATTGGGCGGTGGATTCGGCGGAAAAGAGGAACAGGCGACGCCCTGGGCCGCCATGGCGGCATTGGCGGCCTCCCGGCTGAAGCGGCCAGTGAAACTCATCCTGTTGCGCGACGAAGACATGCGCATGACCGGCAAGCGACACCCCTATTCGTCCGATTTCAAGATCGGCCTAACCCGCGAAGGGAAAATCCTCGCCTATCAAGTCACCTATTATCAAAACGCCGGTGCATTTTCCGACCTCTCGCCAAGCGTTTTGGGACGAACGCTCCTGCATAGTACAAATAGTTATTTCATACCCAATGTCAGGGCTACCGGCATCGGTTGCCGCACCAACTTCCCACCCAATACCGCCTGCCGCAGTTTTGGCAGTCCCCAAGCCATGTTCGTTATGGAGGCCGCGATCTGCAAGGCAGCCGAGAAAATGGGAGTCGATCCCTGGGTTATCCAAAAAAAGAATCTGCTGCGGGAAGGCGATGAATTTCTCCATGGCATGAAGGTCGAGAATAGTCAGGCGCGCCGCTGCTGGGAAAAGGCCGAAGAAGAATATCGATGGGAAGAAATACACCGAAGCGTACAGGATTTCAACCTTACTCATTCCGATCAGAAGAAAGGTTTGGCCATGATGCCGATTTGTTTCGGTATTTTATTCAATGACGCTGTTTTCCTGAACCAAGCCTATTCATTGGTACATGTCTATGCCGATGGCAGTGTAAGCGTCAGTACAGGCGCCGTCGAAATGGGACAGGGCGTCCATATGAAACTTCGGCAAGTGGCCGCCCATATCTTTTCGATTTCTCCGGATAGGATCAAAACAGAGAGCGTCAACACTACCCGCGTCGCCAACACATCACCTACCTCCGCCAGTTACAGCGCCGATCTGAATGGCAACGCCACCCGATTGGCTTGTCTGAAGATTTTGACCCGCCTGAAAGAATTCGCCGCGCAACAGCTCGATACCGGGCAACCCGATAACATCGAGATAAAAAATGGAACCGTTTATTCAAGGGGGAAAGCTACTGAATTCACCTGGGATAAACTGATCATCGATGCCTATCTCAACCGGATCAATCTTTCGGCCCAGGCACATTATGCAACGCCCGGCATCGAGCCCGGTAAAAACCAAAAAAGAAAAAGATTTTTCGCCCACCATGTCTTTGGCGCCGCCATCATGGAAGTAACACTGGATTGTCTTCGTGGCATTTACCAAATCGATTCCGTCAAGGTAGTGCATGATTTCGGGCAAAGCCTCAATCCGCTCATCGATCGAGGACAGGCGGAGGGTGCCATTGTTCAAGGGATTGGCTGGATGACCACGGAGGAATTGAACTATGCAAATAACGGAGAGTTGATTTCGGACGGGTTGGCAACCTATAAGGTACCCGATGTCTATGCCGCGCCACGGGAGATACGGATCTCTTTTCTAAAGGGCTCGGACAATCCATTGGGGATATTCAATTCCAAGGCGGTTGGCGAGCCGCCGTTCGTGTATGGTATCGGGGCCTATTTTGCGATCCTGCAAGCCATAAGAGCTTTTTGTCCCGGTTCGGAAATAAAGCTTTCCGCGCCCATGACGCCGGAGAGGGTGTTGTTTTCTCTCTATGAGGGATAGAACGCAAGATTACGCCTATTCAGATGAAATAAAAATCACAGGGGATTTTAAAATGACAGCTATTTATGATGGCATTGCCGAACAATATCAAAAGGCTAATGAATTGCCGTATCGCCAATATGCCGAATCGGAAACATATTTTCACATTCTTGGTGATTTATCCGGCAAATCGATCCTTGATTTGGCCTGCGGAGAAGGGTTCTACACCAGAAAATTCAAACGCAAAGGCGCCGCGCGGGTCGTCGGCGTGGATATCTCGGAGAAAATGATCGAATTGGCCATGCAAGAAGAAAGGACGGAACCGCTTGGGATCGAATATATCGTTCGCGATGTACTTGAACTCGGCGAAATCGGGAAATTCGACAGGGTGGTTGCTGCCTATCTCCTCAACTATGCGCGCACAAGGGAAGAATTGCTGAGAATGTGTCAAAACATATATCTTAATTTAAAACCGGATGGTCATTTTGTCACCATTAACGGTGATTTAGAGCAACCTCCTGATTCCTATCCTACCCTAAAAAATATGGTTATACCAAAACCATTTCCGGGCCGCTTATGGAAGGCGCGCCCATAACCGTAATACTAGACCCGGAGAGCCCGGAAGAAGTTCGTTTCGATAACTATTATCTGAGCAACGCCACCTATGACTGGGCATTTCGGAAAGTAGGTTTCAAAGAGGTTTTCCGGCATCCGATCAGGATTTCTCCCGAAGGCATACGGAAATTCGGGCGGGAATATTGGGAAGACTTTCTTGAGAATCCGGGGATTGTTTGCATCGAGTGTGTGAAATAGGAAGGGTACCTATCGTCAGAGGAATTGCTATGGAGAAGATTTCGAAATGAGAGAAAAGTTACGTGAAAAACATTCTGTATGGTGCGATTGCTTATTCTACTGGCGATGCCATTGGCGCATTAATTCTTGCTGAATTTTCCATTTACCGTTTGGTCTCACCACATTCTACACAGATGATTGGGGCGCATATGAAAGACATCTGGATCCAGAAAAACATATAGTCGGGAAGAAAAATACACAACGAATAGAAAGAAAAAATCTAACATTTCGCACAAGAATTAAGAGACTTGCCAGGAAGACAATTTGCTTCTCAAAATCAGATAAAATGCATGATACTGTTATTGGATTATTTGTAAATCGTTACGAATATGGGATAATAGTTTAATGTGAAAAGAAACAAAATCAAGACACCACCGACCACTAAAAACGAGGTATAAATCCATGGCGCAGAACTATGATTGGCACGACACAAACGATCCGATTGGGATGATGTACCGTACCTTGGCAAAAACCGCTCAAGATTTGGAACAGAAAATCATAGAAGGAAACGCAACGGAAACGGATCGGTTGAATCTCGATCATGCTTACCAGGTGCTCATACCATGGTGGCATTTCCCGATGCTTAATAATTCCCTCCGGGCTAGTGGTCTATCAATCTAATAACTTTGGATAAAGATGTTTTAGCTTGATAC
>CAZQHJ010000137.1:0-6099 GCA_964593225.1 uncultured Thiotrichales bacterium
GATACACCAAGCGCCTGCGCCTGGACGAGGCTGCCCGGATAGGCGAGGGGCGGGCGCTTGGGCCCAATCAGGCACCGGCGGACGGGGAACCCACCGAGAGTTTCGATACCCTGTTGGCCCAAAAGGCCGCCGGGCAGCAGACGTTTTTCTGTGAATTCGGCAGCTATGACCTGGAGAGGCTGTTGAGACCGCTGCCGGAGGGGATGACTTCGAGGCGGGCGTTGGGCGGCGGGGCCGCCGGGGATGAACATGGACCGCCCGTCCCCCCTTGGAGTCTGGCGGAAGAGGCTATCGTCCTCCTCCTGGGTGGTCTGGGCAGCCTGGGTAGTCTGGTGGGCGGGCTGGTTGCGGTCCTCGACGCGGACAGCAAGGTGATGGGGGTTGTGATAGGGGGGATAGGAGCAGTGGGCCTTCTCGGCTTCGTGGCGTTGGTCGGCTGGTTGTGGCGTCGGGGCAAGCTGCGTCCGAAGCGTTTGTGGGACAGGGTGCGCGGGGTAAGGAGAGCGGAATGATGGGCCATGGAAAGGTCGTGGTCCTGGTGGACGAGTACGACAAACCGATGCCTTCCCTACCCCTATGAATGAAAATCCCCCCTCATGTCACGCGTCGGAGGAGCGGGGCCATGGGGCGGGGTAGGGCGGCGGTCCCGCCCGCCCCACGCCTGGACAATGACCGATGAATTGGCCGATGAATTGGGCCACCCCGGAAGGACGATCCAGGTCCAGCACCGGTATGGGGTGTTGCGCTTCCCCCCCGCCCGGGACGGCAATGGCGATGATGGTCGGGTCCTCGGGGTAGAGCAGGGGCTTGCCAAGACTCGGGCGATGGAGCTCGATCTTCGGGAAGGGTTCATGCCCGAAGCCCTCCACCAGGATCAGGTCCGGCGCGTCCCGGTCCAGGCGGGCTGCCAGCTCGGCCAACGCCGGTTCCTCCTGTCCGGGCGTCTCCTTCATCAACGCCCAGCGGTGGCGCGACCCCACCAATACGGGATTGGCCCCGGCCAGGCGCAGCCTGTGACTGTCCTTGCCCGGGGTGTCGATATCGAAGTCGTGGTGGGTATGCTTGATGAGCGCGACCCGCAGGCCGCGTTCGCGCAGCAGGGGTATCAATCGAACGAGTAGGGTGGTTTTGCCGGTCCCGCTGGGGGCGGCAAAACCGATCATTCCGGGCATCATCCCGGACGCCGGGATGCGATGGCCTCGCCGGTGGTTTTTTTCTTTTTCGGGCATGTTCTTGGCGCGTGTCTTGGAGGGCGCGTCTTAAGATTCGGGTCAAGGGCCTAAAGCTCGGACTTTAGGCCCTTGAATGGATGTATCCGTTCGATTTTGCAGCGAATAAAGCCTGTTTCTATCCGATCGCAGACCTTTGAGCATGGATTGAGTTGTCCTGGGGGTGTTTTGTTTCCACTTTGCGCGCCGTGAATTTATGGACTATTATGCTCCCATCCTCCGCTATGCCCTTAGACTCTATGTACCTGCCGCCGGGCGGATGACCGGTTCTAAGGAACGCCCGATTTCCTTTACCCCTGGCGCGTATTGGGAGCCCGTCGGACTTAGAGCGTGTCCGAAAATTCCCGATAACCTAACGCATTGTCGCCGGTCGTCCAGCAGCTCGATTGATGGCGTAAGTTACGATTGCTCTACATAGAGGGAATTGTATCGGATACCGCGGAGCAGCGTGTCCATGGACGTTCATTCCGCCAATTTCCCAGGCAATATCCCAAGTTCGATGCCAAAACACCCGGCGCGTGTTGCGCGCACACGACCCGCCCCTTTTCCTTTACTCTTTACCACTGACCGTAATCTATGAATCTCACGGAACTCAAACGCATGTCCGCCCCGGACATTCTGGAATTATCCCAGAACATGGGGATCGAGGGGATGTCCAGATCACGAAAACAAGACATCATTTTTGCCATTCTAAAGGCCCACGCAAAGCGGGGGGAAGACATCCAGGGAGATGGGGTCCTGGAAATCCTTCAGGACGGCTTCGGTTTTCTGCGCTCGGCGGATAGTTCGTATCTGGCGGGGCCCGATGACATCTACGTCTCTCCGAGCCAGATTCGCCGTTTCAGCTTGCGAACCGGAGATACGGTATCGGGTAAAATCAGACCGCCGAAAGAGAACGAAAGGTATTTTGCCTTGCTGAAGGTGGATACCATCAACTTCGATGGGCGCGATAGCGCCAAAAGCAAAGTCCTGTTCGAAAATCTGACGCCGCTGTTTGCCAATGAACGCATTGCCCTGGAGATAGGTAACGGAAGTACCGAAGACCTCACGCCCCGCGTCATCGATTTGGTCGCCCCCATCGGCAAGGGCCAGCGAGGCCTCATCGTCTCCGCGCCGAAATCCGGTAAGACCGTGTTGCTCCAGAATATCGCCCACTCCATCGAGGCGAACCATCCCGAATGCTACCTCATCGTCTTGCTCATCGACGAACGTCCGGAAGAAGTGACCGAGATGCAGCGCTCGGTGCGTGGAGAGGTGGTATCGAGCACCTTCGATGAACCCGCGAGCCGCCATGTGCAGGTCTCCGAGATGGTGATCGAGAAGGCCAAGCGGCTGGTGGAGCACAAACGGGATATCATCATTTTGCTCGATTCGATTACGCGGCTCGCCAGGGCCTACAACACGGTAGCCCCTTCGTCCGGGAAGGTGTTGACGGGCGGGGTGGACGCCAACGCGCTGCACCGTCCCAAACGCTTTTTCGGGGCCGCGAGAAATATCGAGGAAGGCGGCAGCCTCTCGATCATCGCCACCGCGCTCATCGACACCGGATCGCGGATGGACGACGTGATCTACGAGGAGTTCAAGGGGACGGGGAACATGGAAATCCACCTGGAACGCAAGATCTCCGAGCGGCGGATCTATCCCGCCATTCATATCGAGCGCTCCGGCACGCGCCGGGAAGAGTTGCTGACCGGCGCTCAGGAGTTACAAAAGATGTGGATCCTGCGCAAGCTCCTGCACCCCATGGAGGAGGTTCAGGCCATGGAATTCCTGCTAGATCGGCTGAAGGTGACCAAAACCAATGGGGAGTTTTTCAACTCCATGAAGCGCTGAATTTCGGCCGCGTCGGAATCGAGTGATATTCATATGGCTCGTTCGAAGTACATTTTCACAATTTCTCGCCCCGCGCAGCGGGGCCATATGATTTCGTGCGGCGAAATCATGGAGTATCGCCATGCAAGCCGTTGCCTTTGATACGTATCAATTCGTTCAAACCTTACGCAACGTCGGTTTCGAGGAAAAACAGGCGGAAGGGATCTCCAGCGCCTTCAAAACGGCGACCAACGAAGCCGAACTCGCTACCGGGCGGGATATCGAACGACTGGAATCCAAGGTAGATACCAAGACCGACCAGTTGGGATCGAAGATGGAAACCGGAATCGAACAACTGAAATCCGGGATGGATGCCAAGATCGAACAACTGGAATCCAAAATGGGTGCCAGAATCGAACAACTGGAATCCAAAGTGGATGCCAGAATCGAACAACTGGAATCCAAAGTGGATGCCAGAATCGAACAACTGGAATCCAAAATGGATGCCCGAGTCGATCAGTTGGAATCCAAAGTGGATGCCAAGATCAGCCAACTGGAATCCAGGGTGGATGCCAAGATCGATCAGCTGGAAGCCAAGGTGGATGCCAAGATCGGACAACTGGAATCCGGAATGAAGGCCAGAACCGATCAGCTGGAATCGGAAATGAAAATCGGATTCGAGCGATCGGACGCTAAAATGGAACGGTTGGCATCGGAGATGAAAACCATGGAGCAGCGTCTCATCATCCGATTGGGGGGCATGCTGGCATTCTCCGTCATCGTTGTCGGGGCGCTGGTGAAATTCCTTTGACGAAATCATGTTCACGCATCACATCGATCCCATAGCCATCCGGCTCGGGCCATTGGCGGTACATTGGTACGGTGTGATGTACTTGGTGGCCTTTGGCGCTGCCTGGTGGCTGGGGCGCCGGCGCGCCGCCGAGGCGCATCGAGGGTGGCAGCCCGTCGCCATCGATGATCTGGTGTTTTATGGCGCCCTGGGGGCCGTACTGGGGGGGCGGGTCGGACACATGTTGTTCTATGACCTCGGCCATTTCCTGGACTCGCCCTGGGTGATCTTCCAGGTCTGGAAGGGCGGGATGTCTTTTCACGGTGGGCTTGTGGGGGTCCTGCTGGCCATGTGGTGGTATGCCCGTCGCCATGGTCGAACCTTCTTCGAGGTCACCGACTTCATCGCGCCGCTGGTCCCACCGGGTCTCGGGGCCGGACGTCTCGGCAACTTCATCAATGGCGAACTGTGGGGAAAAACCACCGATTTACCCTGGGGGGTGGTATTTCCCCATCCGGGCGCCGGCCCCTTGCCACGGCACCCGTCGCAACTCTACGAGGCGTTTCTTGAAGGCGTTGTACTCTTTGCCATATTGTGGTTTTTTTCAAAAAAACCTCGGCCCGCCATGGCCGTGTCGGGTTTGTTTCTCGTGGGCTACGGGGGGTTCCGCTTCCTGGTGGAATTCGTGCGCGTCCCCGATCAACCCCTTGGATACTTGGCGTTCGACTGGTTGACGATGGGGCAGGTCTTGACCGTTCCCATGGTCGTTGCCGGTGGCGGGCTCTTGTTCCTCGCGTATCGCCGTCATCCCTCACCAGCCACTGGATAAAATCCCATCGGCCAGCTTGGGTTCGAACCACGTGGATTTGGGGGGCATCAATAACCCCGCGTCGGCAACGGCCAAAAGCTCGCTGATCCGAGTAGGGTGGAGAGAAAAGGCAGCCGCCATGTCGCCTGTCGCCACGCGGTGCTCGAGTTCACCCAGTCCCCGAATGCCGCCCACGAAATCGATGCCCTGATCCGTTCTGAGATCCCGGATGCCGAGGATAGGATGAAGTAACCGATCGGTGAGGAGACTCACATCCAGGGATCCGATGGGATCGTTACGGGGAATTTCGGCTTCCGGCAGCGTGAGTCGATACCATTTTCCCGGAAGATACAGCCCGAATTCACCCCGGGCGGAGGGATGGACCGGGTGATTGCTTTCCTGCACGTGAAATACCTTGCCCAGTTGCTGCAGGAACCGGGTTTGTGATAATCCGTTAAGCGTCCGCACAACCCGATTGTAATCCAGAATGCGGACCTGATCCTCCGGGAAGATGACCGTCAAAAAGGCGTTATAGGGTTCGCGACCGGTGTGATTCGGATTCGCCTCGCGATACAGATGGGCGACACGCGCCGCTGCCGCCGAGCGATGATGGCCGTCGGCAATGTAGAGGGCATCGAGTTCGGCAAAATGGTCGGAGATGGCCGCTATCATTTCCGGATCGGAGATGACCCAAATGCTATGTTGAACACCGTCATGGGCGTTCAGATCCAGTTCGGGCGGGCTTTCCTGTAATCGGGTCAGAAGTTCCATCAGCCTTTGCGCGGCATGACAAACCAAAAAAACGGGACCGGTTTGGGCATCCAGGGCCTGCATGTGGCGCACCCGATCGTCTTCCTTTTGCGGACGCGTCAGTTCGTGGCGACGAATCCGCCCTTCCTCGTAGGCCCGCACAGAAGCAAGCGCCGCAATACCAACCTGAATGTGGTCACCGGAACGCAGTTTGTACACGTAGTAACACGGCTGTTCCCGGTATCCCAGAACCCCTTGTTGCACCATCCGCTTGAGGTTTTCCGCGGCCCGTGCGTAGACCCTATCCTGGTAGGGATCGGTGCCTGGCGGAAAATCGATCTCCGGGCGGGAAACGTGTAGGAAATGCCAGGGATTGCCCTCGGCAAGCCTACGGGCCTCAGCTTCCGATACCACGTCATAGGGTGGCGCGGCAACCTTGGCCGCATATTCCCGAGTTGGCATCAGGGCGGCAAAGGGCTGGATCATGGGTTGGGAGTCGAGATGATTTTTCATAATGCAGGTACCCCTTATGGTTCCGGCTGTGCCGGGTTGGGAGAATCCCGATGGAAGGATGAAAGCCTAAGGGACTCCGGATGGGAGTGCAAATATCCCGGGATTTACACTTTCAACGGCCATATTTTTGGGGACTTATATACTTAACTCCCACTCGCGCTTCATTTTGACCGATGATATTGTTTAATATCAATCAG
>CAZQHJ010000138.1:0-5876 GCA_964593225.1 uncultured Thiotrichales bacterium
AGCATCACCGTCACCGTATTCCCCATGGGGCCATCCCCCGCCTTGTTCGCCGCGATCACGCAATACTCCAGCTCCTTCCCGCGCGGTTGGTCCGACAGCAGACTCTCCGTCCCCATGGACATCCCCACAAGCGCCCAGGGGCTGCCCTCCGCCCGTTCCCGGCGTTGGATCCGGTAGGCATTCACCTTGCCGCCTTCCGCCGGCCTCGTCCAGCCAAGCCCGATGGAACCCTCCCCTTTCTCCTTCACCGCCAGATTGCGCGCCTGGCCGGGCGCGGCCAGCCGCGTCGCCGATTTCCTTCCACCCCAGCCGATGGATCGCAGTTGCGCGTCATCGTAGTTCACCGCGTCTTCCGCGTAACGCAGATCCACCTTCATCTTATCGGCAAGCGCCGCGAAGGCCGCGTTCTTGGCGGCGGTGGCCTGTTCCGCGGCGGCCTGGGCCTCGATGGCGGCCTCCTTGGCCTTCATGCACGCCTCCAGGGCGTTTTCGAGGGCTTCCGGGCCGACGGGCGGGCTGGGGAAGACATCGACTTTCGCCTTGAAACCATCCACCATCTCCCGGCCCAGAATCAACATATTCGCTTCGTTCTTGGGAAAACTCGCCATGGTTCGAACCCTTCTGTTTTTTTGCCTCTCCGTTCTCCATTCCGGACCTCATGGACGGGCGCGGAGAGGCTTGGTGATTATTTTCCTGTGGAATTTTTTCTGTTTGCCATCGAATCCATCCACCTGATGACAACATCGACTCGATTCGCCGTCAAGTCGATTCACTTCATGACGCCGCCGTATCCCAAGATACGAATCGAATCATCATCATGATAAATCCGTCGACTTCATGACCAAGTAAATTTATCTAGTGATAAATAAAATTCACTTCGCCGACAAGTCGACGGATTCATCGCAAAGTGAATCGACTTCGCGGCCACGTGAATTTACCTGATAGAGAAATAGGTTTTTCTCGCTGTCAGGCAGACCTTCGGCGCCATGCCGAAGAGATCGATGATGATGCCGGCGATTTTCGGCATTGTCTCCAGGATAATAGAAGACTCATTTATCACTCTTTTTGTGGGGGTGTCAAGGAGCGGAGGAATTACGAATTATGAATTGGGAATTGGGAATTCGAGAAGAGGCGGCGAGGATGGCGATGGAGTGATGGCGGATTCTTTCTTTGCGCCTTTGCCTCTGCGCGGTGATAAATTCTTCGGAGGGATTGCGGGAGGACGGAAAAAAGGTGAAATGAAGGGGAGACAAGGAAGCGCTGGGGCAGCGCGGTGCTGGATGAAGGGATGGAGATCGGGGTAGTGTGCGGGATGTCGGGGTTTTCGGAAGATGAGGTTTGGGCGTTGTAGGGGCGAAAAATATTTCGCCCCTTGATCCGCATCCCCTTTGTTTGCGCCCCTTTAATGGCGCGTTGAAATAAAAAGGTAATGCCGATGAACACGGAATATACCGCCGTTGTAAAGCAAGACGGAAAATGGTGGATTGGATGGATTCAGGAGGTTCCCGGCGTCAACTGCCAGGAAGAAACCTATGAGGCGTTGAAGGAAACCCTGAGAATCACCCTGAAAGAGGCCCTGGAATTCAATCGCCAGGACGCCCTTGCCCTGGCGGGAAGCGATTACCGGGAAGACAGGATTTCCATTGCCGCATGAACGGTGAAGAGGACCATCTTTAATTTGCCGAGTGCTTAATGCAAGCTGGGGGTTTGCGCCTGAGGGCGCAGGGCTCCAGTCACCCCGCCGGGTTTTCGGAGGAAGAGGTTGGGGAGATAGTGGAGAGGTGTACGGAGGCAAGGAGCCCGAAGGCGCCACTTATAAAGATGACATACGATAAGATAGCTCATCATGAAAATAAAAAGTAATTTATTCGTTCCTCATCCATTTCCGTATCAGGGAAGTAAGCGCGGAATAGCAAAGGATATACTTCCACACTTCCCCTCTAACGTTGGGTGCTTAATCGAGCCGTTTTGCGGAGCCAGTGCAATTTCAATTGCTGCTGCTGCTTATGGATTAGCTACGCAGTTTATCCTCAATGATCTGAACGAGCCCTTAATGAAGTTATGGGAGGAGATTCTTGAGAGACCAAGCCAACTTGCTAACAAGTATGAGTCGCTATGGTTTGAGCAACATCCGGACAAGAAAGAATATTTTTTTCGTATTCGCGATGAATTCAATCACTCCCACCAGCCTCATCATTTGCTTTATCTACTTGCCCGCATCGTTAAGGGCGCTGTGCGATACAGTTCCGAGGGTCTATTCAACCAAAGCGCGGACAATCGGCGATCAGGAATGAAACCTAGCGCGATGAGAAGAAATATTTCGTGTACTTCCCGGCTGCTTTCAAAAAACACAACGGTTTCCGCCCATGATTTCAGGGAAGTGGCCAATAAGGCAGGCCCAAAAGACTTGGTTTACATGGATCCGCCATATCAAGGGACATCGTTCACAAGAGATCACCGGTATTTTAATGGACTTACCTATGACGATTTCGTAGAGGCATTGATGGAAATGAATGAAAGGCATATTTCATACATCGTTAGCTATGATGGCGCCACGGGAACGAAGGCGCACGGTAAACCGCTGCCAAAAAATTTATCGCTGAAGCACCTATATATTCATGCAGGAAGATCGACTCAGGTAACCCTACTGGGAGGGAACGATGACACCATCGAATCCTTATATTTATCACCCGCGCTTATGGATAGATTAAGCCATGAAAAAACGGAAACGGTGTTCACTTCTGCTGTAAAAGAACGGCAACTGGAGCTTGTTTTTGCATGAGTAAGATAAAGCACCCGCCCGAATTCATGAGGCTACTGAAAAGCGTAAAGGCGAAACGTCCAAGAACTGTAATCGAACACATTTTACGGCATGGCCAGATAACAACCGAAGAGTTGAAAGACACATACGGTTACAGTCATCCACCGCGCGCGGCAAGAGATGTTCGTGAGCAGGGCATTCCGATAATTACGTTTCGTGTCGCTGGAGTAGACGGTAGAAGCATTGCCGCTTATAAATTTGGCGACCCTTCAGATGTGCGATCAACTCAGTTATCCGGACGAACAGCATTTTCATCGGATCTGAGGGAAGCATTGATAGGGAAATATGGTTCGCGCTGCAATATTCATCTCGAACCGTTTCCAGAGCGGGATTTGCAAATCGATCATAGAGTTCCATTTGAAATCGCTGGGACTAACGACAACCTTTCAGAAGATATAAGTGATTATATGCTGCTTTGCGCCTCCGCGAATCGGGCAAAATCCTGGAGTTGTGAAAACTGTCCAAACTGGCAGAAGAGGGATATTGATACCTGTAAATCTTGCTATTGGGCCTATCTGGAGTCGTATACGCATATTGCAACGCGCGACATTCGTAGGCTCGATCTATTATGGTCTGGCGAAGAAACTGCAGAATATGATCTTCTTATCGAAGAGGCTGCAAGAGCACAAGAAAAAGCACCGGAATACGTCAAGAATGTGCTTCGCAACCACTTCAAACGAAAAAGCAGCGAACCTCCAGCTTGAACAATCCATAAATCAATACGGATAGACCATTGCACTTTCCAATGCGCAAGGCTCAACGTAAATGAATCGGCTGGGTGGCTGGATCGAACACCTACCGCAGGCAAACGCAAGCCCCCAGTCCCATGAATGCGTCACTCGTTCCCACGCGCTGGCGTGGGAACCGGTAGCAGCGCGCCGGCGCTGCATATCCAGAGATTGTGGCCGCGAGTACGCGGCGTGGGCGTGCCGCCAATAGGGGTTCCACGCCGGCGCGTGGGAACGAGGGAATCGCATCAAGGGAATGCCCATCAATGCAGTTCGCCTGACGGCTCACCGGCATCCTACGGCCTAATCGTGCCCCGCGCGTTCCTCATTCCGTTGCCCCAAGGGGCTTTTGTCTCATAGGCCAAGCCGGCATAGGTCGGGTTACGGCCTGCGGCCTAATCCGACCTACGCCAATGCATAAAATCGATAGGTGGCGAGGCTATGGTAGGCGGAAAGTCGAACCAGGCGAGCCCCCAGCCCCATTGATGCGGTTCGCGTGATTCGGCTTCCCGCCTACCATGGCTTACCCGCCCACGTCACATTGATTCAAACAAGCATGGTAGAGCACCAAGCATGAAAATCTACCTCGATAACTGCGCCCTCAACCGACCCTTCGATAATCAAGGCCACATTCGAATTCGTTTGGAGACGGAAGCGAAGTTGTACTTGCAGGAAAAGATCAAGACCTATGAAATCGATCTTGTTTGATCCCAACCCGACACAGCCGGAACCAAAAATGTCACGAGAATTTCTTGGTCATTTTGTTCAAAATTCTGGCGCTAAAAGACTATATTCTGGATATTGAGAATGATCGAAATCCATTCGAGGAAAAGAAAAGCGCGATAGCGCAATGGAAAAGACGCGCCTATGTGGACATCGAGGAAACCGAATCCCTAATCGAAACCGCCAATCGATTGGTAAAAACAGGGATTCGAGCGAAGGATGCCCTGCACGTGGCCGCGGCGATAGCAGACAAGGCCGACGCCTTTGTTACCACGGATGACAAGCTGCTTGGGAAATTAGCCAATAACGGCGAAATTCGAGCCGTGAATCCAATCGAACTCGCCGGAGAGATCAATGAACGCACTCACTGATGCCCAGATCAGACTCAAGGGAATGGAGGCGCTGATCGCAACATTGGGACCGGTTTACGCCGAGAGGTTTGTCAGCCTCATGATGCGTGAACCATTCGACTACACGAAATGGCAAGAGGATTTGTGGAATGACAAGTCCGTGGAAGAAATCAGCAAAATGGCGATGGAGCGCCGCCTGGGAAGCTGATAAAGACTAGGCCATGAAACTTAAAATCCTATTCCATCCGGCCGAAGAAGGGGGATTCCAGGCAGAGGTTCCCGGACTCCCCGGTTGTATTTCCGAGGGCGGCGGGTGGCTGGGGTCGAGCGCAGCGAGCCCCCAGCCTGAACCCGGCTCAATCACACAATAGGCGGGGATAGCCGGCGTTCGTCGAAATAGAAAAATCCATGCGCATCTATCCGGACAACTGCTGTTTCAACAGACCATTCGATGATCAATCCTCCCTTACCATATGGCTCGAGACAGAGGCCAAGCTCGCCATTCAGGAAAAGATCGAATCCGGCGTTTTTGCGCCGGGTTGGTCAACTTTGCTCGATTATGAGAATGGCGCCAATCCCTTCAGGAACGGCGAATCGAGATTCAGGATTCAATGGGAGTCCGGTTTATGAGAGCGGATGTGGAGATCGAAATATCGGCCCTGGAGATATTGAACCGCCATCTTGGGATGGTGGAAACGGAAAGATTCATTGCGCTGGTTCAACGGGAAAGATTCGATTACACCGCATGGCGGCAGAATCTTTTCGCGGGGGTGAATGGGGAGGAAATCAGCAGACGAGCCATGGAGTTCCGGAAGGAATCGGAACATCAGTCCGTTGGAGGACGAATGAATATGAACGCCTATGAGATTACCGTCATGGTGATGGCGATTGTGGCGACACCGCCCGTGCTCTGGCTGGTATGGAAAAACCGAAAAGAGAATAGGTCCCTAGCCCCTAAGTAGGCCGCAGGCAAGCCCCCGGCGTCATTGGTGCGGTTCGCGCGACGCTTGCCCCCCAACCCACGCGGACTTGAACGCAAAAAGGCCAAGCCATGAAACTCGAAATCCTTTTTCATCCGGCCGAAGAAGGCGGATTCCGGGCAGAGATTCCCGGACGCCCGGGTTGTATTTCCGAGGGGGACGATCTCGATGAAACCCTCGCGAACATCCGTGAAGCCGCCGAAGGTTGGATTGCCGTGGCTACCGACAGAGTATTGTCGAGGGAAAAATCGATCGAAAAGGCGCAAGTCGCTGA
>CAZQHJ010000139.1:0-3876 GCA_964593225.1 uncultured Thiotrichales bacterium
GATTTCTGAAATTGCTGCTTGGACGATAACCCGCAACCAGTCAAAAAAGCCTGTCAGATTGGCATTTCACCACCGACAACGCACGTATCAACTTGAAATACCTTATCCTAAATTATCAGATTGACTGACCACTAGCTCCTTCGGGACATGAAGTCTTAGAGGGTGTCTAAAAATTCGCAATCTACTGCGGCGGCCCCTGAAATTGCGTCCTGCTACGTTGGGATAGGGGCAAGGTTCGTTATGTGGTGTTGGGCGTCATGTAGTCCACTACACGCCTTATTTTCGACCCCATCGCGCCTTGCACGAGCCACAATCCAGATGGCGCCTCGCGACGACACTGAGACACTACCAAAATCTTTCTTCTCTCGCGGTTACGGCTCTGCCCGGTTCGGATTTCGCGCGGCGAGAGAATTTACGCCATCTGCCGCTCCCCATAGAGCCTGCTATAGAGTCCGCCGCTTTCCAGCAGTTCGGTGTGCCGGCCTTCTTCCATGATGCGCCCCCCCTCGAACACGCAGACCCGATCGGCTTGCTTGACGGCGCTCAGGCGGTGGGCCACGATGAGCGTGGTGCGCCCCTGGAGGAAGGCCTGCATCGCCTCGTGCAGGCGCGATTCCGTTTCCGTATCGAGCGAAGAGGTCGCCTCATCCAGGATCACGATCTTGGGATCGGTCAGGATCATCCGCGCCACCGCCAGCCGTTGCCGTTGCCCGCCGGATAATCTGATTCCCTGACGGCCCACCAAGCTGTCCAGTCCCTCGGGCATTCGTTCCACTTCCCCCTTCAACTGGGCAATCTCCAGGGCTCGCCACAGCATCCCGTCGGGGACCTGACGCCCCAGGCTCAGGTTGTTCCGAACGGTGTCGTTGAACAGGGCCGGATGTTGCAGGACCACCCCCACGTGCTCGCGCACCACATCAAGACCGATCTCGGTCACCGGCCCCCCGTCGAAGAAGATCATCCCGGACCTTGCCGGATAAAGCCCCAGCAGTATCTGTACGAACGTGGATTTGCCGCCGCCGCTTGCCCCCACCAGGGCGACCTTTTCCCCCGGCGCGATGGTCAGGGACAGGCGATCCAACACCGGCAGGCCATCCCCATAGGCAAAGCCGAGATTCGCCACCCGGAGGCCGACGGTGTCCCGGTTGGCGAAAGGATTCGTCTTGTGGGGATAACTCGGTTCGCGCTTGAGATCCACTAAACGGTTGACGCGCCCCAAAGCAGCCCGGGCGCCGAAATAGGCGTATTGGATATTGAGCACCTCCTGGACCGGCGACATCATGTACCACAGGTAGCCGAACACGGCCATCATCTCCCCAAGAGACAGATCCGAGAACAGTACCAGCAGCATGCTGACGGCCCGAAAGATGTCGAAGCCGACCACGAAGATCAGCAGGGAAAGCCGGTTGGCCACATCGCTCCGCCAGGAGAAGGCCGTGGCGCTGTCCCGCACCCTGCGGGCGCGCTCAATGACCCCCGTCAGGTAATACCCCTCCCGGTTGGCGGCCCGGATCTGCAGTATCCCGTTCAGGGTCTCGGCCAGCGTCTCCTGGAAGTGCTCGAACGCCGCGTTCTCGCGCGTCTTCAATTCCTTGATCTTTTTGCCCATCAAAATGGTGCAGTAGATCACCACGGGATTGACGAACAAGATGAACAGGGCCAGGGGCCAGTGGAGCCAGATGAGGACCATCGCGATGCCTATCAGGGTCAATACGGCCACCAGGAACTTCCCCACCGTGGTCCCCACGAACCGATCGATGACCTCCAGATCGGTGACGAAATGGGCGGTGACCGCGCCGCTGCCCAGGGTCTCGTATTCCGCCATGGAGATACGCCCCAGGTGCGTCAGCATCTCCCGGCGCATCCGATAGGTCACGTTCTTGGCGATGTAGGCGAATTTCCCGAACTCCCAGGCGCTGAACCGCAGCGCCAACAACCGCAGCAGGATGGTCGCGATGAGGGGCGCGGTGATGAACAGGATCGGGCCACGCCAACTCTCCGGGAACCACTGGCCAATGAACGCCACCCTGGGGCCGGGTTGCCCCAGCAGGACCTCATCCACCATCAGCGGCATCAACAGCGGTATGGGGATGGTGGCCAAGGTCCCGCAGATGGCAAAGATATGGGCCAGCACCAGGGCGCGCCGGTGTTTCAGGGCAATGTCGATGACGTATCGCCAGCTATAAGGCCTGGGGGCGGTGTCCGTTTCCGGTATCGAAGGTCGCTTGACTTCCGGGTTCTTCATGCCTTTTCGTTTCGTTTTGTGTTCCCGGCGACTTCGCCTTGGGCCTTAGATCTATCTGTAAAAGAGTGGGAAATCGGGACAAGGACGTGGAAAGCGGACGGTGGGAAGTACAGGGTCACAGGGTCGCCATCCTATTCCTTTCCATTTTGTCCCGAGGCCATCTTCTCGATCCGTGCATAATAAAACCCATCCATCCCATTTTCCCCCGGCAGGATCTGGCGTCCGGGGCCCGTCTTCCCCTCCTCCCTGTCCGAACCGCCCCAAGCCGCTCGCCCCCAGTCGGCATCAATGGATTTTTCCCGCGCATCCGGGTGTCTCTTCAGAAATCCCTCGATCTGTTGGCGGTTTTCCTGGGGCAGAACCGAGCAGGTGACATAGAGCAGCAGACCACCGGGGGCCAGGAGCGGCCAGAGGGCGTTCAGGAGCCGCGCCTGAGAGGCGGCGTATTGGGCGATGTCGTCGGGACGGCGATGGAACTTGATGTCCGGGTGACGGCGGATGACACCGCTCCCAGAACAAGGGACATCCAGTAGGATGCGGTGGAAAGGCTCGCCGTCCCACCACCCCTCGGGCGCGCCGGCGTCCGCGCAGCGCACATCGGCGGCAAGCTCCAGGCGCGTCAGGGTCGCCGTCAGGCTCGCCAGGCGCGCCGGGTCCTGTTCCAGGGCGACGAGGGCGGCAAGCCCCCGTTCCTGTTCCAGGATATGGGCCATTTTACCGCCCGGCGCCGCGCAGGCGTCCAGGACCCGCTGTCCGGGGGCAAGCTCCAGCAACCCCGCCGCCAGTTGCGCCCCACCGTCCTGGACCGAGACGACGCCCTCGTCGAACCCCGGCACCCGGCTGACATCGGTGGCCTCGCTCAGTTGGACGCCGCTTGCCGTCCGGAGCGCCACCGTCGCCAGCCCGGGGTGGCGCGCCAGGTAGGCATCCCTGCTCATCCGCCTCACGTTGACGCGCAGCGTCATGGGCGCCTTCCGGTTGTTCTCCATCAGAATATCCACCCAGTCTTTCGGCCAGGCGTTCCGAACTGCGGCAGCCAACCAACGGGGATGGGCCAGGCGGCTGTGACTCTCACGGTCCACCGACTGGAGGATCTCGTCGCGCCGGCGCTGGAAGTTCCGAAGCACGCCATTGATGAGGGCCTTGGCCCAGGGCTTGCCCCGCGCCGCCGCCACGTCCACGGTCTCCGCCACCGCTGCGTGGGGGGGCAGGCGGGTATGGAGGAGCTGATAGAGGCCCAGCAATAACAGGGCGGACACGTCTGCGTCATTTCTTTTGAGCGGCTTTTCCATGAGGCGGGCGACCATGCCCCGCAGCCGGGGCAGCTGGCGCATCACCCCAAAACAGAGCGCCCTAGCAAGGGCGCGGTCCCGGGGGTCTTCCAGGGGATCGGTATAACGGGAGAGGGTGTCCGTCAGGGAGTGGCCCTGGGAAAGGACCCGAATCAGGACCTCGGTGGCCACGGCGCGGGCACCGCCCATGGGCGCTGCGTACGGGTGCTGCGCCCGGTAACGGTCTTCCATTGGGCGCCTTCCTGGGGTTCGTGGGTCATGGTCGCCCCTGGGGCGGTAGGTCCGAGAGTCGGAGCGCTGGCCCCGGTAACCGCCTTCCGTTGGTCGCCTTCCTGGGGT
>CAZQHJ010000139.1:3976-5872 GCA_964593225.1 uncultured Thiotrichales bacterium
GGGTCCGTGGGTCATGGTCGCCCCTGGGATGGTCGCTCCTGGGGCGGTAGGTCCGAGAGTCGGAGCGCTGGCCCCGGTAACCGCCTTCCGTTGGTCGCCTTCCTGGGGTCCGTGGGTCATGGTCGCCCCTGGGATGGTCGCTCCTGGGGCGGTAGGTCCGGGAGTCGGAGCGCTGGCCCCGGTAACCGGCTTCCGTTGGGCGCTTTCGATGCTCCGAGGTTACTGCCGATCTCGAGTCCGCGTGCCTCCGGTTCGGGCCGCCACCCGTGGGGGCGCCATGCTGCAGCGGTCTTCCATCGGGCGTTCGCGGTCCGCCTTGCCTCATGGCCGATTTCGAGCCGGCGAACTTACGCTTCGGGGTGCCGCGCGGCGGTGATTTTCGATTGGGCATTTTCCGATGGTCCATGGTTATTGCCGGTTTTGAGCCGGCGGGCTTGCGATTCGGAGCGCTGCGCGCGGTGCTGATCTTCGATCGAGCGCTTTCCGGT
This sequence comes from uncultured Thiotrichales bacterium, assembly GCA_964593225.1. GTDB lineage: Bacteria > Pseudomonadota > Gammaproteobacteria > HK1 > HK1 > JABDQX01. The sequence goes on from CAZQHJ010000139.1 coordinate 4,465, forward strand.
AGTCCGTGCGTCATTGCCGGTTTCAGGCCGGCAGGTTTGTGATTCGGAGTGCTGCCCACGGCGGCGAACTTCGATTGTAATCTGCCCAGGCATTCCTGTGATCGCTTGTTTGCCGGGGCTATGAGTCACAGCCGAATCTTACCACCTATCATTCCCCTATCCTTCATCGATTTACCGTCTCTCCTTGTAGGCGTTCTCGGCCTCGCCGGGCGTCGGTCTGTCCGCCTGAAAAAACGGCCTGTCCGAATAGTTAAGTATCCCGAACCGCGCCGGAAGCCAATCGGAATCTGATAAAAGTCGATCGAACTCTATCAGGAATCGATCGGAATCCGGTAGAAGTCAATAGATTCCATCGAAAGTGGCGCTCTGATTCATGAGAAATGATCGACTTCCAGTGAAAGGCGAGCCAACCTTATCGTCTTCCGATCGGCTTTCCATGGCAGTCGATCGGAATGTATCAGGCATCTATCGACTCTTATCGGATTCCGATCGGTTCCCGGCTCGGGTGTGCCCGCCACGCCACTCACGGTGCCGGGGCAGGTGAGGTGCGGTCCCTCTCCGCGCCCGAGCAGGGCGAAAATTGGATTCGCCTGGCGCGGAAAAAACCCGTCGACGGTGGCAAGGTGGCCAACTACCGGATCGAGCGCCGCGAGGCGGGCGGCGGCGCCTGGACGCTGGTGGAGACGGTGATCGAAAACGAAGCCACCCTCCGGGATCAGGAGCGCGGCAAGAGCCTGGAATACCGGCTGGTCGCCACGAACAAGGCCGGTTTCGGGCAGGCGAGCAATATCGTGACGGCGGTGTTGTAATCGATGCCGGCCATGGCGTGTTCGTTGACCATGCGGATGCCTGAAATGATGCGGTTTTGTTCTTTTTCCTCGTCGGTGAGCGCTGTGCCTTTTGGTTTCTTTTTCGGCCCGATGACGTTGTGACCCTCGAGGCCTTAAAATCCTTTGTCGAGCCAGCATATCGGGTGGTATGGATTCCATCCGGTTCTCCTTGTCCATCCGCTTCTTGTCATGCACCGGTCCCCTTTTTGTCGGGAACAAAAGCAGGACCGTTTTGTTTTCATCCGCTCCCACAAGGTTCTTCCGGGTATAGGCTTTTTTCTTCCCGGAGTAGTAGCGTTTCCGGTTTCTGCCGTCTTTAGGGCGTTGGACCGGTCTTTGCGTTCCATCCATGAACGAATTTTTCACATGGGGAAAGAACGCCGGAAACTCGTCCATGCTTTCGACTCGGCGCTTGGGAAGGACGCACCGACAAGGACGGGACCGGTCCACGCCGCCGAACAAAAATCCGGCCAAATCGAAAACGGCCAGTTCGAAAACGAGATATAACCCGCAGATAAAACAGGACCTGGATTCAACTTGTAAGTGCAACTCATCAGTTCGGAATAGAGGGCAAGCCG
>CAZQHJ010000140.1:0-5871 GCA_964593225.1 uncultured Thiotrichales bacterium
GTCACTAGTGGTCTGTCCATGAGATAAATTAGGATGCCGGATTAAGCCAGCTTTTCTACTTCGGCATGTAAACAAACTCCAGTATCCTAAATTATCAGATTGACGAACCACTAGTGCCGCGCACCGCAACTTCCTTCGATTATCTTCTCCCGTGAAACCAATACAGTGTTGCGGGTTGTCGAACGATGCGTTTGTGGCTCGGGGTACGAGCGCATCGTTCGATTTTAATCTCTCCAATCAGCTGATTCGGAATAGAGGGCAAGAAGGCCAATGATATATCTCTCCATGGTTCATCTCGTGACCGGACGAGTAGCCCATAAAGCTCAGCCTTTAGGCCCTGAATCCGAATTTTTAGACACCCTCTAAAATAAGCTGGAACAACGCGCTCGTTACCGCCCCACGCAAAAGTACCGAAAACCCGCCGCACTCATTCGGTCCGGCTCATAGACATTGCGCAGATCCACAAATACATTACCTCGCATCATCTTCAGGATCCTCGCCAAATCCAGCCCCCGGTAGGCGTTCCATTCCGTCAGCAGAACCACTGCGTCGACACCGGTTAGGGTCTCGTAGATGTCATTGCAATAGCGGATCCCCGCCGGCAGGAGCTTCCCGGCGTCGGCCATACCCTGGGGGTCGTGGGCGTGGATCTCCGCGCCCTTTTCCAGCAGCGCCGGCAGAATAACCAGCGCCGGGGCCTCGCGCATATCATTGGTTTCCGGCTTGAAGGTCAATCCCAACACCCCCAGCCGCTTACCCGTCTCGCTGCCCCCAAGCGCCTGTCGGATCTTCCTCACCATGCGCGTCTTCTGGGCCGCGTTCACCTCCACCACGGCCTCCACAATCCGGCACGACACCTCGTGTTCCTGGGCGGTGCGCACCAACGCCAGCGTATCCTTCGGGAAACAGGAACCCCCGTAACCCGGACTCACATGCAGAAACTTGCGCCCGATCCGGCCATCCAGCCCTATCCCCTTGGCGATCCCATGGACATCCGCCCCCACCGCCTCGCACAGCATGGACATCTCGTTGATGAAACTGATTTTGGTGGCCAGGAAGGCGTTGGCGGCATACTTGATCAACTCTGCCGTTTCCAAGTTGGTGGCGAGAATGGGGGTTTCGATGAGGTTCAAAGGTCGGTACAGCTCCCGCAGCAGGGCCTCCGCGCGTTCACTTTCCGTGCCGATCACCACCCGGTCGGGGCGCATGAAATCGGCAATCGCGGCCCCCTCCCGTAGGAATTCCGGGTTCGACGCCACATCGAAATCGGCGGTGGAGTTTGTGGTCTCGATGATCCGGCGCACCTGCCGGGCCGTGCCCACCGGGACCGTGGATTTATCCACCACCACCGTATAGCCCATGAGATGTGGGGCGATCATGCGGGCCGCATCGAAAACATAGGACAGATCGGCGTGACCATCGCCCCGGCGGGTCGGCGTTCCCACGGCGATAAACACCACGTCGGCCTCCGCCACGGGATCGGCGAAATCCAGGGAAAAACGCAGTCGCCCGGCCGCCACATTGCGCGCCACCAGGGCATCGAGCCCGGGCTCGTAGATGGGGATTTTTCCCTGATTGAGATGATGGACCTTGTCCACGTCCACGTCCACGCAGACAACATCGGCACCGAATTCGGCGAAACAGGCTCCGGAGACCAAGCCGACGTAGCCCGTGCCGATGAGGGTGACGTTCACTGGTACCCCACGCTATGAATACGTCGTTCTTCAATAACCGATAGCAACTGATGGATCCTCCTGAAGGTGCCTCTTGAAAATTCCCGGTCGTGGCGAGACAGCGTTTGTGATGGTTGGCAAGGCGCGAAAGGCATGAAACTGGACGTGGCCTCGGCAAAAGGGCTTGCCGACTCATGCGGAGGAATATGATTTATACTTTCAACGGCCATATTTCGAACTTCCCGCGAAATAAGCGTCGATCGTGTTGAAATATGTAACACCATCGATGATCAAGCATAATTTCCAATGCCATCCGATCTTTCAACGGCTTTCGAAATCGAACAAACGACCCGTTCGAAGTATAACTCTTTGCATTTCGATACAGGAAGTTTCCTTTTTAAAACATATAATTTTAAGAATAAAATTACATATCCAACGCTTGAGCTTAATTCGTAACAGGGGGATCCGAAAACCACGCCCTCCATCCCAAAACCGGCGATACCGAGGTGGAAATAAAGATGAAAAGGGGATCTCTAAATTGAGATATGTAAAGCACCCTAGCGGAAAATAGGCTAAAAGGCAAATCTTTCTCCCTGACTAGGGACTGTTGAGATTTTAGGTTACTAGGTTGAAAAAATGAGGTTTATTTGTGCCGCGGCGAATGTAAAACTAAAATTGATAGGTGCTAGGCCGAGACAAACGGGCAAATTGTATTCCGCCCTATGTCTTTGCTACTCTGGATCTTCACTGTTATTTCATGATTGAAAAGCCTCCGCGGGCGCCTTCCGGCCAGGAGATGGAGGGGTGAACCGGAATCCCGGGAGATCGCATCCGAACCCCGATGGATCGGGTCGGAACCGGCTCCGATGGGGTGTTTTTCCCGAGATAAATCCTGTGAAAGGAGAGAGAATTGGCCTGATCGAGGCTGGAACGGACACGATCGGTGGTCGATCGGATCCGATCGGAGAGGAATCGGATGCGATCGGCAGTGAATACGGCCGGATCGGTCATGGATAGGATCCGATCGCGAAGAGATCGGAGGCGATCGGCGGCGGATCGGACCCGAACGATGACCGATCCGATCCGATCGGAATGGGATCGCGCTCCGACCATAACGGATCGGGCCCGATTCACAAAGCCATTCGTCTGTCTTTGCCATATTCGATTCTACTTCAATCTCGGATTCGTCGGATTGCCCCCAAGGGGCTGCATCATTTAGCCCGGGATTGCGGCGAAGCCGCTACCCTGGGAAGACGAGACAGGGGAGAACAACCCCAATGGGGTGAATCCGACATAAGCAGGACTAATTGCAATAGGTTTATTATCCATCACTACAACAGGTTATCAACAGCCATGCCTACCTTCCCTATCGAAGAAATCAAGGTCTTTGAACTCGGCCAGAAAGTCTCCTCCGGACTCAAGGCCAATATCGACACCTTTCCGAACCCACCCATCAATCCCACCGATCTCGATACGACCCTGGCCACCTATGTGGCCAAGCGGGATGCCGCCGTCGCCGCCCGGGCCACCGCCGAACAGGCCAACACCGAAAAGAGGGCCAGCTATCAGACGCTCAAGGCCCAGGTGAAAAAAAACCTCCGTTACGCGGAGATGACCGTCGACTCCGACGACGACAAACTCAAGACCCTGGGCTGGGGGGCGCCCAAGGAGCCCTCGCCCCTCACCGCGCCGGGCCAGACGCGCAATCTCGTCAGCGGCGAGCAGGGCAGCGATTCGATTACACTCTCATGGAAAAAACCCGCGGAGGGCGGCAAGCCGGCCAGCTACGAGATCCTCCTCCTGGAGGGGGAGGAATACCGGACGCTGGCCACCGCCATCACCACCAGCATTACCCTCACCGACCAGGAACGGGGCAAGGCGCTGGAGTATGCCGTGGTGGCCATCAATCGGGCCGGCAGGGGGCCTGTCAGTAATGTGGTCAGAGCGGTGCTTTGAGCATTGAGGGTGGATTGGAGTGAGTGGGGCACGGGATGGGGCGCAAGATGCCTGACAGGAATGCGATAGCGATACAATCAACAAAAAACCGTGAAGATAAAGCAACTAAGCTTGCAAAGAAACTAAGTGGCTATACTCTAATAAGATACGATATGCAATTTTCTGGTCGTGTATTTGGTCTGGCTGCTAAACAAGAGCAGCGAACAGCGAAAGACATGTCTGAGAGCCTTCCATCTGTAGAGATGCGAGTTCATCAACTATTTCAACTGGATCCCATCCTGCGTGCAGGTGCTTCCGTAGCTCAAATCGACCCGGACTATCGAAACGAAACGGAAGACAATGTTCAAGGTCGGTTCCGATAGCGTCTCTTTTGTGTAGAATGCCCTAAATGCCGCCCGGATCATCCCGATCGATATCCTCCCCGCCAGCTTGAGATGGTGCCGGTGGTCCCTTATCGGCCTCGAGGTGAAGATCGGAGCGATGTTTTCATGGAAGAAAACCGCCGGATTTATCTCGAGTGGCTGGCGGATTACTGCCGAGGCCATGAGGTGGAAATACTGGCCTACTGCCTGATGACCAACCACCTGAATGTGACAAAGTAGAACTAAAATGAGCGGAATGAACGCCTATAAAACCTATGCCGAAATCGATGCCGCCGGGCGCATGGTCATCGAGGGCCTTCCCTTCCCCAAAGGCGTCCCGCTGGAAGTCCTGATTGTCGATCGGAGCCGTCGGTCGAACGAAAAGGTGGCCTCCTGGCGGGCGCTCATGGACCACGTCCGGGGACTGCCGCAATCGGCGAATGTCTCCGAGAAGGCGATCGCGATCGAGATCGACCGGGCGCGCAATGCCCCATGAAGGTAGTTGTCGATACCAATATCCTGGTATCGGCGGTAATCCGCGATCGTATTCCCGAGCGTGTATTGCTCTGGTGTTTGCGTCAATCCCATATGGATTGACTGGTAATCCGAACCATCATGGACGAATCTCTTCGAGTCATCCGCCGTCCGAAGTTCGCCCTGCCGGATGCAACCATCACCTGGTGGGGTGAATTGCTTGTATCGGATACACGGGTCATTCAACCCGACTCCTCCATCGATTTTCCCCGCGACTGTAAAGATGCGCGATTCCTCGCCTGTAGCGCGTCGGGCAGCGCGGACTATTTGATCACCGGCGACGGAGACTTCACCGACGCCCAGACGCTTGTCGCCACCAGAATCATTTCGGCGCGTGGTTTTGCCAAGGAGGTAATGGGCTGACTTGCTAAAATATGCCGTGGTGGCCATCAATCGGGCCGGCAGGGGGCCTATGAGTAATGTAGTGAGAGCGGTGCTTTGAGGGTCGAGGGTTGAAAGTTGAGCGTGGATTGAGGTGACTGATGCACCAGGATTCCCTCAAGCTTAAACGGGCTAGAAATGGTAGATTTGGAAAAAGTTGCGCACGAAGAAAACAACTTTCCGTATGAGAACGGCGCTTCCGCCATCTTCGGACTGGGCGGGTGTTCCCGTGGCGGCCTGGAAGGTGATCGCGGAGTTGGATAGGAGGGATGCGGAATAAATCCCGGCGGGGCCGGAATTTATGTGCGCGCCCCCCGATGGGGAGGGCACACGGGGAGAAAAACATGGGAAGAATCACTACCAATGTAACCATCGAAAATGTATCGGTACCCGGCAACACCATCACCGTGAATGCCCTGGTCGACACGGGGGCCAGTTACCTGACCTTTCCCCTTGCCTGGAAGGAAAAACCGGGGACATTCCGGTCGCAACGGGAAATCGAGTTGCAGACCGCCACACAGGAGATCATCAAGGGCATCATCTGTGGTCCCGTGGAAATAACGGTGGAAGGTTTTCGTCCCGTCTACAACGAGTTGCTGTTCCTGGATATGATCCCGGACAAGGGAGAATACGAACCACTACTGGGATATGTCGTGCTGGAACAATGCGGTGTATCCGTCGACATGTCCGAACATCGTCTGGTGCCGATGAAGTATATGGATGCCAAGTTTTGGGGGATGGTAAAAGGAAAGACTCAGACCCCATAACCCTTCGAAGGCCAATCAGCGATCCTATCGATAAAGGCGTCCAAGATGAAAGACAAATACGATTTTTCCGAGGCAGAACAAGGCCGGTTCTATATGGATCGGTGTCTTAATGTTATTTCCAGTATTTTTCTTCTTCTCATTGTTTCGCGGATTCAACTTCGAAGTGCAACGGTCAATGAAGTTTTGGTTTTAGAGAAG
>CAZQHJ010000141.1:0-5853 GCA_964593225.1 uncultured Thiotrichales bacterium
CGACGGCCTGCGCATGGTTTATCACCAGGCATTGAACGGCCTTTCGGAGATGAAGATACCGGCGCTGATTGTGGTACTGGCCTGTTGTGGGATCTCCTTGCCAGTCGGCGCGTTGATCGGATTCGCGCTGGATTTCGGTGTTCGGGGATTTTGGATAGGGCAAACTTTTGGGATGGTCGTTGCCGCCGTATGCTACTTGGCGCGCTTCCGGCGGTTGGCGCGGAAATTTTGAGATGAAAAAATGAGGACTTTGCTATGATAAATACAAGTGAGCTTATCTCTGTTGCCGAATCATTGCCGCTGGAGATGAAAATGGAACTGATAGACAGGCTTCTCGACAGTCTCAATCCGTCTCGGAAGGAGATTGATGACTTATGGGCGCAAGAGGCCGAGAAAAGGGTTGAAGAACTGAGAACCGGCAAAGTAAAGGCGATTCCTGGAGAAGAGGTCTTCAGAGAACTTCTAGGAAAACTGCCGGAATGAAATACGCTTTTCATCCTGCCGCCAAAATCGAACTCGCCGAGGCAATACACTACTATGAAACCTGTCGGACGAGACTCGGATCGGAGTTTGCAAAAGAGGTTTATTCAACTGTCAAGCGGATTACGGAGTTTCCCGAAGCATGGATGCTGCTGACAAAAAATACAAGAAGATGCCTGACCAAACGATTTCCGTATGCACTGATATACCACATTGGAGATGGCCGGATTCTGATTGTTGCAGTGATGCAATTGAACAGAAAACCGGATTATTGGAAAAACAGAATACCGTGAGAGCTTTGCACGAGCCATTCCTGGCTCGACAAAGCTTTGATGCGAGAAAATGTGATTTTCTCGGTTCTACAAAATCAAATGCTTACTATATTTGATTTTGGTGACCATTCCCTCTCATGCAATGCTCCTTCCCGCCGCCGGAATGGTCCTTTTAGGTGGACCCCAACCCTTGGAGGACCGATCAAAGGACAGAATAACATGTCAGTGAACCGGAAAAGATTATTGCGGGACGTCGATCTCTCTCGCCACCACGCACTACGGGCAGAAACCCATACGAAGTGGAAAACAAACCAGGATGTAACTATTCAGCACGTTCCTGTCATCTCGACCGAAGGGAGAGATCTTGTGCGCCGAGTTGAAATGACAATCCTCTGGGCTTTTGTGTTATCGCGCATTTGTGGAAATGCTCCCCAAATGGCTTGAGCTGAATAGTTACACAGGGAAAACCAACCATGCCGGAAATAACGGGATTCTTGGGGATTGTTATCTCCATGTATTTCGATGAACACAATCCACTACATTTCCATGTCGGGTATAACGAGTATCCGGTATCCATGAATATAACTGACAGAACATAAATGACCCTACTCCAAAACATCCGGCGCAAAATCATCGACCGCGATTATTACCTCTCCTCCCACGCGGAAGAAGAAATGCTCGATGACGGGTTGGAAAGAAAAGACGTGGAAAATGCGATCCTGAAAGGCCGGGTGGAAAAGAAGATGACCCATGATTCGCGAGGAACGCGGTACCGACTCGAAGGTCCGGCATTGGATGGCCGAATGGTTCACGTGGTATGCCGGTTTCCGGAAAGTGCCCGCCTTATCATCATCACGGTTTATGCCCTTATAGGTAATTCCCATGAAATGTGAATTCTGCAATGGAGAAACAAGACAAAAACGCGTCAAGCGCCAACATTGGTTGAATGGCGTGTTGACGATTGTGGAGAATGTCAGCGCCGAGGTCTGCGCGGAATGTGGAGAGCGATATTTTCACGCCCGCACCCTGGATGCCATCGACGAGTATCTGTCGAAGCAACACGAGGTGAAGGCCCGGCTGGAGGTGGAAGTGGTGCGGCTCGGATCGGCGTTGGGATACGCGGCGACCTGACCGGAGCATCGTCTTCCTGCTGCCACGCTCCGCGTTCAGGAACCCGCCCCGAAAGTCCACTCCCGCCCCACCAACGATCCTCACCCGCCGTCCGGCGTTCCTTCACGCCCGGCGGAGGGTCTTTCTCTCCGGCCCGATGTTTATGAACATCGATGAAATGATCGTTCACTCCCGCCAAATGTTCATAAACTCCCGCCGGATGATCATTCACCCCGATCCGGAGGTGATAAACCCCCATTGGATGATCTTTCGCTTTTGTCCGGCGGTCGCAAACGCCGATGGGGTGATCTTTCCCATCGGCAGGATGCTCCTTCCCGCTGCTACCCCGTTTTTTTTCGTCGCTACGCTGTTCATTTCCGCCGCTACCCCGCTTCTTCGCGATTGCCAGGCGTGAACGAACAACCTATGCTTGGGAACAGACGCCCATCTGGCGCGAATCGGTTCCGACATGCCGGGAATGGTGCGGCCGGCTGTCATGTACCCTTGCGCTCCTTGTAGAGACGCGATTTATCGCGTCTCTACCGCGACTGCCTGATTTCGTCGCAAGGGCTGGGCAGTTACTCCAAATCAATTACCCCAATACCCATTATAAAGGATAATCCCATGTCCAAATTCCCAAGAGACGAGGCCGGAATGCTGGCCCTGGCCAGGGAGATGAGCGATGGTTTTTCCGCCAATACAGAGGTGTATCCCGCCCCGCCCGTGGTCACCGATGCCCTCGACGCCTCTCTCGGTGCCTGCGAGTCGGCCAGGGACGCGGTGCAGACGGCCAAGGCGGCCCTGGAGGAGGCCGTCGCCGCCAAGCAGGCGGCCTTTGCGTCCCTGGAAGAGGAGATGCGCACCGATATCCGCTACGCGGAGAACACGGTCCATTTCGACGACGCCAAGCTGAAACTCATCGGCTGGAGCGGACGCAAGCACCCCACCCCCATGAAGGTACCCGGCCAAGTCCGTAGTCTCGTGGCCCGGGAACAGGGGGAGGAGACCGTCACCCTGGCCTGGAAAAAGCCCGCGGACGGCGGCAAGGTGGCCGCGTACCGGGTCCAGTGCCGGGAGAGCGCCCAGGGCGTCCCCTGGTCCGGCGCCGAGATGGCCATGGAGACGGAGATCACCCTCTCGGGGCAGGAACGGGGCAAGGAGCTGGAATACCGCGTGCTGGCGGTGAACAAGGCCGGCGAGGGGGAGCCGAGCAATACGGTGATGGTGGTTTTGTGAGGCGGGCTGGAAATTTCCCTGAATCTTTCTCACCGGCTTGGTGGGCCATTCCATCTGATTTAAGTTTCGGAAAAACAAAAATCCCGAAAGAACCGGTGCCCGCGCAAGGAACACCCCGTTTGGATCCTGGCGCGAAGCGCTAACATGTTCAGGTTTGTCATTTTGAGCGAAGCGAGAAATCTTTTTTGTAGATGAAAATTTCAGGCGCATATGGTCTCCACCGCAGCGGAAAGAGATAAACAACATGAACATAAGGAAACGTTCTGATGAAGAAAGCGCCATCGTTCACGGTCGAGAAGGCCGTCCTGGAAAATGTCACGGTGGATGGCGAAACCATGGAAATACTTTACCGGCTGGATGGGGTCCCGCTGGGGCCGCGGTTGCATTACGAGGGACTGGACTTGAGACGCGGCTTGCCGGGTGGGGGACCTGCGCTGGAACGGTTCGCCGCCGCCCTGGCCGCCTTCGCCGTCGCGCGGTTCGGCGCGGTCCTCCCGAAGCGGGTGGATTTCGGCCCCGCCGGCTCATTGATTCCCAGGGAGCTGGTCGATTTTCTACGCTACGTTTTGCCCGGGGTATGGAGCGAACACCGCTATCAACTCGGACGCCTGGGGTTTCACTACCCGGAATTCGTCGCTCATGGATCGCCCCCCGCGGCATCGATGCCCTGGCCCATTTGGACCTTGCCGGATAGCGGCAATCGAGTACTGTTGGCGACCGGTTCCGGCAAGGACGGCACCCTTTGCGGGTTGATGCTGGGGAAAGCCGGGATACCCTTCGATGCCATCGGTTATCTCCATGACCAATATGGTGATGTCGAACGACAGCGGGATCTGTTCGCGCCGGCGGAGGGAAGGCTGAGGTCCGAACGCCATTTCCGCATGACGGTGCGGGATGAATATTATCCCTGGCTGGAGGAACGCATCCAACGTTTCGGCATCGAAAAACATTCGGAAAAGCCTTTTCGCCGGGAGGCCGGAGAGGTGTTCCTGCTGTCGCTGGCGATGATACCGTTTCAGATCGCCTACGATATTCCTCTTCAGGTATTCGGGGATGAGAAAAGCGCCGATCGTCCCAACCTGATCGATCCGGAAACCGGTGAACCCGTCGCCCACCAATGGGAAAAAAGCATTCACGGAGAGCGGGCCCTGCACGGCCTGTACGCGCGGATGTTTTCCAACCTCAACCGGGCGAGCCTCCTCAAGCCCCTGCACGACGCGCGCATCTTCCATACCCTGTTCGCCCTGGATCCCGACATCGCGTACCTGACCAATTCATGCAACATCCGCAAGCCATGGTGCGGACGCTGCGAAAAGTGCGCCTACGTCTTCGCGGGGTTTTCGGCCTACGGCGATCCGGCGCGCACGATTGCCGCCTTCGGCGCGGACCTGCTGGACGACCCGGCGCTCCTTGCCCATTTGGGAAGAGTTGTTGGGCCTGAAGAGACATATCGCCTGGGAGTGCGTCGGCCATCCCGAAGAGGCGCAACTCTATTTCTACAAGATGCGTCGCAAGGGGAGACGGGGACCGGGGATGACGCTCTTCCAGGAACGGGTCCTGGCGGGCCGCAAAGAAGATAGAGATCGACGCCGACTTCCAACGCCTGGAGGCGCAATACCTTGAGATCCACGGTGAACACCACACCATGCCCGGCTGGGTCTGGGACCCGATTAAAAAGCGGATATTTTCGATATAGGAATCAACCATGACAAAACCCAAGTATGAAATAACCTTTCCCCAAGAAACAGGAGACCGGAAAATTTCTCAAGGACAAGAATATTTCCTTGTGGATATTGATGGGGTAGAAACCAGAATTGGTTTGCACGACTATAAAACGATATATCGATATCCCTGGTTGTACGATATCGTGCTCTATGACTTTCTTGGTTGCAAAACCCCATCAGGGATGTGTGACATTATTCATGACCTGTTTACAGAGCTGAATGTGGACAGGCAACGATTACACATGTTGGAGATAGGCGCGGGATCGGGGATATTTGCCGAGAATTTACGAGACAGGGTGGGTATTACGGATATCTCGGGGCTGGATCTTTATGAGATTGCTAAAGTCGCCGCAAAACGGGATAGACCGAATCTCTATAGAAAATACTACGTAGCCGACTTAACGGATTTATCGCCCGATTTATCGGATGAGCTTACCCGGCAACAATTCAATTGTGTTGGGGTTGCCTCCGCGGCGGGATGGGGGAACCATATACCGGTGGATGGGTTCGAAAAAGCATTTGATTTGTTAGTCCCAGGTGGTTGGTTTATTTTTCATGTAAACTCAAACACCCCGGATCCGGAATGCGTTGCCCTTAACCAATGGATTCACGATAAAATCAGCTCCAAACAGCTCGATTTGAAAACCAAACAATCCTGTTTCCATCGTTATGGCATGGACGGAAAGGCCATATACTACGATGTGTTAGTAGGCATAAAACAATCATTCCAATGCCCATGAAATTCCCCTACGGCCTCGCGGATTTTCAAAAGATCCGCGAAGAGAATTATTTCTATGTGGATCGCACGGATCGCATTGCCCTCATGGAACAGGCGGGCGATCAGCTCCTCTTCCTGCGCCCGCGTCGCTTCGGCAAGAGCCTGTGGCTCTCGGTATTGGAAAATTACTACGATCTGGCCCGGGCGGATCGGTTCGAGCAATTGTTCGGGGATCTGAAAATCGGACGAAACCCGACGCCGAAACGCAACAGCTACTTCGTGCTGCGGCTCAACTTCTCCGAGGTCGATCCCA
>CAZQHJ010000142.1:0-5629 GCA_964593225.1 uncultured Thiotrichales bacterium
ATATGAAAGCGCCAATGTCGATCGCGGCGCTGGCCTATTGGGGGATTTCCCTGCCGATCGGCGTGTTGCTCGGATTTACAATGGACTTCGGTGTCCTGGGATTCTGGATAGGGCTGATGCTCGGCGTGGCTGTTGCCGCAGTAGGCTATCTGGTGCGCTTTCGGTGGTTGGTGCGAGCGCTTTGAGTTAGGTTCACCATTACATTCGAGGCTTCGAATCCGAGAATCGAAGCGCCGGGTTGGGGATAGAGATTTCGATCATGGCAATGTTTTACATCGAAGGCATAACAAGATGAGACACCTGTTTACCCTTGAATATTGGCAAGATGACGGATGGTATGTGGGAAAACTCAGGGAGGTGCCCGGCGTATTCAGCCAGGGTGAGACATTGACGGAACTGGAAGAGAATATCGAAGATGCCTATAGGCTGATGATCGGCGAGACATCTGGAATCGGTCATTCTATTTCCGATACAAAGGAAATCGCACTCGAGGTGGCATGAAAAGAGGGCGCTTTATTCGAGAATTGGTCGACGCGGAATGTTATCTGAAACGGCATGGCAAAAGACATGATATCTATGCCAACCCGATGAACGGCAAACAGGCCCCTATTCCAAGACATCCCGAAATCAAAGAAACCCTTTGCCGCCTTATCAGGAAACAATTGGGCGTATGAACGCCATCGGCGCCAGTTACGCGGCAAGTTGGAACATAGCGTCCAATGCCGCGTTTCACCTAACGTCCATGAAGGGTGCATCCATCACCCCGGAAGATGAAACAACGACTCCTGTAGGTCGGGTTGAGCTGCGCGTAACCCGACAAAAATGCATCAAAAACGTCGGGTTACGGCGCTAACGCGCCTAACCCGACCTACAAATCCGGGCTAAGTCTAATGTCACGTTCCACCGAATCCATTACGATGTACCGACAACAAACATCCCTGCCACGGCTACCCGTTCCGCTCCTCGATCAGACCATCGAACAATATCTCCGCTTCGTTAAGCCCCTTGTTTCTCGGGCGCAATTTGCCGCCACCCGGCAAAAGGCAGCCACCTTTCTCCGTAGCGCCACGGCAAGGACCTCCAGGAACACATTCAGGACAGCGCCGCCGATCCCGCCGTGCCGAACTGGCTCCGGCGCTGGCGAAACAATGAGTTTCTACGCGATCGCAACCCACCCGGGATCTTCCTGTCGCCGGTTTTCGCCTTTACCATGAGTCCGTTCCCCCGGCACAATGATCAAATCACGCGGGCCGCCGCCATCACGCATGCCGCAGCGACGTTCTTCGCCGATCTGAGGGCGGAATCGCTACCGATCGATGAGCACCGGGGCAAACCCCTGTGCATGGACGATTACAGGATCTTCATGGGCGTGGCGCGCATCCCAGCGCTCGGCCGGGATGTTGTCGTTTCCCATTTCACCCACAACGCCTATGGGGCGCCCCACCATATCGTCGTCATGTGCGGGGGGCGCATTTTCCGCCTGGACATGCTTGCCCGCGATGGACGGCCCATCCCATCACCATCGCTGCGCGTTGCGTTCCAGCGGATCCGCGACACCGTGGATAAATCTCCATCCCCATCAGACGCTACGCCAGCATCCCATGCATTCGGCGCCATGACCTTTCTCCACCGGGACGAATGGGCGGTGGCGCGCGGACATCTCATCCAATCCTCCGCAGCCAATCGCCTTGCCCTGCACGCCATCGAATCGGCGCTGTTTGTGGTGAGCCTGGATGACACGGCGCCCATACCCCACACCGCGGAGGCCATCCACCACTTGATGCATGGACTGCCGCTCCCCTCTGTGGCTCAAGACTCAGATGCGGCACACGACACGGAGGGTGTGCGGGCACAATTGGCGAGCATCCCACCGACGGACTCTCTCCTGCCCGTGAACCGTTGGTGGGACAAAACCCTGCAGATCCACGTGGCGCGAAACGGGCACGCGGGCCTGACCTTCGAGCACAGCGTGTTGGACTCGTTGCCACCCTTGCGATTGTGCGGATACATACAAGAATGCGACACGGCACAGAACTCGCCTGTTGCGGGAAATGGCCACCATGCCGCTGCCACGTTCAGCGAGCTTCGATTCGTTGCCGATGCCCGGTTGACGGATGCTATTGGAGGCGGCTGTCGGGCGTTAAAGGAAACGCTACAGCGCCTGGATGTGTCGGCGCTGCGAATAGGGCAATACGGTAGCCGGCATCTGAAGTCTCCGGATATCTCACCGGATGCCTTCGCGCAGATGGGCCTCCAGGTGGCCTTCCAAAAGGTGCGCGGCTTTGTCCCCAGCACACATGAAAGCGTAATAACCAGGGCATTCCTTCACGGATGGACCGAAGTCGAGCGGGTCGTGACCGAGGCCAGTCAAGGGTTCGTAGAGGCGTTCAACGCCATGAAACGGCAAGGCGCATGGGAACATCGAACGCTGGCGAAGGTCGCCGGGTTGCTGCGCCGGGCGTCCGCCGAGCACGCCCAATCGGCGGCGCGGGCGCGCGCCGGCCACGGTTGCCAGCGCCACCTCTTCGTCCTGATGTCCGCGGCGCGGGAAAATGGCATGGAGCTGCCGGCGCTTTTTACCGATGCGTCCTTCCACACGTTTTCCACCATCACGCTCTCGACGACACACCCGGTTCCGACGCCGGGCGTGGACGGAATAGGTTTCGGACCCGTGTCGGAGCGCTGCATCGGCGTGGGCTATTTCGTGTTCGACAAGACGATCATCTTGGGCGTGTCGTCGTGGCGGGAAGAAGGTCGCGCACCGTTCGAACTCGCGTTCAACGATAGCGCGCGATTCACGCGGGTGTTGGAGGAGACATTCCATGATATGCGTGAAGCACTGGAGGCGGCGGGACCATGTCACCCAGCCCGTTAACCGAGGCCGAGCGACACCTACCGCTTATCGAGTGGAACAACACCCTTCAGGATTATCCTCGGGAACAGTGCGTCCATCGGTTATTCGAGCAACAAGTGGCGCGCACCCCGGCTGCCATTGCGCTGGTTTTCGGACAACAACAGCTTACCTATGGGGAATTGAACGAAAGGGCCAACCGGTTGGCGCATTTCCTGCTCGGGAAAGGGGCCGGGCCGGACAGGCTCGTGGGGCTTTGTCTCGAGCGTTCCCCGGAGCTGGTGGTGGGCCTGCTGGGGATACTGAAGACGGGGGCGGCCTATGTGCCATTGGATCCGGCCTATCCCAGGGAACGTCTGGCCCACATGTTGGAAGATGCCGATACACGGGTGCTGGTGACCGATTCGGCATGGGCCGCCGCGCATCTGTCGTCGATCCCGGATGGAGGACCTTTACGGCGCGATAAAGAAGTGCTGACGGTCGTCTGTCCGGATACCGACCGGGACGAGATCGCCCGTCGGAACCCGAGCAATCCCGCCCGCGATGTGACATCCGAACAACTGGCCTACACCCTCTACACCTCCGGTTCCACCGGCAAACCCAAGGGCGTCGAGATCCCCCACCGCGCCTTGGTGAACTTCCTGACTTCCATGGCCCGGCGACCGGGCCTGACCGAACGCGATACCCTGCTGGCGGTGACCACCATTTCGTTCGATATCGCCGGGCTGGAGCTTTTCCTGCCATTGGTAGTGGGCGCTACGCTGGTATTGGCCAGCCGGGAGGCAGATGCAGGCCACCCCGGCTACTTGGTATCTCCTGCTCTCTGCCGGATGGACGGGACGTCCCGATCTGAAAATCCTCTGTGGCGGAGAGGCGTTGCCACGGGTGCTGGCCGAGCGACTGATCGAGACGGGCGCCCACCTCTGGAATCTGTATGGACCCACCGAGACGACCATCTGGTCGAGTGTTTACGAAGTGGGCAAAGGCGGTCAGGCACAAACCCGAACCATGGTATCCGGTCATGAAAATACTGGGGGATCGCTTCGCTCGACCCCAGCCACCCGACCACCCGGCACCCCTATCGGCACTCCCATTGCGAACACCCAACTCTATATTTCGGATGAAGGGATGCAGACCAATTCCGGTACGATGCGGTCCTGCGCATTGCCGAGAAAACAGGCGATGAAACCGCGTTTGCCGGAGAGACACCCCCCTGGCGCGATTGGCAAGACGAAAGGCTGAACCGGACGTGGGTGCAAAAACATCTGACCGAAGCACAACCGGCGGCCCTGGGCATCCGGCGGATACCGAACGCCCGTCTTGCCGAGGAGATGCACCTGCTGGCCCTGTTGGAAGACGAAGAGGATGCCGGGACGGTGGGCGAGCCGAGACAGGCACTGGCGGCGTCGGCGTCGGGCGCCGAAACAGGCGTGGAGCCGGAGTTTTGGTGGCGACTGGCCGACAAGCGGGGTTATACCGCCTATATCGACTGGTCGTCCGAGCCGGATTGCTACGACGTCCGGTTCTTTCGAGAGTCATCCCGGCAGGGAATGCCGGGACCCAGTGCCAGGGATGGCAACCAATATCAGGGAATGCCGGGCGCCGGCGCCGGGGATGGCGCCATCGCCTGGCGCGACTACGCCAACCACCCCCTCCAGGGCGAGATCGCGGGCCGGTTGGAACCGGCCCCGCGGCGTTACCTGAAGGAACACCTGCCCGACTACATGGTCCCGGCAGCCTTCGTGATCCTGGATGAGCTGCCCCTGACGCCCAATAGCAAGGTGGACCGCAATAGACTGCCCGCGCCGGAAAAGACCCGGCCAAGGCTCGCAACGGCATGGGTCGAACCCCCAGGGCAACCGAATGAAAGTATTTTTATATTGACAAATCTGGCAAATGGAGGCGTTTCCGGTGTCCAACAGAGCCCGTTTTAGTTGAAATCGCCCGCAACAAAATACGTCAATGGCAATTGGAAAACAGTTTCATTCGGTTGCCCTGGTCGAACCCCAATCCGGGATGGAACGGCGGATAGCCGCCATCTGGCAAGAGGTGCTTGGGTTGGACTCGGTGGGGACCAACGACAACTTCTTCGATCTCGGCGGTCATTCCCCACCCCGGACAAGGGTTTTTGCGCCCTGGGGTCGGTGAAGACCAATGTGGGGCATCTGATCGAGAGCCCCCAGGGAAGGGTTATCGGTCCTGGGAGGCTTGATCCGGGAACCGGTTACCCAGGTCGGTGTGATGCCCATGGACTGGTCCCGGTGGCTGGAACAGTTCCCCCGGCCACCGGCCTTTTACGAGGCCGTAGGGACCGTGAACACGGCCCTCGGCCCCGCCATGGACCATGACGGGCCGGTTGCCTTCCTGGAGAGACTGGCCGATCTTCCCCCGCCGGAACGCCGGGAGGCATTGATGCGTCACATTCGGACCCGAATGGAAAAGATACTGGGGAGGGATCGGATAGCCCCTGATGACAATCCGATGGCGCTGGGCCTGGATTCCCTCATGGCGGTGGATTTTCGGGCTTGGCTGAGGTCCGAGTTGGCGTGTTCCCTGGGTTCCACGCTGCTGTTCGATCACCCGACCATGGAAGATCTGGCCGATTATCTGTTGCGGGATGTGCTGACCTTCGATGATTCGAGTCGGATGCCGGTGAGCGCTTCCCACGAACCGCATCCACAGAATCCGGCGCCGAATGATGCGGTTCGCCTTACGGGCTCACCAGCATCCTTCTATGAGGCCGCATTAGTCAACCCCCTCGTTAATCAGCTCTTCATC
>CAZQHJ010000143.1:0-5604 GCA_964593225.1 uncultured Thiotrichales bacterium
CTTTTCGCTTTAAGGTTTTGTCTCAGCAATAATTATCATTCGGTTGCCCTGGTCACCAAAGGCCGACGTTCATTTCCAAACGACGAGTCCGTAATGAAGGTGCTCTATCTCGCGCTGCACGAGATATGGAAAAAGTGGACCATGCCAATCCGAGATTGGAAGCAAGCTATGAGTCAGTTTTCGATACTCTTCCGGGAACGGCTCACGCTATGAACCAGCGCCATTTACACAAAAAATTTTACAGCTTCGATATTGGATACCGATTTAACCAATGCCTCCCTGAAAAATGCCGATCTGGAAGGGGCGACGCTGGAAGGCGTGATTCTAAAGCACGCTACCCTGAATGGCGCGGTCCTGGGCGGCGCAAATTTGGCGAAAACCGATCTGAGTTTCGCAAAGATGGCGGGCGCGGACCTTTCCGGGGCAAACATGGAGAAGACCACTCTAAATGAAACGAATCTGCGAGGCACCACCCTGCGGGAGGCAACCTTCAACGGGACGAACTTCCGAAGCGCGGATCTCACGGGCGCGGACCTTCGCGCAACAACCCTGCGTCTTGCGGACCTGACCGATACCAAATTGGGTCTTGCGGATCTGCGCGGCGCGAAATTGCTTTCGACACCCCTGACGCCCCTGGAAGAGTCGTCTCTCGGACTAAGCCTGGAAGAGCGGAAAACCTGGGAGGAAAGGCCCTGCCGCATACGGGAGGGAAACCCGGAGGACGAAGCCTGTCGGAAACAGTGGGAGGCCCGGATCCCGCCCGAACAACCCTGCTTCATGACGACGGCCTGGGGGCCATGCCGGGAGAGTAAAGATTTAGAGACGTACGATAGACAGCTTGCCACCTTCCTGGCCGGACTCGCCTGCGAGGACGGGGCCAACGCCCGGGCCGTTATCCGGCGTCTCGATAGGCTCAAGGATGATCCGCATACCGCCAAGCGGCCTCTCGCCGACCTGTTGGGCAATCGCCTCGTGAAACAGGATTGCCCGGAGATTACCTGTCTGCCAGCGGAGGTATTGGAGAGTGTAGCCGAATACCGGGGCGATGCTGAGGTACCCGAAAGGACGTGCCCCGATTGAGCGGGGCCTGATGAACCACATCCCAACCCGACACAGCCGGGGCCCAAAAGGCCCACGAGAATTTTTTAGTCACTTTGTTCAAAATTCCGGCGATAAGAGACTATCGAGGTAATGTTGGAGCGTACAACGAGCTGTAATAAAATACCATTCATGATTACCCTCCTCGACTACGGCGCCGGTAACGTCAGAAGCGTCCGGAACGCCATCCGCGCCCTTGGATTCACCCTGCGGGATGTGAAGACGCCTGACGATATTCGCCGGGCCGAAAGACTCATCTTCCCCGGCGTCGGGGCCTTCGGCAGCGCCATCGCCCGGCTCCAGGCGGACGGCTATATGGCGCCATTGCGGGAATACCTGCATTCCGGGAAACCCTTCCTTGGGATCTGCATCGGCCTGCAGGCGCTGTTCGAGGGGAGCGAGGAATCCCCCGACGCACCCGGCCTCGGGATCATTCCCGGACAGATACGCAGGTTCGATGGCCAGCACCTGTCCGTTCCCCAGATCGGCTGGAATGGTCTTCGCCTCTCGAGGCCCTCCGCCCTCTTTTCAGACCATGGCCAAGAAATCGACGCACCGGAAATCGACGACGAAAAACTCTACTTCGTCCATTCCTACCGGGCGCTCCCGGAACCTGCAAACGCGGACTGGGTTCTGGCCACCACCGACTACGGCGACAGGTTCATCAGCGCCGTGCAGCGGGGGAATGTGGCGGCGGTTCAGTTCCATCCTGAAAAAAGCGGCGCGGCCGGCTTGGCGATATTAAGGAACTTTCTGACCGCCGAAGACCTCTCGGCTTCGGGTGCGTCTTCTTCACAGGTGTCCTCTTTATTGGCGGCCAGGACGCCGACCCCAACAAAACTCGCGAAACGCGTCATCGCCTGTCTCGATGTCAGGGCAAACGATCAAGGGGATCTCGTGGTCACCAAGGGCGATCAGTACGACGTTCGGGAGTCCGCCAGTGGACTAACCGGCGATGCCTCCGGCGACGGCGGCAGGCGGGTTCGCAACCTGGGAAAGCCCGTGGCGCTCGCCCGACGCTATTATGAAGAAGGCGCCGACGAGATCACCTTCCTCAACATCACCGGGTTCCGCGATTTCCCCCTGGAAGACCAGCCCATGCTGGATGTCTTGCGGGAGACCTCCAAGAACGTCTTCGTGCCCCTCACCATCGGGGGCGGTATCCGGGAATATACGGACGCGGCGGGCAGATACTATTCTTCCCTCCATGTGGCGGCGGAATACTTCCGATCTGGCGCCGACAAGATCTCCATCGGTAGCGATGCCGTATACACCGTCGAGGAATACAACCGGACCGGGCGGGCGTCTGGAAAGAGCGCCATCGAGCAAATCGCCAGGGTCTACGGCAATCAGGCGGTGGTTATCTCCATCGACCCCAGGCGGGTCTATGTCCACACTCCCGACGATGTCCCCTTCCCTGTCATAAAGACCGCCATCCCCGGCCCCAACGGCGAGCAATACTGCTGGTACCAATGCACGGTGCGCGGCGGAAGGGAAGGCAGACCCATGGAGGCCAGCCAACTCGCCAGGGTCTGCGAAGGGCTCGGCGCGGGGGAGCTCCTGGTCAACTGCATCGACAGGGACGGGACCGGTCGCGGTTTCGATATGGAACTCATACGGCTTATCAAGAGCGCCGTCTCCATCCCCATCATCGCCTCCAGTGGCGCCGGCAATGTACGCCACTTCTCCCAGGTCTTTGCCGAGACCGACGTGGAAGCGGCCTTGGCCGCCGGTATCTTCCATAGAAAGGAAGTCCCCATCGCAAAGGTCAAGGAACACCTTCGAGGCGAGGGGATCGAAACGCGGTCATTTTTCGGAGCAAAATAACCCGGTCCCGCTGTTAAAATAACCCACGCCCCCCCAAATGGCAATTGATAGACGTCGGCAAGGTGGGTATATTTTCCCCTGTTGGGTGTCTTACACCCAATCCGACAAAGCCGGAACCCAAAAGGTTCATAAGAATTTCTTCGTCATTTTGTTCAAAATTCTGTCACTAAAAGATTAACGCCCTCGGCGAGATTCGGATGCCCAATGATTTTTCGAGGCAACCTCATTGGGTTCCCCCCGTGTGCAACCTCATTATGACGCCATCTTTCGGCAGGATCCCTTCACAGCCTCTCGGGCCTGAAACCGACCGAAAATCCCGGATACCGAAAAGTTGCACACGCCATTGTGACCAATATTCAATCTGGAGGATCAGAAATCACCATGACCGTACATGCGCAGAAGGAAACCCTGGGGTTCGAGGCGGAAGTCCGCCAACTGTTGGATCTGATGATCCACTCTTTGTATAGCAATAAAGAAATTTTTCTTCGCGAGCTGGTCTCCAACGCCTCGGACGCCATGGACAGGCTCCGATTCGAGGCACTCTCCAATGAGGGACTATACGATAAAGAGACCGATCTCGGGATCAAGATTCGCTTCGACAAGAGCGCCAGGACCATTATGGTCAGTGATAACGGGATTGGCATGAGTCGCTCGGAAGTCATAGAGCAGCTCGGCACCATCGCAAAATCCGGCACCCGGGAGTTTTTCAAGGCGCTGACCGGAGACCAGGCGAAAGACTCGAAACTCATCGGCCAATTCGGCGTGGGTTTTTATTCCACCTTCATCGTGGCCGATCGCGTCACCGTCACCACGCGCCGCGCCGGACTGGGCCAGGAGGAGGCCGTGCGTTGGGATTCGGCGGGAGAGGGTGAATATACCGTCGCCAATGTGGAGAAGGCCGCTCGCGGCACGGAGGTCGTATTGCACCTGCGCCCAGGGGAGGATGAATTCCTGGACGGTTTTCGCCTGCGGGAGATCCTGCGGAAGTATTCCGATCACATCTCGTTCCCCATCTCCATGATCAAGGAGGCCGTGCCGGACCTGTCCATGCCCGGCGACCCGGAGGATGGCAAGAAGCCCGAGGAGAAGGAAGCCGAAGGGAAGGAGAAAGACAAGCCCGATGTGCCGGAGGAGGAGGTCATCAATTCGGCCACGGCCCTCTGGATGCGTCCCCGCAACGAGTTGACGGACGAGGAATACGACCAGTTCTACAAACACGTGGCCCACGATTACGAAGCCCCCCTTGCCCGGATCCACAGCCATGTGGAGGGCACCCTGGAATACACCCTCCTGCTCTTCATCCCCGCCACGGCGCCCTTCGACCTGTGGGACCGGCAAAACCGCCATGGTGTAAAGCTCTATGTGCGGCGCGTATTCATCATGGACGATGCCCAGGACCTGATGCCCACGTATCTGCGTTTCATTCGGGGCGTCATCGATTCGGCCGATCTGCCGCTGAATATCTCCCGGGAGATCCTGCAGCAGAACAGACAGGTGGAATCCATACGCAACGGTTCGGTGAAAAAGGTCCTGGGCCTGTTGGAGAGCATGGCCAAGGATGAACCGGAAAAGTACGCCAAATTCTGGAACCAGCTCGGGCACACGCTGAAAGAGGGCGTCATCGAGGACCATAACAATCGCGAAACCATCGCCAAACTGCTCAGATTCTGGTCCACCCATGCCGATTCCGGCGATAAAATCGTCTCCTTCGACAACTATATCGAGCGCATGAAAGAGGGCCAGGAGGCCATCTACTACATGACGGGAGACAGCATTGTCACGGCCAGGAACAGCCCCCACCTGGAGGTGTTCCGCAAAAAGGGGGTGGAGGTCCTGTTGCTGACCGACGAGATCGACGACTGGGTCATTACCCATATCATGGACTATGACAAAAAGCCCCTGGAATCGGTGACCAAAGGCGCGCTGGACCTTGGCAAACTCGGTGACGAGGAAGAGGAAGAAGACGGCAAAAAGGGCGATGAGGCGCATAAGGATATCCTGGAACGCATCAAGAAAGCCCTGGGCGAGAAGGTCAAGGAGGTCCGCACCACCCACCGCCTCACCACCTCCCCCGTCTGTCTCGTGGCGGACGAGTACAGCATGGGCAGGCACATGGAAAGGCTGCTCAAATCTACCGGGCAGGTCGTGCCGACCATGCGCCCCATCATGGAGATCAATCCCGAGCACCCCATCGTGCAAAAGATGGGCCAGGAGACCGTGGAATCACGACTGTCCGATTGGGCGCACATCCTCTTCGACGAAGCCCTGTTAGCCGAGGGCGGACACCCGGAAGACCCGGCGGCCTTTGTACGACGGATCAACGAGATGTTCTTGGGGGAATGATATTGCGCCCCGTAGAATCCTAGTGGTCCATTCCATCTTAATTTCCGGGAACTATATACATAGCTAGCCAACGTTGAGGATAACCGTTGATTGGGTTTGTGGAATGAAAGAGCGCGCCATTGATATTACGAGTAGATAGATCTTATAGCAGGCCAGCGGGAATCGCGGGCTACAATGGACGGGCTTCGGGTAGGCGCGGGCCATGCCCGCGATTGGGCTTAGCCGTGGCGAGTCCTGTATATAGTTCCCCAAAATTTCTCGTTTCGCTCGAAATGACAAGAGGCACTAGTGGTCTATCAATCTAATAACTTTGGATAAAGATGTTTTAGCTTGATA
>CAZQHJ010000144.1:0-5572 GCA_964593225.1 uncultured Thiotrichales bacterium
ATTCTTTTCGCTTTAAGGTTTTGTCTCAGCAATAATTATCATTCGGTTGCCCTGAACCGGGACCCGATCGTGTGGAACCGAAAACCGATCGGGCCGGGTCGAAACCCGATGGGATCATGAAAAAAACGATGGGGCCGGAACCGGGTTGGGGTTCCGCGCCCCTGAGTAATAGAGCCCCCGGTAGCCGCTTCTCGGCTATGGTGCTCGCTATCGAAAGGGGTCCAAAAAGATCGAAGGCGATGGCCATAGCGAGCGGTACGGTAGAAACGACGAAAGACCGCCACCGGGCGAATGTGACAAAGTAAAACTAATGGAAGTACTTGGATAACTTGGCGAAATCCACGTAAGATAATTACATGAGAACAAAATTGATTCAAATCGGTAACTCTCAAGGGATCAGAATCCCCAAGGCGGTCATCACGCAATGCCGTCTTGGACCGAAAATCACCCTTGAAGTATCTGGAGAAAAAGTCCTCTTGCTATTCCGAAATTCCCC
Organism: uncultured Thiotrichales bacterium; assembly: GCA_964593225.1. Lineage (GTDB taxonomy): Bacteria > Pseudomonadota > Gammaproteobacteria > HK1 > HK1 > JABDQX01. The sequence goes on from CAZQHJ010000144.1 coordinate 497, forward strand.
TAAGGACCAATTGGCGCGCGCAATTCCACAAGGCAGGCCGTGAAGGATCTCCCGACGCCATTGATGCAAAAATCGATATAAAAAATGCATTCGATGATCAGGAATGGGAATGGTAATCGGACGCTTCGACGTATTCCTGATTGAGCCGGATCAGACCCTGGGCAGTGAGATCAGGAAAACAAGGCCGGGCGTCGTTATCTCGCCGGATGAAATGAACGACAATCCCAATACCGTTATCATCGCACCAATGACCACCAAGGGGAAAAGCTATCCGTGCCGGCTAACTTGCCGGTTTCAAGGGAAAAGCGGAAAAATCGTATTCGATCGGGTGCGGGCCGTGGATAAATCCGGGCTTGTGAGACGAATAGGCCCGATGGATACGGAATATCAATGATGAATGAGGGTACCATTGAATAGCCCTCCCCATCCGGATACATAAAATACCTATGTCACTTGGCCCCATCATGTTCGACCTGGAAGGCCCGGAATTGACCGCCGAAGAGCGGGCGCTGTTGGCGCACCCACTGGTCGGTGGTGTTATTCTGTTCAGCCGCAATTACCGGACCCCCGGACAACTTTCCGCCCTGGTGGAAAGCATCCATAAACTGAGGGAGCCCCGGCTGCTGGTGGCGGTGGACCACGAGGGCGGCAGCGTGCAGCGGTTCCGGGATGCCTTCACACTCCTGCCGGCGGCCATGCGCCTTGGCGAGATCCATGACCGCGACATCGTCAGGGCCTGCGCCCTTGCGGAGCAATGCGGTTGGGTCATGGCGGTGGAGCTTCGCGCCTACGATGTGGATTTCAGCTTCGCGCCGGTCCTGGATCTGGGGAAAGGGCCAAGTCGGGTCATCCGGAGCCGCGCCTTTCACCGCGACCCGACGGTGGTCGCCCGGCTGGGCAAGTCCTTCCTGCGCGGGGCAAAGAAGGCCGGCATGGCGTCGGTGGGGAAACATTTTCCCGGACACGGCGCGGTAGAGGCCGATTCGCATGTGGACGTCCCCATCGACACACGGACCCTGGAAACTCTCTTCTCAAGGGATCTCGTGCCTTTCGATCGGATGATTCGGGCGGGCCTGCCCGCGGTGATGCCGGCCCACGTCATCTATCCCAAGGTGGACGAAAAACCCGCCGGTTTCTCGTCCGTGTGGTTGCGGTCCGTGCTGCGCGGCCAATTGGGATTCACGGGCGCCATCTTCAGCGACGACATCACCATGGCGGGGGCGGCTTGGGCGGGAGATCCCATCGAGCGGGCCAAAAGCGCCCTGGCGGCGGGTTGCGATATGGTGGTGGTGTGTAATAATCGTCCTGGGGTGGTGGATATCCTGGAGGGATTGGGCCGGGAGGGATCGGACCAGTATCCCGATCCGGTGTCCGCGCTCAGGCTTGCCCGGCTGCACGGACACGGGCAGTGTCATTGGGACGACCTGCTGTCGTGGGACAGCTACCAAAAGGCCTCCGCCGCCGTCTTGGCGTTGGAATCGGAGCCGGAACTCCATCTACATGATGATAGACCAGCATGAAGACACAGACCATCAGTTTCATCGGTGGCGGTAACATGGCCACCAGCCTCATCGGCGGCATCCTCAAGACCGGCCACGATCCGGAACGCCTATGGGTATCGGAGCCCGATGTCCACCGGCGAAGCGCCCTGGCGGGACGCTTCGGGATCCATGCGACCGAGGACAATACGGAGGCCGCCGAACAGGCCGATACAGTGGTATTCGCCGTCAAGCCCCAATCCCTGCGCCCGGCGGCCCAAGCCTTGGCGGGTGCCATCTCGCGACGTCGGCCCCTGGTCATCTCCGTGGCGGCGGGGGTGCGCGAACCGGATATTCGGCGCTGGCTCGGGTTCGAGGCCGCCATCGTGCGCGCCATGCCCAACACCCCGGCCCTGGTCAGTAGCGGCGCGGCGGCGCTATTCGCCAACCCCCAGGTCAGCGCGAGCCAGCGTAGCCGGGCCGAATCGCTGCTTCGGGCCGTGGGCATGACCCTTTGGGTGGAGAAGGAATCGGATATGGACATCGTCACCGCCTTGTCGGGGAGTGGACCTGCCTATTTCTTTTTGGTCATGGAGATCCTGGAGACCGTCGGTGGGGAGATGGGGCTGGACCCGGAGACGGCGCGCCTCTTGACGTTGGAAACCGCTTTCGGGGCGGCCAAAATGGCTCTGGAGAGCCCGGAGCCCCTCCCGTCGCTCCGCGCGCGGGTAACCTCCCCGGGCGGAACCACGGAGCACGCCCTCACCGTTCTGACGGAAGGGGATATGGCCGGGCTGTTCGCCAATGCCCTCCGGGCCGCCCGGGACCGATCCATCGAACTGGGACGCCGGTTGGGCGATGACCTTGGGTGATAATCTGGAGGTAATGACAAGGGGAGAAAATGATGGGTAGTCAGTACGTGGGTAACGCAAGCACATTTCTCGTCGAGACGCTGCTCGGTCTTTATATCCTGGCCGTGATGCTGCGTTTTCTCTTTCAGGTGGTGCAGGCGGATTTTTATAACCCGGTCAGTCAGTTCATCGTGAAGATCACCGATCCCCCCCTCAAGCGCCTGCGGCCCTTTATCCCGGGCGTGTGGGGGTTGGACCTTTCGTCGGTGGTGTTGTTACTGGTCCTGCAGTCGGTGGAGGTGGCGATGATCTCCGCTATTCTTGGCGGAGGGACGAATCCCATCGGCATTGTCTTCGTCTCGATAGCCCGGCTGCTCGGGCTCGCGATCCATGTATTCGTGTTCGCCATCATCCTCCATGTCATCATGAGCTGGATAAATCCCCACGTCTACAATCCCATGGTCAGCCTTCTGTATAGCCTGACCGAACCGCTGCTGGGACCGGCTCGCCGATGGGTGCCCCCTATTTCCGGCCTGGATCTTTCTCCGATTCTGGTTATCGTCGGGCTGCAACTGATTTCCATGCTCTTGATCGCGCCTATCTCGGATCTCGGCAGGGGGATTTTGTTGGGGTAGTGCCGCGCGCGGCGACTTCCTTTCCGGCATCGACATAAAGATCGCCAGCGATGAGGAACGCGGCACCCGTATGGTGAACGCCGCGTAAAGAAAGGAAACACCAAGGCATTGAAACGGATTGGGTTCGGTTCTTCCGCTCTGGAAGCGATCTTTGAAATCGGTCATCTTCGACGTTGCGTCCGGTAATCTTGTTTGGCCACTGTGCAAAGGGCCGGCGCGAACAATGGGCATTCAGGATTGATACGCGTCGGGCCGTGTCCCCCCCACTCTCGTCTGTCTACGTAGATGAAAAAATTCCTGTCATCCATGGCGTTCGGTCGTCCGCGATGGCTTACTCTGCTTCGCCCCACACCTCGCGTTAAGTGTGGGAAGTTTCTAATAGCCTAATTTTTCTTAAATTTTCTGTAAGACCATTAGATCTCCAGAAATAGCCCAAAAATCATACTTGTTCGAAGCTATTGGTCAGCCTCCTGTCGTGATTCCCAACATTTAACGCGAATAGAGCCTTCACGAAACATCGGTATCAAACTGTTTTCAGTATCCTCGATAATCTGGTGCCTCAGCGACCTGTAGGCCACCCACCCATGAAACTGGCCGAGATACGAAAGGAACCTGTCAATCGAGCTATGAGGAACCCGTGCACCGGGTTATTGCGCCAAGTCTAACTGCGCGAACGACAGCCTAATGAACAGAGCGGGGCCTCGTATAAAGCCATTGACTTCCCCCCTAACGGAGACTTAGTTGGAAATACTAATACTCTTGGTAAAGGCGCTAAAGACATCAAGGTAATAAGGGATCGGCATAAGAAATGCATCGTGGCCATTTTGTTCCTCGACTTCGGCATAACTCACATTGATGTGTGTCTTAATCATGGCGTCCACAATCTCCTTAGAGCGGGTTGGAGAAAAACGCCAGTCGCTGGTGAAGGACAGGACAAAACAACGGGCCTTAATGTAGGATAGAGCCTTGATGAGGTTATCCTCGTAATCAGCGGCAGGATCGAAGTAATCCAACGTCTTTGTCATCAACAGATAGGTGTTGGCATCAAAGCGGTCTACAAAAGATCTTCCCTGATACCGCAAATAGCCTTCCACTTGAAATTCGGTATCGAAACCGAAATTAAATTTTGCTTCATGTAGCTCACGATCGAATTTCTCGCGCATGGCATCCTCGCACAGATAGGTAATATGCCCGAGCATGCGCGCTACCATCAATCCTCGGTGTGGCAGGGTGCCACTCTCATAGTACCGGCCGGAGTGAAAATTCGGGTCCGAAAGTATCGCTTGTCGGGCGACTTCATTGAATGCGATGTTTTGAGCCGAAAGGCGAGGCGCGGCGGCAATAATAATGGCGTTCTCTACCATATCCGGGAGATCGATAGCCCACTGAAGAGCCTGCATTCCCCCAAGACTACCGCCGGCAATAGCCGCCCACCGATCGATTTCGAGTACACATGCAAGTCTTTCCTGACTGCGTACCCAGTCTTTGACGGTAACGATGGGAAAATCCGGGCCGTAGCGTTTGCCGGTCTTCGGATTTATGGTGTTGGGACCGGTAGAGCCCTTACATCCACCAAGATTATTTGGACAAACCACGAAAAAGCGATTTGTATCAATGGGTTTCCCCGGACCGATACAAGTTTCCCACCAGCCGGGTTTGGAGTCGTTCTCGTGGTAGTAGCCGGCGGCATGATGATCGCTGCTCAGGGCATGGCAAATAAGTATGGCGTTGGAGTGAGCGGCATTCAATTCACCGTAGGTTTCATACACCAAATCATATTCATCCAGCATACGTCCACTGTCCAGCGCTAATGGAGTATTGAAGTGATGGGTTTTCGGTGCGACAAGGCCAACGGAATTGGTCGGGATAGTCGTGCTGTGCACTGCAAATACATCCAAATTATACGGCCGGAGATTTTTTACGGCCTGTGAGAGCGTGTCCGAAAATCCCCGACGTAGCGAGGCGACAGCCCGATTGTGGTCGGCAAGGCGCGCAAAGTGCGAAATCCGGGAGTGTAGCACAAGCCACATGATGCCGAATCTGAACGAACCTCACAGCCAGGGCAACCGAATGAAAGTATTTCTATATTGACAAATCTGGCAAATGGAGGTG
>CAZQHJ010000145.1:0-5538 GCA_964593225.1 uncultured Thiotrichales bacterium
GCGGCTTGCCTTCTATATCCGAACTGATGAGTTGCACTTACAGGTTGAATCCAGGTCATCAAGGGCCCCTACACCCCGGAAGAGCGCTACCGGGCCCAGGGGGAACAGGGCCCCTGGACCGATATCCACGGCCTCTGCGCCACCTCTACCATTGCATCACCGGTCCGCCTGCCGGAAAGCGCTCCGGACCGGGGCCGCGTGCTGACGGGGAGTTGGGAGGATACCTTGAAGCTCCGGGCGCTGGCGGGCGGCCATATCGATGAGGCCCCATCCGCATCTTCAAGGGGCATTTCAATTGGGTCCGGTCCGTCGCCTTCTCCCCGGATGGGCGGCGGGCGGTGTCCGGGGATTCGGGTGGGGTGATGATCCTCTGGGGGGCGGAGTAGGGAACCGGAAGCGGGCCGCAGGGCGGCGGCGGTGGGGAAGGGCGCGCGGGGCGCGGTTTTCTGCCTGATTCCACGGAGCTTGTGCCGGTCCGGACGGGGTTCGGTGAGCGGATCGGCCCGATCGGGTCGAGGGTCAACGGGACCGGGTTTTGGCGGGAACTGGCCGGGTTCCGCTAAAACCGGCTCGGGCCGGGCCGCGGCAGGATCGGATTTTGCCGGAACCGGATTCGGTTCTATCCCAACCGAATCCGGCCGAGCCCCGCCGGGATCGGGTCCCTGCCCCGCCGGGTCCGGTGGCGGCTCGTCGCCTCTCCGGGAAGCCCGGACGGGGGCCGGGCACCTGGGGGATCGATACGGGCAGGATACTCCCGGCACGGGGCGTCATCCCAGGCGCGATTTCGAGTCCGAGTCCGCTATGGGTATCGCTACGGATAGGGGAACCGATCTTTGCGCGGGCGTACTTTATTCCTCGGGGGAGATGTGTTCTCTTGGGGAGCGCATCGAGGGGCATTGAATCGCTTGGTTGCCGAGTGGCGTCGAGGCATGGCGGATCGCCTCGGCATCGGCTGCGTCGTTCCAGTTCGATTTTACGAACGCCTTGACGAACCGCAGCGCTATCAGGCGGACGGGTGTGGCTCATCCCGGTGAAAACACGATGCCGGTAATGGGCTCCACTGCAAGCCTCCATGCCGATCACACAGGGAGGAAGATTGCCTATGAAGGTCGTCAGTCTCCCCCTCGTCAACTTCTTTTTCACCGCAACATGCCCGCTTTCATCGACACCGTGAAGTTGAAAGCCCGGCCCGGATGTATCGATTCCCGGCGCTTTTACTTGGCCTTTTTCGATACGGTTTCCCATGGCCTGCGCTACGCCCGTTGTTGATCTCAAAACAGTTCCTACATCATGGCCCATCCATGGCCACTCCAGGCGTGGGGTGGACCCTTCCATTAGACACGCTCTCAGGCATACCCTGAAAAATCCGGAGTAATGCAGTTACTTTTGTGTTTATTGTTGACGATCGGAAAAAACAACGTAAACTCCCAACCGCTCATCATTGCTTTTCAGAAAAAATTTCGGCTCTACCATTACCGTGGATAGCACCCGCTTCGATCAAGCACACCTCAGCCAACCCCCTCCGGTGAATCAACTCGCCGCTTTTGGCTTTACCTACTTGACGCCGGAGGAAGCCCTTGCGGCTCGCCAGGGAAAAATCGGCAACGTATTATTGGAAGACATCCTCAAGAAGCAGCTCATGCACATTAATCGGATCCCTTACAAGGGAGATGAATATCGCTTCACCGAGGAAAACATCCGGGTCGCCATAGAAAAACTCAAAAGCGTCAAATACGAAGGGCTTTGCAAAACCAACGAGACCGTCTACGAACAGCTGACGTTGGGACTTTCCCTGGAACAACTCGTCGAGGGACATAACAGGAGTTTTACCTTGCGTTATATCGACTGGCAGAACTGGATGCGGAATGTCTTCCACGTCGCCGTACAATTTCCGGTTACAGGTCAGCAAGGCGCGGAGACTTTACAATTGGGTATCGTGTTGTTTGTCAACGGGATTCCCCTCGTGGTCATCGAATGCGCACCACCCCATGCATCGATTGATCGGGCCATCGCGCAATCGATACGAAACCAGCAGGAAAGCTGTTCGCCAAGTCCATCCAACCCGAATCTGTCCAGTCAGAATTTATTGAATTCGAACATCTTCAGCTACGCGCAGATCGTTGTCGCCACCAATGAAAAGATTACTCAGTTTGGCACGATCGGCGCACCCGCGCGATTCTGGTCTGTTTGGAAAGAGCAGGATTGGAAGGAAGGTCTCGGAAAAGACCTCAAAGATTCGGCGCCTCCCGACATTATCTCCTCGCGGGAACCTTCCGATGGCTCGCTTTCGTCGGAGGAACTGTCGAGCACAAACCGGGAAATGCGCATTTATGATCTTTGCCACCCGGAACGGTTATTGGAATTTATCTACAAATTCACTCTGTTCGATAATGGGATCAAGAAAATAGCCCGTTATCATCAGTATTTTGCTGTAAAACGGATCCTATCCCGTGTTCGGGTTCCGGATGCCGAAGGCAGGCGCCGCCGGGGCGGTATCGTGTGGCACACCCAAGGGTCGGGAAAATCCCTAACCATGGTGATGCTGGCGCGTTCCCTTGCCGAAGAACCCGGCATCGTGAACCCCCGCATCGTGTTGGTTACCGACCGCAAGGATCTCGATGAACAGATCAAGGATACCTTTGCGGCCTGTGACATGGCCCCACAGAGGGCAAAGACCGGACGGGACTTGTTAGAGTTAGTCTCGGAGCAAAAGGCAAGCATCATTACCACCCTGGTGCATAAGTTCGACAAGGCGCTCAACATCCGCAAGTACCAGGACGATTCCATCGATATCTTCATGTTGATCGATGAAAGCCATCGCACCCAATTCGGCGCGTTCGCGGCGCGCATGCGGCAAATGTTCCCCAATGCCTGTTATCTGGGTTTTACCGGGACCCCGCTAATGAAAAAGGAGAAAAACAATTTTGCAAAATTCGGCGGTCTCATCGATTGCTACACCATCAGCGAGGCCATACAGGACAAAGCCATCGTCCCTCTACTGTACGAGGGGCGGCACGTAGAAATTCATCCAGACAAGCCGGCGATCGACGTTTGGTTCGAACGACATACACGGGGATTAACCGACACTGCGATAGCGGCGCTAAAGAAAAGATACGCCCGGGCCGAGTGGTTGAACAAGGCAGACAAAATCCTTTATCTACAGGCCTTGGACATCAGCCGGCATTTCCGCTCCGGTTGGCGGGACCGAGGATGCAAAGGGCAGCTGGTGGCGTCCAGCAAGGCCATCGCGCTTTCCTACCATCGCCATCTCACCGAGATCGGTCTCGTCTCGTCGGAGATCATCATCTCTCCCCCGAACAACCACACTCCCTTGCCACAAATACATCTATCAACTGGAAACAGCGCACCGGTTTCTCGGGAGAACACCCTGGAAGAAACCTGCCGGGAAGAGGTCGATGGCAGCGCCCCGGCCAGTTCGGACGACGTGTCCCGATTTTGGCGAAAGACGATAAGGCACTACGGATCCGAGGAGGAATACAACAAACAGATCATCAATCGTTTCAAGCATAGGGACAACCCAGAGATCCTGATCGTGGTGGATAAGCTGCAAACCGGCTTCGATGCCCCACGCAATACCGTTCTGTACATAACCCGTACCCTGCGGGGACACACTTTGTTGCAGACGATTGCCCGCGTCAACCGCATCCACGAGGACGAACATGGTCGCCCCAAGTCGTTCGGGCTCATCGTCGACTATGTCGGCATTCTCGGCGAGCTCGACAAGGCATTGACCCAATACAGCGCGTTTGAAGGCTTTGACGATGAAGATCTGACCTCGGTTTTGGTTTCGGTACACAAAGAGATAGGAGAACTCCCCCAACGACACACCGATCTCCGGGCGCTTTTCACGAACGACCGGGGCAAGTTTCTGAGTGACGAAGAAATCCGCCGGCGGCTACTGTATGACGAGGCGCTCCAACATGCCTTCCGCGAGCGGTTGTCGAGGTTCTACAAGACCCTCGACATTGCCCTGACCAATGATACCTTTCTCGCCAATACCCTTTCCGAGGAACAGAGTAGATACCAATACGACTGCAAGCGATTCGAAGAACTGAAGACCATTATCGACCACCGCGACCATGAACCGAGGATCGAGGAAATGCTAGACACCTGTATTCAGGCCAATGAGGCCGTCCAACTCCATCGTCCCTATCCTTTTCCGATCGCCCACTTCTATCGGGATCCATTTCTCCAAGAGATCGAAATATCACGATCGACCTACAAGCCATCACCCGCCGCAAGGGCACATACCATTGCCAAGGCTGCCCGGGCAACCCTCGCCCAACATAAGGAATGCGATCCGGCGTTCTACGACAAATTCTCCAATCTCATCGAACAGGTCATCGATGACTTCAAGGCAAAACGACTTTCGGACATCGAGTGCCTGGAACGGATAGCAAGGATTCATGCCCGGGTAGAAAAGCACGAGCACAAGGATATCCCCACACCTTTACGGGGAAACGATAATGCCATCGCGTTTTATCGGGTGCTGAAACCCTACTTCGCGATACCTGGGACGGCCAGCGACGTACCAACCGATGCTCCAGCCTCTCACGACACAGCGGCGGCCAGCGAAGCGGCCATCATGATCGATAACATCTTTCAGCACCACTGGAAGGTTCGCTTTTGGGATGACCAAGACATCATAAAACAGGTAATCAACGACATCGACGACTATTTCTACGACGAAGTCGCGCGGGTGCACGGATTCCATCTCTCCGTCCCGCAGATGGACAAACTCCTCGACAAGGTCATGCGCGTTGCGCGGTACCGGATCCCCGCCTATAGCGAGCGAAAGGGCCCATGACAAAAGAGCCTGGATTCAACTCGTTAGTGCAACTCATAGTGTTCGGAATAGAGGGCAAGCTGCGGTAGCATCACGGCCTTTCGTTCCGGCAACAATGAGAGGCACAACAGAGATCGCCGACATAGTCGGCCTGAGTTCTGGATAACTAAAAGAGCATTTGCAATGCATTAAGTCGAATTTCAGAAGTATAGATTGAAGGCTTTTTGGGTTTCCGAGTGTAGGCAATCAAACCAGCTATTAAGGTTGAGTAAGAGATTAGGCACGCTGCGATGGCGAGTGTGCTCAATCTGAGAGCGTGTCTAAAAAATCCCCAGTCTACTGCGACGGCCCCCGAATTGTGGCCCGCTGCGTTGTATAAGTCCCGAAATCGGGTCATGTAGGGCAGCTACACGCCCCGATTTCACGCCTTGCGGGCCGTAATCGGGCCGCGACAACCGGGAATTTTTAGACACGCTCTGAGAGGCGTTTTTCAGCTAGTCGTTGATCGTTTCGATACTGCTGCGCTTGCGCAGCAGTATCTTATCGACAAGTGGTATCAGTTTATTTTTCCTTTAGTGTGGTTATCAGTTGAACGTTGTTTTCTTTGAATAATTTCTCGGCCAATTTCTGGCTAACATAACCCGCGAATTCAAGTCGCAAGTGCAACAGTTGGATCGATGTTGAAAAATACCTGATTAGGGGTATCCATGCCAAGGCATTTTCTTGGGCGG
>CAZQHJ010000146.1:0-5519 GCA_964593225.1 uncultured Thiotrichales bacterium
GGCCATCGCCACACGGTATGACAAACTTAAGCGTAATTATAAAGCTATGTTGGCAATTAGCATGTAGCTTTTTTTGGCTACCTATGTGAAACATCAACAGCCCCTAGCCTGTTACGCTGACACGGGATTCTGAACACCCTCCATTCGAAAGCAGTACGCCACAATACGATACGTGATAATACAATTATGTTTGTCCTTTAGCCGAAGCGCTCTCCCTTCGGTCCATAGGGCAGGGCGCAGTTCGTGGTAGACCGGGTCTTTTTAAGACACGCTCTTTAGGCCCTTAGGCGGAATTTCAAGACACCCTACTAAGATCAAGATGGAACGAGGCACCAGCCCCCTCTCCCCCCCCCTGCCCACCCGTCCCGGTGATCGAATACGTTGGGAGGCGCTCCATGGCGCGGCCCGAGGGCTGGCCATCTCCCAGGCCGCCCGCGCCCACACCGGCCCCGTGGTCGTGGTGATGCCGGATACCGCATCCATCAACCGCCTGGCCGACGAACTGGCCTTTTTTACCCCCAGCGTCGACGATGTCACGACCGACGCCGAGGCGCTCCCGCTTTTCTATTTCCCCGATTGGGAGACCCTTCCTTACGATATCGCCTCGCCCCACCAGGACATCATCTCCCAGCGTCTGGCCACGCTCTACCGTTTGCCCGGACTGACCAACGGCATCCTGCTGGTTCCGGTAGCGACCCTCATGACCCGGCTCGCGCCCCGGGATTACCTGGAAGGCAACGCCCTGGTGCTGGCTAATGGGGACCGCCTGGACATGGACCGGATGCGCGAGCGCTTCACCATTGCCGGCTACCGGGCGGTGGGACAGGTGATGGAACACGGCGAATTCGCCGTGCGCGGTTCCTTGCTGGATCTCTACCCCATGGGCAGTCCGCTGCCCTACCGCATCGATCTGCTGGGGAACGAAGTAGACAGCATCCGCGTCTTCGATCCCGAAACCCAGCGCTCCCTCAAGAAGGTCTCCAGGATCGACCTGCTGCCGGCCCGGGAATTCCCCATGACAGAGGCGGCGATCCATCGGTTCCGCGGCAACTGGCGCACCCATTTCTCCGGCAACCCCACCGACAGCCTCTTGTATCGGGACATCAGCAACGGCGTCGCGCCGTCCGGCATCGAGTATTACCTGCCCCTTTTCTTCAAGACCACCGCCACCCTGTTCGATTATCTCCCCGGCGATACCCTGGTCATGGTCGAGGGCGGCGTACTCGAAATCGCCGAGGCCTTTTGGGGGGAGGTGCGCGAGCGTTTCGAACAGCGCCGATACGATCAGGCGGACCGACCGCCGCTACCCCCGGCGACCCTTTTCCTACAGGCACACGAGGTATTCGCCGGGCTGCGCGGTTTCCGTCAAGTCCGCTTTGGGCGGGGCGATGCGGGTGAGGAGGGATCCGGCGCGGTTTCCTCGCCGGAAGGCACGGATATCGGTTCCCCCGCGCATGCCAGCCCGGAGGCGCGGGAACCGGTCGACCCATCGGTTCCACGGGAGAATACGAACGAAGGAAGTCGCGGCGCGCACCACTTCGCGACCCGCGCCCCCCTCAACCTCCCCATCGACAGCCGCGCCCCGGAACCGCTCGCCATCCTGAAGGGGTTCCTGCGCGATTTCCAGGGCCGTGTTCTGTTCGTGGCCGAAACCCCCGGTCGACGGGAGGTATTGCAAGAACTCTTCCACGCCAACCGTATCCGACCCATTATCTTTCCCGACTGGCACGGGTTTCTCGCCAGCGATTCTCCCCTCGGGCTCACCGTCGCGGCCCTCGAACAGGGCGCCATCCTCACCGATACCCCCATCGCCGTCCTCACCGAAACCCAGCTCTTCGGGAGGCGGGCCATGCAGCGGCGAAGGCGCAAAAGGCCCACCCGGGACGCCGAAACCATCGTTCGGGATTTGGTGGAACTGGCCGAAAATGCCCCGGTGGTCCACGAGGTCCACGGCGTCGGTCGCTACCGGGGGCTCGAAACCCTCACCGTCGGCGGCATCACCAGCGAATTCCTCACCCTGGAATACCAAGGCGGCGACCGACTCTACGTCCCGGTCGCCGACCTGCACCTCGTCGCCCGGTACACCGGGGCCGATGCCGACCACGCCCCCTGGCATAAACTCGGCCATCAAAAATGGCTCAAGGTCCGCGAAAAGGCCGCCCAAAAGGCCTACGACGTGGCCGCCGAATTATTAGACATCCAGGCCCGGCGCGAGGCCCGAAAAAGCACGCCGCTCGGCATCGACGAACACGAACAACGCCTATTCGCCGAGGGCTTCCCCTTCGAGGAGACCCCGGACCAACAGGCCGCCATCGCCGACACCCTGGCCGATCTCGCATCGAGCAAGCCCACCGACCGGCTCATCTGCGGCGACGTCGGTTTCGGTAAGACCGAAGTCGCCATCCGGGCCGCCTTCGCCGTCGTCAACAACAATCATCAGGTGGCCATCCTGGTCCCCACCACCCTATTGGCCCAGCAACACTTCCAGACCTTCAGCGATCGCTTCGCCGACTGGCCCATCAAGGTCGCCCAGCTCTTCCGGTTCCTGACCAAGCCCCAGCAAAACGATGTATTGAAGGATGTGGCCAGTGGCAGGGTCGATATCGTCATCGGCACCCATCGGCTCTTGCAGTCCGATGTCGAGTTCAAGCGTCTGGGGCTCGTCATCCTGGACGAAGAACACCGCTTCGGCGTTCGGCAAAAAGAACGCTTCAAGGCCCTGCGCGCGGAGGTCAATGTCCTAACCCTCACCGCCACCCCCATCCCCCGCACCCTCAACATGGCCCTGTCCGGCATGCGGGATCTCTCCCTCATCGCCACCCCGCCCGAGCGGCGGCTCTCCATCAAGACCTTCATCCGGCAATGGGACGACAGCGCCCTGAGCGAGGCCATGCTCCGGGAGATCCGGCGGGGTGGGCAGGTCTACTTCGTCCACAACCGGGTCGAAGACATCGAAAAGATCGCCAACCAACTGCGGGAACTCCTGCCCGACGCCCGCGTGGAGATCGCCCACGGCCAGATGCCCGAAAGCCAGCTCGAACAGGTCATGCTCGACTTCTATCACCAGCGCTTCAACGTCCTGGTCTGCACCACCGTCATCGAGGCCGGGATCGATGTCCCCTCGGCCAATACCATCATCATTCATCGGGCCGACCGTTTCGGGCTCGCCCAGCTCCATCAACTGCGCGGCCGGGTCGGGCGCTCCCACCACCGGGCCTACGCCTACCTCATCGTCCCGCCCAAAAAGGCCATGACCCCCGACGCCGTCAAGCGCTTGGAGGCCATCGAGCAGTTGGAAGACCTCGGGGTTGGCTTCAGCCTCGCCACCCACGATCTGGAGATCCGGGGCGCGGGCGAGCTCCTGGGCCAGGAGCAGAGCGGCCAGATCCAGGAGGTGGGCTATTCCTTGTATATGGATCTCCTGGAACGGGCCATCGCCGCCCTCAAGGCCGGCCGGATGCCCCAACTCGACCGGCCCCTGGAACACGGCAGCGAGATCGATCTCCACATCCCCGCCCTCATCCCCGACGACTATCTCCCGGATATCCACGCCCGCCTGCTCCTATACAAGCGCATCGCCGGGGCCGAGGATGCCGATGCCCTCCAAAACCTCCAGGTGGAGATGATCGATCGCTTCAGCCTGCTGCCGGAACCTGTGAAAAATCTCTTCCACATCACCGAATTCAAACTCAAGGCCAACGCCCTCGGCATCAAGAAGATCGACTTCGGCGACAAAGGCGGGCGGATCCTGTTCGGACCGGAACCCAATGTGGATGTAGACCGGATCGTCGCCTTGATCCAGGGGAACCCAAGGGTTTACAAGCTGGAGGGCGGCGACAAATTGCGGGTGATGAAGGATACGCCGGATGGGGCGGAGCGGGTAAAGGTGTTGGGGAAAGTACTGGCGGGGTTGGGGGTGTGAACCAAAGTGCGGTTTATTGGTCGAATTTGGGTCGGGACATAGATTCAAGGTAGAGTTTCACCAAGGGTTTCGATAGGGCTGAACTTATCCGGGAGCCTCGCCCTCCCGGCGGATCCGGCGAAAAATCGCACTTTGGTTCACACCTGCGGGGTTAGGGGGATTTCCCGACGCTAGGCGTTAATGGACCCCGTATTTCGGACAGCCGGATGCGTGTTGACCCGGAACTCAGGTTGATAGCAGTCGATCCGATACCAGCTTAGAGCGTGTCTAATAAAGAAATCGAAGGCGTATCCGGAGTCGGCGAAACGCATCCACATCATTTACCATCCCTGCTTGTAATACGACGGCCTTCCCCATGACAGCCATCCCGAAACGCGCGCGTGTGTCGAAGTGTAAGACCACAAGGCACGAATGGACGTAACGCCGAACGTCATCATGGGTCCGGAACCGGCGCCACATCCCGGAGATTCCCGTTCTCTGTCCGTTCCGGGCGGAGCCCTCGGCAAGATGTATCGTCCTGCCGTCGCGTGTCCATACTATCCAAACACCTTCCGCCGTCCATGAGAGTGTCGTAATGGCCGACCGTGAACGGCGAAAGGCGTGTTCGGACAGGGTACGGAACAGACTCCATACAATAGCGGTGCTGAACAAAAGCTTTATCGGCCATGCCAGTTCCACGATTGCCAAGCAGAGGAAAGCGCCCAGGTGGACCAGGAGCGCCAGCCACACCAAATGCCAGGATCGATGCAACTCCAGCCGGATTAGCATCTTGTTTTTCAGGTGAACCACTCCAGGTTTTCCGGAGATTATTATTGCTGAGTTTTACATATTTAGGCTCTGTTGACATTTCAGCGGAGCCATATGAAAGCGGCGGCGAAGCGTACAAAATTCATGAAGTTTTTCGCCCAGTTATCAAACCGCGAGAAGACCCGGCGGAATTGCTTGAGTTTGCCATTAAAGCATTCGACCAGGTGGTGCTCTTTGTAGACACGCTTGTCATATTCACGAGGCTCCTTCCGATTGGCTCTGGGCGGAATAACCGGAATGATTCCATCGCAATCATAGGCTTTGTCCATTAATGCATATGTGGCTTTTATGCCTTCAACCAGGGTATAAGCAGGGTGAATTCGTTCTATCTCATAATTGCAAAATATACAGACGGTTAAGTTTTGTTCCGGATGTTGGAGAGTGTATCGACGGTTAGAGTTTAGTAAGCGTATAGCGTTGTTTTGGTTTTACAATAGTCTTCATTATCGTAATCGGAGCTTGAGAACTGATGTTGAACGCCGAACAAACGCGCTCTTTACTCTATTGGTTCAAAGATATTCCTGACCCGGGTCGCCCTCGGGGGAAACGCCATCGGCTTACTACTGTATTAGGTATTGTTGCTGGAGCAACCCTGTGTGGGATGCGAGGTTACAAAGCGATTTCGGATTGGGCTCGGAGTTTGGGTCCCGATGAAAGTGAAGAGATTGCCATTGACGGTAAGACCATATGTAATGCTATTGACGAGACATGAGCGCTGTTGGGCATTGAAGTAAGATTTTCTATATCCGAAAAAGTTGGGGCACTCCCCGTAAAAGGAGGAGAAGAGGAG
>CAZQHJ010000147.1:0-5477 GCA_964593225.1 uncultured Thiotrichales bacterium
ATTGGCATTTCACCACCGACAACGCACGTATCAACTTGAAATGCCTTTATCCTAATTATCAGATTGACTGACCACTAGTGTCTCGTTCCAGCCGAATTTTCAAGGGGCGCATAACTTTCCATGAATGACACCGGTATTCAGACGCTCATGGCGCAAGAAGATGATATCGAGCGTGCATCCCGTTCTATGAAGGCCATTGCACATCCGCTGCGACTCAGAATTCTTTGTACGCTGGGTGCCCATGAAATCAGTGTGCACGATATCGTCGACAGGGTAGGGACATCTCAGAGTAACATTTCACAGCATCTTGCTATCCTCCGGGAAAAGGGCATCCTCATGGCGAGGAAAGACGCCAACCGCGTCTATTATCGGGTTGGCGATTCACGCACCCTTCGGCTCATCAGCATGATGCGTGAGATCTTTTGCGATACATAACCTCCCGTGCGCTGCCTTTCCCGTAGGAGACGGATATAAAGCGATATGGATCAACTCATCGAATTTGTCGCCAACCATTGGTTTCTCACCTTGGTGTTGTTCTCCCTCCTGGGGCTATTGGTATGGACAACGATATCTCCCGGTACATTCGGTGCCGAGAGCGTTAGCCCGACAGAGGCGATTCGCCTCATCAACCATGAAAACGCGGTTCTCCTGGACGTCAGGACAGATAGCGAATTTGCCGAGGGTTATATCCTCAACGCTATGCACATTCCCCAGCCATCTTTGTCGGATCATATAAAAAAGCTGGACAAGCACCGTTCGAAACCCGTCATCGCAGTTTGCCGCAGTGGCAACCGTTCGGCAAAGGCCTGCGCGACACTGCGCAAACATGGTTTTGAACGGGTTTATAATTTAAGTGGTGGTATTGCGGGTTGGCAGAACGCCAGTCTTCCACTGGTACGAAAGTAATCAAGACTCTCAACAAAGGACTTCGCAAAATATCATGGCAGAATCCCAAAACCCGGAATCTCAAAATCCAGATGCAACACAACCCGAAATCCCACCCGGTCAATTCGCAATCCACAGAATCTACGTAAAGGATATCTCTTTCGAGGCACCGAATTCACCGAGCATTTTCCGTTCCGACTGGCGGCCGGATGTGGATGTCCAACTCTCTACCCATGGCTCGGGTATCGAAACCAATCTCTACGAAGTAGAGGTTCGTGTCACCGTGACCGTAAAGATCGAGGACAAAACGGCCTTTCTGGTTGAGGTCAATCAAGCCGCTGTCTTCGGTATCGGCGGCCTACCCAAGGATCGCCTGAAATACATACTGAGCAGTTTTTGTCCGAATATTCTGTTTCCCTACGCCCGTGAAACTATCTCCGATCTCGTTACCCGCGGTGGATTCCCCCAGTTCCTGCTCTCGCCGGTCAATTTCGATGCCATGCACGCAAAGCATCTCCAGGAAGATCAACAAGGGACCCCTCCCGGGTAAACGCAGGTAACCGAAGCCTCTATGACAGCCACCCATATCCTGGTAGTGGACGACGAGCCGGATATTCGGAATCTTCTCAAGGACATCCTGGAAGATGAAGAGTATGAGGTCAGTGTTGCCGAGAACGGTGAAAGCGCGCGTCAAGCGCGTCGCATGCGCAGACCCGATTTGATTCTGTTGGATATCTGGATGCCGGATACCGATGGCATCACACTGTTGAAGGAGTGGTCCGAGGGAAGCAGGCTCAATACCCCGGTTATCATGATGTCCGGGCATGGAACCGTTGAAACGGCCGTGGAGGCAACGCGGCTGGGGGCGTACGACTATATCGAGAAACCGCTTTCCACGGCGAAGCTTTTTCTCGCCGTGCGCCGCGCCTTGGAAACGGCCAAGCTCAAGCAGGAAAACGTCGAGCTGCGCCAGGAGGTAATCCCGGTTGCCGAACCCGTAGGCCACAGTCCTCTGATGCAGGCCCTGCGGGAACGGATCAAGCGCGTTGCCCAACACGACACACCGGTCTTGATTATCGGTGAATCGGGCTCCGGCAAGGAAATCGTCGCCCGTTATTTGCACAAGCTAAGCAACCGCGCCTCGGGGTCATTCGTGCGGGCGACCGTGGCGGGGATGGCTGGCGGCACTCCCCCCGTGGAAGTATTCGGCAGCGAAGATGGTGATACCGTCTACTTCGGTTCTTTGGAACTTGCCAATGGCGGGACCCTGTTTCTCGAGGACGTAGCGGACATGGAGCGTGAATTGCAGGCAAGGCTGCTTGGCGCGTTGGTGCACCAATCATTCCAGCGGGTGGATGGCCTGACGCCGGTACGCATCAATGTCAAAATTATCGCAGCCACTTCCCGAGATCTGTCCGCCGAGGTTCAGGCGGGGCGGTTTCGCGAGGACCTTTATTATCACCTGAATGTGGTTCCCGTACATGTGCCGCCCCTCCGCGAGCATCCCGAAGATATCCTGGAACTCCTCGAATTTTATATGAACCTTTTCGTTACCCGGGACAATCTCCCTTACCGGCATTTCTCATTTGCCAGCCAAAACCGATTGCGCAACCATGACTGGCCTGGGAATATCCGTGAATTAAAGAATGTCACACAACGGCTGTTGATCTTCGGCAGCGGCCAAGAAATCGATGACAGAGAAGTCGAAGCAGCGCTCGGTGGCACCATACCTTCCCGTACAACATCCACCTCTGTCGAACCTTTGGGATTCGATCTGCCGCTCAAAGAAGCCCGGGAACAATTCGAGCGCGCCTATTTCGAATACCAAATTCGCAAGGCCGGCGGTAGTATCAGCAAGGTTGCAAACCAGACAGGAATTGAACGCACCCATTTGTACCGGAAACTTCGGGCGCTGAATGTCGATGCCAAACAGGTTATGGCACAGAAATAACGCCTTGCACAATAGGTCCCACATGACACCCGAACAATTCGAGTCGCTCGCCTGGCAAGGGCATACCCGCATCCCGCTGGTGCGCGAAGTCCTGGCTGATCTCGATACCCCCCTCAGCACCTACCTGAAACTGGCGGGCACAAAATTCTCCTATCTGTTGGAATCGGTTCACGGAGGAGAGAAATGGGGTCGCTATTCCATCATCGGCCTGCCGTGCGAAGAGCGGATAAAGGTTATCGGACAAACCGTCATTCTAGAGCGGGAGGGCGTGATCCTCGAACAGATCGAAACCACCGATCCCCTTGCCTGGATCGCGGCGTTTCAACGGCGTTTCCAAACCGCCAAGCTGCCGGACATGCCCCGGTTCATAGGTGGGCTCGTTGGATATTTCAGTTACGACACCGTTCGCTATGTGGAACCGAAGCTTGGCAAATGCCCCAATGAAGACCCCATTGGAACACCGGACATCGTGCTGATGGTCTCCAACGAGGTCGTGATCTTCGACAATCTGCACGGAACGATCTCCATTGTCATACACGCCGATCCCGCTGTTCCAGACGCATTTTCCTTGGCACTGACACGCCTCGACGAGCTGACCCAACGACTCCATGAACAACTCCATGAAGATGGCTGTCTATACCGAAGAACCCGTCGAACGCAGCACGTCCGGGAATCGGATTTTGTTTCCGGATTTACCCGAGAGGATTTCGAATCCGCCGTAACGCAGGCCAAGGGGTATATCGTCGAAGGCGATATCATGCAGGTGGTCCTCTCGCAACGGCTATCCATACCCTTCAAAGCCGATCCGTTGGATCTCTATCGAGCACTCCGGGGTGTAAATCCCTCTCCCTATATGTACTATCTGGATCTGGGTGATTTCCACATCGTCGGGTCGTCACCGGAGATCCTGGCGCATTTGGAAAGCGGCATGATTACGGTGCGACCTATTGCCGGAACTCGGCCCCGGGGAGGCACGGAAAAAAAGGACCTGGCTCTGGAACAAGATCTCTTATCCGACCCGAAAGAACGAGCCGAGCATTTGATGCTCATCGATCTCGGCCGCAACGATGTCGGTCGCGTCGCACAGATCGGCAGTGTTCAGCTGACCGAAAAGATGGTCATCGAACGCTACTCCCACGTGATGCACATCGTCTCCAACGTCGTCGGTCGGCTGAAACCCCAACTCGGGGCGATCGATACCCTAAAGGCGACCTTCCCGGCGGGAACCGTAACCGGCGCGCCGAAGATCCGCGCTATGGAAATTATCGATGAACTGGAACCCGTGAAACGGGGTATCTATGCCGGGGCCGTAGGATATCTCGGCTGGGACGGGAACATGGACACGGCCATCAGTATCCGTACCGCCGTCGTTCAGAACAGCATGCTGCATATTCAGGTAGGTGCAGGGATCGTTGCCGATTCCGTTCCGGCTCGGGAATGGGAAGAGACCATGAACAAGGGACGCGCCATCTTTCGTGCCGTGGCACGCGCCGAATCCGGGTTCGTGATTCGTGATTCGTGATTTGCGGTTCGCAATTCAAGTCGCTTCCGTGCGAAATTCTCCCACCACAGTCAACCACTCCCGGTGTTCGATACGCCGCCCATGTACCTGATCAAAAAAGGTCGCCTGTAGTAACCTGGTAATGGGGCCCGGCGGAGCGTCACCGATCAATCGGTCGTCCAACGTCCGGATTGGGGTAACCTCAGCTGCGGTACCGGTAAAGAAGGCCTCATCGGCGATATAGACCTCGTCGCGGGTGATGCGCCGCTCGTGGATTGGGATGCCGGCATCCCTGGCCAGGGTGATGATAGTCTCCCGCGTAATCCCTTCCAAAACAGAGGTCGGATCCGGTGTATGGATTTCGCCCCTGCGTATGATAAAAAGGTTTTCGCCGCTACCTTCCGCAGCAAAACCCGTGGTGTCCAACATCAACGCCTCGTCGTAACCACAGGCGAGGGCCTCCTGGAGGGCCAGCATGGAATTGAGGTAATTACCGTTGGCCTTGGCCTTGCTCATGGCGGCGTTCACGTGGTGACGGCTGAACGACGAGGTCCGCACGCGGATCCCTTGTTCGAGATTTTCCGCCCCCAGATAGGCCCCCCATTCCCAGGCCGCTACGATCACATGCACCGACAGATTGTCTGCGCGCAGTCCCATCCCTTCGGAACCATAAAAGCACATGGGCCGTATATAGGCCGATGCGAGACCGTTTTCCCCCACCACCTGTTGCTGGGCCTTGTTCAGGGTCTCCTTGTCATAGGGCATGGGTATGTTGAGGATTCTGGCCGATCGGAATAGCCGGTCCGTGTGGTCCTCCAGACGGAAAATCGCGGTTCCCTTGTCCGTTTTGTAGGCCCGAACCCCCTCGAAAACCCCCATGCCATAGTGCAGGGTGTGGGTCAAGACGTGAACATTCGCCTCCCGCCAGGGAACCAGTTTACCGTCGAACCAGATGACACCGTCCCGATCGTCCATTGTCATTTTTTACCTCCAGATCATTCTAAACCGCCGACTGAAGAAAATCCATTTGAAGATGGGGGTTTCAAACCCCTATCCGCCTTCGGCGGACTGAAGTTTTTTGGGACAATCAACCACTACCAACTGGAAGTTGGTAGTATGGAATTCGGCTGAAGCCGCCAG
>CAZQHJ010000148.1:0-5392 GCA_964593225.1 uncultured Thiotrichales bacterium
GCATGTAAACAAACTCCAGTATCCTAAATTATCAGATTGACGAACCACTAGGTTTAATGTTATAGTAGCGGTCCTCTTTCTTTGATCCGGTCCGGGATGAATAGGCCATGGAAGGGTACCTATCGCGTTTTAGCCACGGGTTTCCGAAATTTCCGTGCCGAAACACAGCGGCGTAACACATTATCCACACCCGCTACCACACTCCTCACTACTTTCCGAACAGCACGAACCACAACCTCCCGATCCACCGGTCAGCGCAGAGACGTTGTTGAAGACAAAACTCGGACCTGAAGGGCGCTGGACATAATCGATCTCAACGCCCCGCAGATAATTGAGCGCAACGACATCCACGTAGATTTTGAACCCATTGTCTTCGAGCACCTGATCATATTCGGTTTGCCGATCGGTGAAGGTCATCCCATAAGTCATTCCCGAACACCCGCCACCTGCGACAAAAACGCGAATCGCCTCGATTTCCTCATACTCGGCGCAACTCTGCCGGAAAATTTTGGCCAATTGCTCCCGTGCGGGTAGCGTAATTTTGAATTCTTCTTCACTAATGGCAATGCTATATTCAGGTATCGAGTCAGTCATTTTCAGCTATCTCCTTTTCATACCCACATTTTCAGGACGGTAATTACTATCACTGCGGCCCCCATGGTCGTACCAAAGGACCAGAACATAAACCTGTCGATACGCCGCGTCAGCATATCGAAACGCTTATCCATGGTTTCAAAGCGCCTGTTCACATCTTCGAAGCGCTTATCCACCGCCTCGAAGCGCTTGTTCATATCCTCGAAGCGCTTATCCACCGCCTCAAAACGCTTGTTCACGGCTTCAAAGTGCTTATCCATTTGCTCGAAACGCTTTTCCATGAGGTCGAATCCCTGCTTCATCAATTCCCGTTGATTTTTAAGTTCCTCCTCCAAGCGCACCATTCGCTCTCGAAGCTCGACCTCATACACCACAGGCGGCTTGGCGAGACTGCTATCGGCCAACCAGTCACCCATCCAATCACCAAGATGTGCGCGCACATATTCGCCGAGCTGTTTCAACTGCTCATCGGCAAGTCGTTCATTCGTAACGGGCACACCCATGGTTATATCTTTCCTTACATTCGATTGTCATTTTTCCCCAGCCGCCCGGGGAAATTACTCGACCGTCACCGATTTC
Organism: uncultured Thiotrichales bacterium; assembly: GCA_964593225.1. Taxonomy (GTDB): domain Bacteria; phylum Pseudomonadota; class Gammaproteobacteria; order HK1; family HK1; genus JABDQX01. The sequence goes on from CAZQHJ010000148.1 coordinate 1,174, forward strand.
GCCAGATTCCTGGGACGGTCCACATCCGTTCCTTTGATCACCGCCACGTGGTAAGCGAGCAGTTGAAGGGGAATCGCATAGACGATGGGACTGACATTTTCGCCTACCCGGGGAATATCGATCACATGCACCATCGGCGTCGAGGAGACATTCGTCGCCTCACCGGCAAAGACATACAGCTCTCCCCCCCGGGCGCGAACCTCCTCCAGATTCGACTTCAATTTTTCCAACAACGCATCATTGGGTGCGATGGCGACAACGGGCATTTTTGCATCCACCAACGCCAACGGACCGTGCTTGAGTTCACCTGCCGGATAGGCTTCCGCGTGAATATAAGAGATCTCCTTCAGTTTCAACGCCCCCTCCATGGCCACCGGGTATTGTACGCCGCGTCCCAGGAAAAGGGCATGATGCTTATCGACAAACCTGTGGGATAACAATCGAAGACGATCGCCCAGGGCGAGCACCGCCTCGCACCAGCGGGGCAACGACTGGAGCTGGGTGACCACATCCGCTTCTTTTTCCTCTCCCAAACGGTGGCGGCGGCCCAGGGCGAGGGAAAGCATCAACAAAGCCACCAGCTGGGTGGTAAAGGCCTTGGTGGAAGCCACGCCGATCTCGGGACCAGCCCGAGTCATAAACATCAAATCGGTCTCACGGACGAGCGAGCTCTCCGGGACATTCACGATGGCCAGTGACGGCCCGAAATCGCGTTTTTTAGCCATGCGCAGGGCCGCCAGGGTATCGGCGGTCTCCCCGGACTGGGAGATCGCCACCACCAGCGTATCCGGTCCGACAACGGGATGGCGATACCGGAACTCACTGGCGATTTCCACATGGCAGGGGATCCCCGCCAAGCCCTCGAACCAGTTCCTGGCCACCAGGCCCGCGTGATAGCTGGTGCCGCAGGCGATGATCCGAACGGCCCGGACCCGGTCGAAGATCCCGGTTGCCTCGGGACCGAAGGCCGTTTCCATCACACGCCCATTATGCAGACGCCCCTCCAGGGTCCCGGCAATGGCGTGGGGTTGCTCATGGATCTCCTTTTCCATGTAATGGCGATACTGCCCCCGACCTACGGCCTCCACTGTCAGCCCACTCAGCAGTTGCGGACGTTGCACCTCGATCCCTGCCCCATCGAAGATACGGACGTTCTTACGGTGCAACACCGCCACATCGCCGTCTTCCAGGGCAGCAAACCGACGGGTAACGGGAATCAGCGCCGCTACATCCGAGGCGATGAAATGCTCGCCGATGCCGAAACCCACGACCAGCGGGCTGCCCCGGCGCGCCGCCACGAGGCAGTCGGTGGTTGCCGCGCCCATCACACCCAGCGCATAGGCGCCTTCGAGGTCGCCGACTGCCGCAGACACCGCCGCCGGCAGGTCTTTGCCCTGTTCCAGGTAGTGGTCGATCTGGTGGACAATCACTTCGGTATCGGTATCGGACGTAAACCGATACCCAAGCGCTACCTGCTTCTCCCACAGGGCCTGGTGATTTTCGATGATCCCATTGTGCACCACCGCGACCCGACCTCGGCAGATGTGGGGATGGGCGTTGAACTCGCTGGGTATGCCGTGGGTGGCCCAACGTGTGTGGGCAATGCCGATGGTCCCGGCAAGGGGATGGGTATTCAGGCGTTGCGCAAGTTGGGATATGTTCCCTGGCGCGCGGACCCGTCGGATTCGAGCGGTATTACGGGGGATGGGATTATCCAGGACGGCAAGACCGGCCGAATCGTAGCCGCGGTATTCCAATCGACGCAGGCCTTCCAGCAAAATAGGTACAACGTCCCTTTCCGCAACCGCGCCAACGATACCGCACATAGTCTGTCTGTCGCTCCAATGGTTCCCAAATTTCGGAATTATAACAGTTCTCGCAGGGCAACCCTATATTAGAGCGCGTCCGAGAAGGGATTTTTCATTCCGGTCGATACACACCGTCGTCAACGCATCATCAATACAGAAAAGATTCGAGTCGTTCGCCTTATGTTAGAAGCCATTGGTATCGGTCGAAGGGTCGCCGATCGCCGGTTATTCAGCGATATTTCGCTCTCGATTCGGACCGGTCAACGATGGGCCCTGATCGGCCCTTCCGGTAGCGGCAAGACCGTGCTGCTGCGCGCCCTCGCCATGCTGGACGCCATCGACGCCGGGGAAATCCGTTGGCGCGGCAACATCGTGCCGGGCAATGAAGTCCCCAGGTTCCGCAGCCAGGTGATGTTTCTACCCCAACGGTCCGCACTGCCGGAGGGGACGGTGGAAGACATCCTCCGCCAGCCGTTCTCCCTGGGGGTCCATCAAGGCCGACGGTTCCATCGGCGGCGAATCGTCGGGTGGCTCGAATCACTGGGCCGGTCGGCGGCGTTCCTGACCAAACGAGGGTCCGATCTCTCGGGGGGCGAAGCGCAATTGACGGCATTATTGCGGGCGATACAACTGGACCCTCACATCCTGCTCCTGGACGAACCCACCGCGGCATTGGACAGCGAGATGACCGAGCGGGTCGAGGCGTTGGTGGCGGACTGGTTCGGCGAACCCAACGAAGCCCGGGCAACCTGCTGGGTCACCCACGACCGCCAACAGATCGAACGGGTTTCCACGTCCCTCTTCCCTATCCGCGATGGCGTGCTCTCCCACTGATTCCCCACTACGAAAATGTCCGAATACATCGAACTCACCTACTGGCAGGTGGCATTGGCCACCCTCCTGCTCGTCATCAATGGCGCGATCTCGGTGGCGCTGCACCTGCGGATGGAAAGGCTGCTGCTCATCGCCGGCGCACGGACCGTCGGCCAGCTCTTGCTGGTGGGGCTGGTATTGGAGTGGGTGTTTCGCTGGGAGCGTTGGTATGTCGTGGTGGGTTTGGGGGCGGTCATGACGGTGATCGCCAGCCTCACCGCCGCAGGCAACAACCAACGGCGCTATCCCGGCATTTGGATAGACACCCTCATCGCCATGTGGGCAAGCGCATGGATCGTCACATCCTTTGCCTTGTTCGCCATCCTGCAAGACATTCCCTGGTATCGGCCACAGTATGCCATTCCACTCTTGGGCATGGTGCTCGGGAACGCCCTCAACGGGATTTCCCTCGGGCTCAGCACCTTCACCGAATCCCTCGCGACCCGCCGCGAACCCATCGAATCCTTACTCGCCCTGGGGGCGAGCCGTTGGGAGGCCGCCCGCGGAACCGTCCGACACGCCGTCCAGACGGGCATGTTGCCGAGCATCAATGCCATGATGGTGGTGGGCATCGTCAGCCTGCCCGGCATGATGACCGGTCAACTAGTCTCCGGCATGGCGCCCATCCAGGCCGTCAAGTATCAGATCGTGATCATGTTCCTGGTGGCCTCGGCCACCGCCCTCGGGACGGTGGGGGTCGTGTTGCTGACTTTCCTTCGCGTCTTCACGGACCGACACCAGTATCGGCGGGAGGTCTTTTAGAGGACCCACCAGCCGCCCCAGGCCGGCGCTTGTGCGCTTTACGAACAAGAAAGAAAATACCACCGGTAAATTAACTGTAACGCCATTGTTGGGGTTCGCTCCGCTCACCCCAACCTGCGTGCTCTGAAGGGGTTGTAGGATGGGCAAAGGCGCAAAGCGCCGTGCCCATCATGGGAGTCGCTTTCCGACCGCGCCCATCATAGTCATACCCCCCCCGCAAAGGGGGGGCTTGATGGTTGTGAGCAGCCCCGAGGGCTGCCAATTGGATAATCTACCTTAGAATTTAGAACCCACCGCCCTCATTCGGGTCGCCCCTATCCATATGCTCCTGGTTTAAAATGTATTTCCGTATCTGTTCCTCCTCGAACCCAACCGTCGATACCGCGTATCCTCTGGCCCAAAAGCTTTCTCCATTGAAATTCCTTTTCCTTCCACTGAACTGCCGTGCTACTACTATTGCACTCTTACCCTTCATGTAACCGATTACATGCGAAACCGGATATTTCGGCGGTATTTGTATCAGCATGTGCACATGGTCACTTACCATATGACCTTCCACTATCTTGCTCCGTTTCCGCTCCCCCAATTCGTGGAATACCGGACCCAAAAAACGCCGTATCTTCCCATACAGCACCTTCTTCCTATACTTGGGCACGAAAACCACATGGTATTTACAGTCCCATTTGGAATGACCTAAGCTCTCATATGACATCTCTTGCCTCCTAGTGGTCTATCCACAAAATAAATTGGGATGTTAAACTTGTTTCTTAATAGAA
>CAZQHJ010000149.1:0-5389 GCA_964593225.1 uncultured Thiotrichales bacterium
GGTTCGTCAAGGTGATGCCGGTGGAGTTTCGGCGGGTGTTGGAAGATTTGGCGAAACAGTGATTTCGCTGCGCGAGATCATCAAAATAAAGAGGTTCGAGATGACCGGTTATCAATCCATTGGATTCCATGAGGCATTGGATATGGTTGGATCGCTGCCGACTGCGCAACAAGAAAACCTTATCGGGATTATTCGCCGCAGATTGATCGAATCCAGGCGGGATTCCATCTCACGCAACATCCAGGCGGCAAGGGAAGAGTATGCCAGGGGTGAAATAGAAACCGGCACAGTAGATGATCTCATGGCAGCGATTGACCGATGAGAAGGCTTATCTGGAGCAGTACCTTCATCCGAGCGTCCAAACGGGCGATCAGGAAAACTCCAACGCTCAGGGCCGACATCGAAAAAACGCTGAGAGACTTGATCGAAGATCCGTTCCTTCCCCATCTGGGAACCCATAAGCTCAAGGGGAAGTTATCGGGTTCATGGGCATGTAGTGTCGGATACAATCTGCGAATTGTCTTCGACTTTGTAGAGGATGAAAAACGAGAATAAGGATGACATTCTCCTGATTGATGTCGGTACGCATGACGAAGTGTATTGACACATTATTCCAACATGAATCACACAGTAAAATTCCAAGAATCGATTCAATCCAAGGGTTTGACCCATTTTGGGACACCCATGATCTCACGGATTTCGAAGACGGATTTGGAAAAGAAGTCACCGAACCAATTTTTACTGGGGAACCGTCAGGCGAACCCGCAATCTCCCAGGGGATGCAACCCACAGGCTTGATCCACGAATGGAGCGCCGAGAAAACAGGTCTGTATCATAGACGGGTACGATGACTCGTGGAAAAAAGGTAAACGCATGATGATTACATTTGGAACCCAAAACCTGCGGCCAGGGACGGATATCGTGGATGCTAAGTTAGGTAAGGAGATTTCGTTCGGCGTTGGTTTTACCCCGGACGACGCATCGGTCAACGCTACGCCAGAGGCTTTTTTATGGACCAATCTTGGCAGTGACGCGCCGCATGTATTTCGCAAGATCGCGATGAATCCGGTTGATCCATCGGATGATCATCGATACGCGTTCACCGTGGCACTGCCATTGACGATGCCCGGCACTTACACTGCCACCGCCTTCGTTCGCTACGGTTCCGGAGAAGAGATATGGGTAGGGAAAGATGTGAACTGGCGCGTATCCGTACCGGCGGTCGATTCGCTTTACGTTCGCCAAATACCCATTGACAAGGTGAACGCCCGACTGGACTCGGACGAAATTTCCACCATGGACGATATGTTGGATGGCCCGGAATCCGCATACACCCTGGACAAGATGGAGCAGGCGGGGGTGAACTGTCTGTGGATTCAAACGCCATATCGGAGTGATTTTTGGGGCGGGCGACCAAATGATACCGCTGGCAGTGATTATGCCAGCACGGACTGGTTTTCTATCGATCCCGAACTGTTGCGTGAGGCAGATCAGATTGACGTTTCGGATACGGACCGGCGGCATACTGAAGCCAATCGAAAGATGAAGGAGTTTGTAACGGCCGCGCATGCGCGGGAAATGAAGGTCGTCTTCGGCATTGCGCCGAATCATGTGGGGCATAATTATATCTTTCGCGATTTCTTCGAGGATGAGGATGTTGTCAAGCGTGGATGTTACAAACAAATTGCGATCGATGAGTTTCAGCTAGCCGAAGTCGAGAAGCGTAAAAAGCGGTATGCGGGCACAGAGCTGGCCCTGTATGCCGAGTACATCTTTCCCTGGATGTTCGCGACAAAAAATGCTTCCGGCAAATATGATCCAAACGGCGCCAACGATGTCAATGAGACCTATTCCCCGGATTGGGCGGGAGATTGCTGGTGCGACACCAAGCACATCAACCACGGCGGGCATGCCGGAGAAAAGCGCTGGCATGTACCGAGGGAACAAAAGCAAAACTGGAAGGTCTTGGACTATATCGGCAACGCGATGCTGTGGGCGACCGTAAAACTGGGCGTGGATGGTTTCCGTATCGACCACAGTTACGGGATGCCGGTGGAATTTTTCACCCAGACGATTCCCTGGGTAGAGAAAAAGGCGCGGGCGTTACGCCCCGGATTCGAGGGCCTCATCTTGTTTCACGAGGAGCACGATCCTGAACGAAAACGGTTTGCCGCCAATGTCGGAGACGTGATCCAAGCAAAGTGGTACGAGGCCATTTTGCAAGGATTTTCCCATCGTGATGTAGAAGCTATTTGGTCGGTATACGAGAACCCGTATTTCACGGAGTTCTCTGGGACCGGTAACCATGACGAATGCCGGGGCATAACCTTCTTTACCGAATTCTCCCGGGCCGGTAACCATGACGAATGCAAGAATAAAAACTTTGTTCAAGCAAACCTGCGCGAGTTCGGTAATGCAGTAATTACCATGCTGTTCCTGGGTGGCCCGATGACTACGCTGGCCGGTGACGAATACGGTGAAAGCAGGAAATTGCGTTTCAAGATGAAAGGGGGCATCCCCACGCTTTGGCAGGCGCGAACCCAACAGCTTGCCCCTGAAAATCTGGAATTGGACGCTTGGGTATCGAAGGCGGGGCGCTTACGGCGGGAGAGGCCGGAATTGGGGTGCTCCGAACGCAAACGCCTGATTCCCCATGGCGGCCCGGTACCCATCGTGGCATTCGAGAAACGGGCATCGGAAAATCGCTGCCCGCTGATGGTGTTCTCCAACATTAACCATGGCGACGGCCAATCCGGGCAATTCGGTTTGGGTGCTCGCGCCCGGGCATGGATCGAGTCGATTGTTGCAACGGGGCCCGATACACAATTGCAGGTCAAGGATCTGTTTTCATCGACACCGGATCGACCGCTATGGTCGCATCCAATCCTCGCCCGCAACCTGTTGCGGGACGGAATTCAAGTAGCTCTAACGGCTTATCAGGTTCAGGTGTTGGATTTGGTGCGGGTTTAAAGCGCTCCGAAGTGATCGCCTTGGGTGATTTAGCCACAAACCTCGACCGGAATATACGCATGGCTAAGAAGAAGTCATCAAAGACGCAGGCCGGGGAGGGGAAACGATCAACGAACGTTCCCGGTTCCTACCGTGGCTTTTCTCTGCAGGCAACACGGTTTCTCTACCATCTACTAACGATGAAACCGGACGACATCGTAAGCCTCGAGTACTTCGAAGATGTCGGTGTCGAAAAACCCGATGGTGTTAAACTCGCCGAGCTTCGGGCCTGGGCAGTGCGGGCGCGCGAATACGGCCTCATCGATCAACCGATTGCCACCGATGCGAATCGAGATGCGCTGATTACCATCATGGAAAGGGTGATCGAACAGGAGCCCGATGGAACACCGAGCGCCGAGGGGATCGAGGAAGCGAGCAAGGAACTCGTTGCGCTTGGAAAGGAAGAATTCACTGTAAGCACACAGCTTGGCAAGTTCCGTCGTCGTCTTGCCGAGATGTTAAAATTGCAGGAAAACGCAACGCGGTTCAAGGACGCCCTTTCGATTCAGCGTGATCGCCTAGCCGTTTCCAAATGGCTCCACGGACTCAAAGACGAAAGCCATTCCTGCCCCGTGTGCAATCATCCTCTCCAAACAGACGGAAAGGTCGCTGAACTCCTGGCCTCCCTGGAGGACATCGAAGCCACCGTCCGGCACGCGGGGCAAACACCGCTGCCGGCGGCGTTCGATCGGGAGATGGTCCGTGTCAAGGAGGAAATCGCCTTGGCTACCGAAAGTCTCAAGGGCATCGCCGCGCGAAAAAAGGCGCTTGAGGCGCGCTCGAAAGAGGCCGAACAAATCAGTTTCAGGCAATCCCATATCGCGCGGTTTCTGGGACGCGTCGAGAAAGGCCTGGAAATGCATCAAGCCCTTGGCCGGGACAGCGCGCTTGCCGGGGAGGTCGTGGAGCTGGAGCAACGGGAAAAAGATCTGAGGGAGAAAATTTCGGAAAGGGAAATTACCAACAGAAAGAGACGCGCCCTGGATAAAATCGCGCTTTTCGCGGGGCGGCTTTTGCCCGGACTCGACGCGGAATTCGCCAATGAGCCCATTGAACTCTCCATCGCGGATTTGACCGTCAAGATAAAGAGGGGGAAACGCGAAGACTACCTTTGGGAGATCGGCAGCGGGGCGAACTGGCTCGCCTATCACGTGGCGGTTTCCCTGGCGCTCCAACAGTTCTTCCTGAAAAATCCGCCGAGCCCTGTCCCTTCGTTTCTCGTCTACGATCAACCCAGTCAAGTCTATTTCCCACGCCGCTTGACCACACCGGATACTGACGATGAAGAGCCGGAACCGGTGTTGAAAGACGAGGATATCGAAGCTGTACAAAAGGTATTCAAGACAATCGCCGACGTTGTTCGACAATCGTCCGATTTACTGCAAGCGTTGGTGTTGGATCATGCCGGCCCGGATATATGGCGAAACATCCCTGACATACATTTGGTCGAGGAGTGGCGGCATGGAAAGAAGCTTGTGCCACAAGAGTGGATTTCTTGAGGAAATCCGACTCTTCGACAGATTTCCAAAACAAGATTATCGATCCCGCGAGGGATCGGTTTGGAACGCCCCGTGGCGCGCGCAACCGGCCATTGGGCGACGCTCCCCGCTCGTCCGGCCCGCCTGTCCCGTAGCCTGTCTCGCCAGCCCAGCCGCTGGTATGACGAGCCCGGGTCTTGGGCTCGCGAGACCAATGAGCTGTCTGGCGAGCCGGATGCCCTGTCTGGCCGGACAAGCCGCCGGTCTCGCGAGACAGGCCATCCGTCGGGCGAGCCCCATGGCTTGTCTCGCGAACCAAGCCACTCGTCTCGCCTCCCCAGTCATCCGGCAAACCTGCCGAATAACGGAGAAGGCGACTTATTTTGAACTCAATACATTGTTTTTCGAGCATGTTCCATGCAAACCCTCGCACGAGGACGCCAGAAACGCGGCAAAAATGCCTTTTGCTACTATTGGCCATTTTGCTCTTTTCCCTACCCGCCATCGCCCGGGCGGCGGACACCGAAAACACCTGTACCGACGGGCTTTTCCGCAAATGGACTGCTGGCAGAGGGCATGGCGCCACCATTCCGGGGGCCGTAATCACCGCCGGCATCGGGGATATCCCGCTACACGAGAACCCCGGGGGCAAGCCCCTCGGCAAATCGATCCCATTTTCCAAAAGGTATGCCGTCGCCGAGGCCGATACCTATGACGGCGGTGTGTGGCTGCGCCTGCGCGGCTTGGTTGGCCGGTGGAGTGGCGGCCCGGCTACATCGCGGCCCTGGAACAGGCGGGTTTCCCCACCAAATACATCAGAGAGCGCCGTTTCCGGATGGTCATCCCGGCCCTAGTGGTTCGTCAATCTGATAATTTAGGATACTGGAGTTTGTTTACATGCC
>CAZQHJ010000150.1:0-5360 GCA_964593225.1 uncultured Thiotrichales bacterium
GGAGTCTCTACTTGAACTCTTTCTTGTCGATCAACCTGGAATTCGATAAGAGCCTCAGATAATACACCGACACGCACCCATGCCAACTCCATTCCGACTCCAGGCCGACTTCGAACCCGCCGGCGACCAGGGACCTGCCGCCAAAGCCCTCATCAAGGGTCTCCAAGACGGCCTTGCCCATCAGACCCTGCTGGGGGTCACCGGTTCCGGGAAGACCTTCACCATCGCTAACGTGGTGGCCGCCGTCCAGCGTTCCACCCTGATCCTGGCCCCCAACAAGACCCTAGCAGCCCAGCTCTATGGGGAGATGCGGGCGTTCTTCCCCCACAACGCCGTGGAATACTTCGTCTCCTATTACGACTACTACCAGCCCGAGGCCTATGTCCCCGCCTCCGACCTCTACATCGAAAAAGACGCCGCCATCAACGACCACATTGAGCAGATGCGCCTCTCGGCCACCAAGGCCCTGCTGGAGCGGGAAGACGCCCTCATCGTCGCCACCGTCTCGGCCATCTACGGCCTGGGGGATCCGGAATCCTATCACTCCATGGTCCTGCATATGGTGCGGGGCGAGCGCATCGACCAACGCAACCTCCTGCGCCGGCTCGCCGAGATCCAATACACCCGCAACGACACCGAGTTAAAGCGCGGTACTTACCGGGTGCGAGGCGATGTTATCGATATCTATCCCGCCGAATCCGAGCGGGATGCCGCGCGGGTGGAGCTCTTCGACGACGAGATAGAGAACCTCTCCTTCTTCGACCCCCTCACCGGCGTGGTCACCCGGCGGGTCCCACGGTTCACCATCTACCCCAAGAGCCACTACGTCACCCCCCGCCAGACGGTGCTGGCGGCCGTGGAGCACATCAAGGCGGAACTCCGGGACCGCCTGGCCGAGCTTGAGGAAGCCAACAAATTGGTGGAGGCCCAGCGGCTGGGGGAGCGCACCCGGTTCGATCTGGAGATGATGGCCGAACTCGGCTACTGCAAGGGGATCGAAAACTACTCCCGCTACCTCTCCGGGCGCTCCGCCGGCCAGCCCCCCCCGACTCTCTTCGATTACCTCCCCGCCAACGCCCTCTTGGTCATCGACGAGAGCCACGTGACGGTGCCCCAAGTGGGGGCCATGTACAAAGGCGACCGGTCCCGCAAGGAAAACCTGGTGATGTACGGGTTTCGCCTGCCCTCGGCCCTGGATAACCGACCCCTGCGCTTCGAGGAATTCGAGAATCTCGCGCCCCAGACCCTTTTTACCTCCGCCACCCCCGGTCCCTACGAAGAGGAACACGCGGGACAGGTGGTGGAACAGGTGGTGCGCCCCACGGGGCTGGTGGACCCGCAGGTAGAAGTGCGCCCCGTGGCCACCCAGGTGGACGATCTCCTCTCGGAGATCCGGTCGCGGGTCGCCGCCGAGGAACGGGTGTTGGTGACCACCCTCACCAAGCGCATGGCCGAGGACCTGACCGACTATCTGGCCGAGCACCATGTCAGGGTGCGTTATCTGCATTCGGATATCGAGACCGTGGAGCGGGTAGAGATCATCCGGGATCTCCGCCTGGGAACATTCGACGTGCTGGTGGGCATCAACCTCTTGCGGGAGGGGCTGGATATGCCCGAGGTCTCCCTGGTGGCGGTCCTGGACGCCGACAAGGAGGGGTTCCTGCGTTCCGAGCGCTCCCTCATCCAGACCATCGGGCGCGCGGCCCGCAACATCCACGGCAAGGCCATCCTGTACGCGGACAAGGAGACCGGCTCCATGGCCCGCGCCATGGGCGAGACCGAACGGCGCCGCCAGAAACAGATGGATTACAACCGGAAACACGGCATCGTGCCCCGGGGCATCGAGAAGCGCATTGCCGACATTATGGAAGGCGCCCGTAGCGGGGACCCGGGAGCGGCAAGGCCCTCGCTCGTGGGGGCGCCCATGGGGGTGGCCGAGCCGGAAGTGGAATACGTGGCCCACTCGCCGGAAAGGCGCAAGCGGACCCTGGCGGAGCTGGAGGCCAAGATGTTCAAACATGCGGAGAACCTGGAGTTCGAAGAAGCAGCGGCGATTCGGGATGAGATAAGGCGGCTTCAAAGCGGGAATGGGTAGGGGGCAAGGACCCCCCCTGAAAGAAGGTAGACAAACCACGTAAGAATAGCGGGAATTTGCGGAGAATTATCCATGCAAACAACGATAAATATCGACGACGACTTGTTAGAGCAGAGAAACAGGCTTAGGCTCTGTTGACATTTCAGCGGAGCCGTATGAAAGCGGCGGAGAAGCGTACAAAATTCATGAAGTTTTTCGGCCATTTATCGAACCGCGAGAAGACCCGGCGGAATTCCATTAAAGTATTCGACCAGGTGGCGCTCTTTGTAGACACGCTCTGAGCGCTGGCGTTCCGCGGAAAACCCGAGCGCTTCAACACCGACCAGGGTCCTCGGTTCACCAGTGAAGCCTTTACCTCTGTTCCGGAAAACTTTGTCGAACGGTTATGGCGCACATTCGGGTACGAGTGCGTTTACCTGAAAACCTACCGAACCGCAGTTCAAGACGAGGAATAAAAAAATGCCAAACCAGGGCGTGGATACTTCGTCCGAAACCCCACAAACATACCAGGCCGCCATCATCGGCGGCGGCATCAGCGGGCTGGCCACGGCCTTTTTCATCAAGAGGCACTCTCCCGGCAGTCGCGTCGCCATTTTCGAGAAAGAAACGCGCCTCGGCGGGACCATGCAAACCGCGCACCGGGACGGTTTCCTGTTCGAGGCCGGTCCCAACGGCTTTCTCTCCAATCGCGAGCAGACCCTGGATCTGGTCAGAGACAGCGGCGCGGAGGCGCTTTTGCTGCGAAGCGAGGATGCCGCGCGCATTCGCTATGTCTTCACCGATGGGCTCCACAAACTACCGGATTCGCCGCCGGCTTTTTTGCGCACCGGGCTGCTCTCGGCTCGGGACAAGCTGCGGGTGCTGGGGGAGGTTTTTATTCCACCCAAAAAAGACGACGAAGACGAGAGCCTGCGGGCGTTCGGCTATCGCCGGGTCGGGTGCCGCTTTACCGACGTCTTCCTGGATGCCCTATCGGCGGGCATCCATGCCTCCACGCCGGACCGGCTCTCGGTCAATGCCGCCTTTCCCGCCGTCGTCGAATTGGAAAAGGACTATGGCGGACTCTTTCGGGGCATGATAAGGAAACGCAGAAAGGAGGCGGGACCGGGCGGGGTGTTGATGAGTTTTCGCGGTGGGGTCAGCGCCTTTGTCGAGCATCTGGCCGAGCATTTGACGACAACCCTGCCGGTGGAATTTCATACGGGCGCGCCGGTAACAAGGCTCACGCGCAGGGATGCCGGCTACCGCCTCACGGCAAGGGCAGCGGGTCGGGAGACCGAGTTCGAGGCCGAGAGCGTCATCCTGGCGACGCCATCCTATGTCAGCGCGGAACTCATGGACCCCCTGGATCGAGCGCTCGCCAATAGACTCCGCGCCATTGCCTATCCCCCCGTTGCCGTGGTCGGTTTCGGCTACAAAGACCTGGCGTACCCCCTGAATGGTTTCGGTCTGCTCACGACCACCGGCGCGAGAGAGCGGATCCTTGGCGTGTTGTGGGACAGCGCGATCTTCCCGGGCCGGGCGCCGGATGGGCAAAAATCCGTGCGCGTGCTCATCGGCGGGCAGAGAAACCCCGAGCTTGCCCTGGGGGATGAATCGGGATTGATCGACATCGCGCGGGCGGGGATACGGAACACCATGGGCGTCGACGACGCGCCTTCCACGGTTTTCATCAAGCGCTGGGAACGCGGCATTCCCAACTATTCGGTGGGGCACCTGGCCAACGTCCGGGCAATCCATGAACGGATCGCAACCTATCCGGGGCTTTATCTGAATTCCAACGCCTATTTCGGGATCGGAATCAACGATTGCGTGATCAATAGCCTTGGGTTAGCCCGGCGGTGGGTGGAGGGATGCCCATGATGCGGAACCTTAATCCGGCAAGCCTTGGAAACGTTTTCGAGTGCTTCGGCCGGATTCGATAGCCCGGCTTTATGTTTCATGATCGGTTCGTTAGTATGAAGCAGGAGGGTTTTCTCTGATGGTTTCGGTGGTTGGCGGACACTGCCCTCTAAAAGCGTGTCTAAAAAATCCCCGGTCTACTGCGACGGCCCCCGAATTGTGGACCGCTGCGTTGCACAAGTCGCGAAATCGGGCCGCCGCCTCGTGACGACCGGGAATTTTTAGACACGCTCTAAACCGGCGACCCGCTACTTTTTGAACTCGGGTGCCGGATTGACTCTGAACTACTACACACAAACCCTATACTTCGAACGGACCATTTTTTAGATCTTGAGAATGACAACAGGAGAAAAATAATGTCTGATAAAACAATCCCCGATGAGGTAGGCCGTTTTACGATCCGGATGGAACATTTGGAAGGATTCGAATACAAAGTAAAGTTCGATTGGCCCCAGCCCGACGAACTATTGATGGACGAACCCGCGCCCTTAGGGCAGCAACGAGGCCCGAATGCCTCCCGTATACTGGCGGCGGCAGTGGGAAATTGCCTGACCGCGAGCCTCATGTTTTGCATCGGCAAACACGAACCCCCTGACAGCAGCGCACAAACGGAGATCACCTGCGTGATGGTCCGCGACGAGAAAAAACGGATGCGTGTCGGCAACATGGATGTAAACATCACGGTGAGCGGCGAGGCCGAACAGTCAGAGCGGCTCAAACGTTGCCTTGGACTATTCGAGGATTTCTGTGTGGTTACCGCTAGCGTTAAAAATGGCATCCCGGTGGGGGTAACCGTCCGCAATGAGGCGGGGGATATATTGAAGCAACCGTAAGAGGCTATGAAATGTAGTAGTTCAGACTTAAATCCGACAGTGATTCGACACCTCCGTTCTCCACCGCCCATTTGTCACCGTTTTGTAACGGTAGAGTGATCCCAGCGCTCATTCCGGCTTATTTCACGGACTTCTTCCACATATCCGGATCCATCTCCACGGCCCCCTTCTCCAGTGCCCACGCCCGGAATCCCTCGGGCGGGGATTCCACGTGCAGGATGTTGGCCCCCTGGATGGAGGCGATACTTTTCCAGCTTTCGATCCCCGAGAGATTCGCGCTCCAAAGATCCACCCGGGAAAGGTTCGTTCCATAAAACTCCGCCCCGGAGAGGTTTGCGGCCTGAAGGTTCGCTCTGTCGAGTTCCGCCCCGGAAAGGTATTACCGCGGCCAGGTTCACCCCCGCGAGATTGTCCCGCCAGGTCTCCATGATCTCTTGCGTCCACTCCAATATTTCCCGATTTTCTTCCCTGAAAAGGAACGCGGATTCAACTTCGAAGTGCAACGGTCAATGAAGTTTTGGTTTTAGAGA
>CAZQHJ010000151.1:0-5358 GCA_964593225.1 uncultured Thiotrichales bacterium
CAAAGTTATTAGATTGATAGACCACTAGGGTTGACGGGTCAAAACATATCAGTTTGACTGATTGAAATTAGTCCTACTTATGTTGGACGAAGTATGTCTAAAGTGATTCGTTTCTTGAAGGAATAGTACGTCCATGTTGGTGGAGGGGTAGCGTCCCCTGATGAAATACGCGCTTGTTCCTACCCAAACACGATCTCGAATGGGATGAGCAATAGGTGTGGGAATAATGACGCAACCCGGCGTTTCTACACCCCCAACGTCCGCCGTATCGCCGCCCAGGGTCGCCTGAAGATCCAATAGACCAGGGCAACACGCCGCCCCGTCAGGCGCGCTGTTCCGCGCAGCCCAATCCGCCGCCGGCCTTCCGTCTCCGCCAGGGTGGCTCGAACCCGGTGGGCGAAACTGCCATCGGGACGCGGCGCGGCCTCGTAACTGAAGGTGCGCAGCCGCGCCCGCACGGCGTGCAGGGGATCGGCATTCAGGAAGACCGTCACCGGCGCGCCGGGGGCCAGCGCAATGGCGTCTCCGATGGAGACCCAGGCCTCCACCTCGGCATCGAATTCATCGGCCAACATCATCACCCGCTCCCCCACCACCACGGGCCGACCGATCCACTCAGTGGGGTCATCTAGGAGGATGATGCCATCCCGGGGTGCCGTGACGCGGCTCCGGGCAATCAGCGCCCGCAGGTGCGCGATCTCCGCCCGATGTTCGTCGGCCTTGCCTTTCAGGATGGCGAGCCGGGCCTTGCTGCGCTGCTCCACCATGGCCTGTTGGGCGGTTTGGCGGTATTCGGCCTCGACTGTTTGCAAGGTTTTTTGCGCCACTTCGAGTCGGCTGTCCAGGGTCGTTCTATCGAGATCGAACAGGGGACTGTCCTTGGTGACCTTCTGATCGGGACGAACCCGGATACGGTCCACCACGCCTTCCAGGGGCGAGCGTATCACGATGGGAGAGACCGGGACGATCTCGGCCGGGGCCAGGACGGTGAGCGGAACGGGCAGAAAGGCGAGCGCGGTCACGACCAGTATCAGGATACCCAACAGCCACCGCTTGGACAGCCCCTTCCATGGCCCCTTCGATAACAAACCGGCCAATGCCGATTGGCCCGTCCCCGCCAACGAACCCCAGGCATGGCTATAGGTGCCCGCCAGGTGGCCGAGCAACCACACGGTGGCCGGCGGCCAGGCCCCGTCACGGGCCATCAGCAACAGCCCGAACCGCTTGGCGTCGTTGTGGGAAGGCGTAGCGAGGAACAGGATCAGGCCGCTTTCCGGCAACCAATTGCGCCATTCCTCGGCCTCTTCCCGGACAAGGTCGCGGGGGGAAATTGGACGGGTCAGCTCGCCTTCCTCGGCGACCAGCCTGGCGGCAAGGCGGCGAACCCACTGGATAAACGGCGCATCTTTCTCCGGTACCGGAATGCCGGAGACCGCCACCACCCCCTGGCCCTGTATCCAGAGGACGGCCTGACGGTAGGGCGCCAGCATGTGGGTCTCGTTGACCGCAATAAAGGCCAGTTCCTGGGGGGTCTTGGCCGCCCAGGTCCGCTCCTGGAGCTGAAAGAGCGCCGATACGGCGGGCATTAGGGTGGAATTCTTGGCGGCGGTCATGGGGCGCGGGGTTTCATCTTCAATCGACGGCTCTCGGAAAAGTCGGGCGTTTACTTCTACTTTGTCAGATTGACCGAATAGCCCCTTCGGGGCAAAAAGAACGCCAACGGCAAATTTCAAACCCGGACAACCGGGCTCGGGGGCGAGTAGCGGAATCGTTGCGACGTGCCACGTCGCTATCGCCATCGCCATCGCCATCGCGTTCGATTTTTCCGGAACGCCTTTTCGATAGCGATATCGATGGCGATAGCGAGCGGCACAAATGTGACAAAGTAGAATTACTTATGCGCGGGTATGGCGGGATCATCCCGCAAGTCTCCCCAGTTGCGCCCGCTGGCCCTCCAGCTTCCCGATCGCCCCCACCAGTTCCGCCACCCGGACCCGTTCCTTTGCCACCACCTCGGGCGGGGCCTTGTCCACGAAATTCGGGTTCTCCAATTTACCCTGGCTGCGTGTCAGTTCCTGCACCATTTTGGCGATTTCCTTTCCAAGGCGCGCCGTTTCGGCCTCGACGTCGATCAAACCCGCCACGGGAATGCGAAGTTCCAGATCCCCCAGCAGGCTGGTGGCCGACTCCGGCGGGGCGGCGCCCACTTCCAGCCAGGCGATGGATTCGATGCGGGCCAGGGTCGTCAGGGCCCGATGATGTTCGGCAAGGCGTCGGCGGGTTTCGGCGATGCCCTCTTGCCCTTCCCCGGCGACCTCCTGGCGCAGCAATACCGGTACCCGCTTAGCCGGCGGGATATTCATCTCGCCCCGTATCCTGCGCACCCCAAGCACGAAGCCCTTGACCCAGTCGATCTCAGCCACCGCCTCCGGATCGCGCAGTTCATCGGCGACCCTGGGATAGTCTTGCAACATGATGCTTTCCCCACTCACCCCCGCGAGCGGCGCGATGCGTTGCCGGATCGCTTCGGAGATGAAGGGCATAATGGGATGGATTAGCCGAAGGGTGGTCTCCAGTACGTGGACCAGGGTGCGGCGGGTTCCCCGCAGTACCTCCTCGTCGGTTTCGCTATCTAAAAGAACCGGCTTGGCCAGTTCCAGATACCAGTCGCAATACTCGTTCCAGATGAATTCGTAGAGGACCTGGGCCATCCGATCGAACCGGTACTGGGCGATGGCTTCGTGCGCCGTGTCCGTGACATCCTGGAGAAGAGACAGGATCCAGCGCTCGGCAGTACCCGGCTGCAGACCATCCGTGCCTGGGGCGAAGTCCTTATCTTCCGTGTGCATCAGTACGAATCTGGCGGCGTTCCAAAGCTTGTTGCAAAAATTCCGGTAGCCCTCCACCCGCCCCAGATCGAAACGGATATCCCGGCCGGTGGAGGCGAGAGAACAAAAGGAGAACCGCAGGGCGTCGGTGCCGAAGGCCGGGATCCCGTCCGGATACTGACGGCGGGTGGCGGCTTCGATCTTGGGGGCCAGCTCCGGTTGCATGAGCCCGGTGGTGCGCTTGACCACCAGCCGTTCGAGGTCGATGCCGTCCACGAGATCCAGGGGGTCCAGGATATTGCCCTTGGATTTCGACATCTTGTTGCCGTCGGCGTCCCGGACGAGACCGTGGATATAGATCTCCCGGAAAGGTACGTCCCCCATGGATTTCAGCCCCATCATGATCATGCGGGCCACCCAGAAGAAGATGATATCGAAACCGGTCACCAAGACGCTGGTGGGATAGAAGGTAGCCAGGCGTTCGGTTTGTTCCGGCCAGCCCAGGGTGGAGAAGGGCCACAGGGCCGAGGAGAACCAGGTATCCAGCACATCCGGGTCTTGGGTAAGTTTTATCTCGGAGACGATCCCGTATTTCATGCGCACTTCGGTTTCACCGCGCCCCACATAGACGAGGCCTTTGTCATCGTACCAGGCCGGGATGCGATGACCCCACCAGATCTGGCGGCTGATGCACCAGTCCTGGATGTTGCGCATCCATTCGAAATAGGTGTTTTTCCAGTTATCGGGGACAAATCGAATACTGCCGTCTTCCACCGCCCGAATGGCGGGTTCGGCCAAGGGACCGACCTTGACGAACCACTGGTCGGTGAGGAACGGCTCGATGACGGAACGGGAGCGGTCCCCCCGGGGCACCATGAGGCGATGGGGGCGGGTCTCGGCCAGGAGCCCCGCCTGTTCCAGATCCCCTACGATCCTTTTTCTGGCCTCGAAACGGTCCAGACCGCGATAGGCGGGGGGGGCGTTGTCATTAATACGGGCGTCTTCGGTGAGGATGTTGATCATCGGAAGGCCATGATGCTCGCCCACGGCGTAGTCGTTGAAGTCGTGGGCCGGGGTGATCTTCACGCAACCGCTGCCGAATTCGGGGTCCACATAGTCATCGGCAATGATGGGGATGGTCCGTCCCGTCAGGGGCAGGACCACTTGCCGGCCCACCAAGTGCCGGTAGCGTTCGTCCTCGGGATGCACCGCCACCGCCGTATCCCCCAGCATGGTCTCCGGGCGGGTGGTGGCCACAACCAAGTGCTGCCCGCGGCGATGTCCTTCGTTTGTTCCTTCCCGCGAATCCGATGAGTTATCGTCGTCGCCGAACCCGTCGGCGCCAATCCCATGGGCATCCACCCCCCCGGTCACCCCCTTGATTACCAATGGATACCGGATATGCCACATCCAGCCGTCTTCCTCCTCGGAGATCACCTCCAGGTCCGACACCGCCGTGTGCAGCACCGGGTCCCAGTTCACCAGGCGCTTGCCCCGGTAGATGAGTCCTTCCTCGTACAGACGCACGAAGGTCTCCCGCACCGCCTCCGATAACCCCTCGTCCATGGTAAAGCGCTCGTTCGCCCAGTCCAGGGAGGTCCCCATGCGGCGGAGCTGCCGGGTAATCGTGCCGCCGGACTTGGCCTTCCAGTCCCAGATGCGTTCGATGAGCGCCTCGCGACCGATGGCGTGACGGTTTAGCCCCTCGGCGTCCAGCTGGCGCTCCACCACCATCTGGGTGGCGATGCCGGCATGGTCCGTCCCCGGCTGCCAGAGGGTGTTGTGGCCCATCATGCGGTGGTAGCGGGTCAGCACATCCATGATGGTGTCCTGGAAGGCGTGTCCCATGTGCAGGCTCCCGGTCACATTGGGCGGCGGGATCATGATGCAAAATGCCGGCTTGGCATCGTCGGGATCGGTCTTGCCCGCCGGTCTGAAATAGCCATTCCGTTCCCAGTGCTCGTAGAGGCGCTGTTCGATGGCGTGGGGGTCGTAGGTTTTTTCCATGGATGATTTTGCTCCGAAATAAGAAGCTGTTTTGTTAAGAAATTTGAACTGAAAAGAACAAAATATTTGATATATCAATAAGTTGCATTCTCAGACCCTATAATCTGTTTGGCTAAGATTTAGCCGGATAGCTTGTGAAGCGCGTTTGCCATAGGTGTTTGCGTATTACATACCGGAATGCACATCGCAACTACTTGACAATATTGTTTCACATACTAACTGTTTTTGGCTTTTGTTGGATTCCAGGTTGGTGCCTCAAAAAGCTTAACCGGTTGTATGCATTAGCTATTTTTCGTACAGAAAATGATCCCGAGGACAAAAAAACGCGGAGCAAGCAAAAAAACGCGGAGCAAGCAAATATAACATGCTGAACTTAAAAAGTTCTTGTTGAAGCGAAATGCTTTCTGTCCGTTTTTCAGTCTACCAAGCCAACCATACTAAGCCGATAAGATCATTTAAATTCAATTTGTTACGCGAATTCAAGTCGCAAGTGCAACAGTTGGATCGATGTTGAAAAATAGCT
>CAZQHJ010000152.1:0-5336 GCA_964593225.1 uncultured Thiotrichales bacterium
CTTTTCGCTTTAAGGTTTTGTCTCAGCAATAATTATCATTCGGTTGCCCTGGATAAGGCTGCCCTATGAAAAACCTGCGGGAGTGGTGTATTCTAAATTCCCAAAATCGGGAGGCGCGGCTTTACAGCCTCTCGACTTTGCCGGCGCTGCTTCGGGCAGTGAATGACCGATATTCGGGTAACTTTAAGGGGAACTGTATTGAACGTAACATTCGACGCTGAAATGAAAAAACGCCTTTTTGCCGCAGGCGTTTTTGTGGCCTTTGGCTTTTTTCTGAATATTTACGCCCCCACGCTGGAGGTCTCCTGGGTGGTGGGCATCCTGCTGCTGACCATCTATCTGTTTGCCTTCGAGATCGTCTCGGTGGATGTGGCGGCCATCAGTATCATGGTCCTGTTGGGCTTGACCTATCTGCTCGGACCGTTGCTCGGCCTCGACGGGCCCCTCGTCGACCCGATGTATCTGTTCAATGGTTTCGCCAGTAACGCGGTCATCTCGATCATTGCGGTGATGATCATCGGCGCGGGGCTGGATAAAACCGGCGTGATGAGCAAGGTGGCGAGCTTTATCCTGAGGATAGGCGGCTCCACCGAGACGCGCATCATTCCCGTGATCTCCAGCACCGTGGGCGTTATCTCCAGTTTCATGCAGAACGTGGGGGCCGCGGCCCTGTTCCTGCCCGTGGTCGGTCGCATCTCCGCCCGCACGGGCCTGCCCATGTCCCGATTGCTGATGCCCATGGGGTTTTGCGCCATTCTGGGCGGCACCATCACCATGGTGGGATCGAGCCCGCTGATCTTGCTCAATGACCTGATCAAGAACTCCAACCAAACCCTGGCCCCGGAACAGCAGATGGAGACCTTTTCGCTGTTCTCTGTGACCCCCATCGGGCTCGCGCTGGTGGCCACCGGCATTATCTACTTCATCATTGCGGGGCGCTTCGTGCTGCCTTCCATGAAGAGCAAGGGGGAAAGTCCGGACAGCACCGACCATTATTTCGAGGAGCTCTATGGCCTGACCGGCGAGGTCCGCGAATTGCTGGTGCCCAAGGGCAGCAAGCTCGTCGGGGAGAAGGTCGGCGATCTGGAACAGATGTATAACATCCCTTTCATCCTGGGGCTGGACGACAATGAGCAACTCCGCCTCGCCCCCCCCAGCGATGTCGCCATCGCCGAGTCCTCGGTTCTGGCGGTGAAGGGGCCCAAGGAACAGGTGGACGAGTTCGCCAAACGCTTCGGGCTCGAGGCGCGCGCCAGCCTGGACCGATTCGCCGAACCCCTGAACCCCACCCGCGCCGGTATCGCGGAGGTAGTGGTTCATCCCCGCTCCCACATCATCGGAAAGGCCCTGGCCGATGTCCGTATGCGCCGCACCTACGGCCTGAATGTGATGACGGTGCACCGGAACAACGAACCGATCCGCGGCATTCTGAGAAACTTGGTGCTGCAATCGGGCGACACCTTGGTCGTGCATACGAGTTGGAACGATCTCGCCGCCCTGAGCAAGGATCGGGACTTTGCCGTGGTGACCGACTTCCCCCATGAAGAGACCCGCCCGCAAAAGGTGCTCCCGGCCCTTATCTGTTTCGGCATCGCCCTGTTCATGGTGCTGTTCACCGACATTCGCCTGTCCGTGGCGCTCCTGACCGGGGCGTTGGGGATGGTGTTGACGAAGGTTCTGGATATCGAGGAGGCCTACAAGGCGGTGAGCTGGAAGACGGTATTCCTGCTGGCGAGTCTGATCCCCCTGGGGCTCGCGGTGGAGACGTCGGGGACCGCCAAATGGATCGCCGATCAGGTATTGCTCGCCTTGGAGGGCGTGCCGGTGTGGGTGCTGCAAGGGGCCATTGCGGTATTGGCTACCTTTTTTACCCTGGTGATGTCCAACGTCGGCGCTACGGTGTTGCTGGTGCCGCTGGCGGTGAATATTGCCATTGGCGCTGATGCCAATCCAGCGGTGTTTGCCTTGACCGTGGCCATCGCCACCTCCAATTCCTTCCTGATTCCGACCCACCAGGTCAATGCCCTGATCATGGGGCCCGGTGGTTATCGCGTGCCGGATTACATGAAGGCCGGCGGCATCATGACCCTCCTATTCCTGGTCGTGATGATGATCATGATGGGTCTGGTCTTTTAATCCCTTTTAACCACCATCCCGCTCGCTCGTTCCCCCCCCTCCCACCGCCGAGGAGGCAGTGGGCGGGGAATGATTTCGCTCGGATCGGGGGGCAAGTACCACGCCTCCCGACGCCACCATCACCCCAACGAGGGACAGCATGCCTTACTTCATCTATAAGATCGCCCCTGGCAACACACTTTCTTCCCTGGAATCTTTCGATAAATTCCCCGACGCGAAAAAACGGGTGCGGACCCTCCGGGAAGACCTGACCGCCCAGGACGAGCATGTCTTTCGAATCGTCTTCGCGGGGGATACGGAAGAAGCGGAACGCCTGTTGAAGGAAAAACGGGAGTCCCATCCGGAGGGAGAATAATATCCACGGGGGCGTGTCAAAGGTCAGGATTCAAGGCATAGGTTCCGACGATGCCGGTCTCGGCCAGGATATGTCCTTCGATTGCACCCCTGACATCCGCGCCATGAAATGTCCCCTCTACCGGGCAGCGTTCCATGTCCAGGGCGTATAGGGTGAAGTGGTAATGGTGAACGATGGAATCGTTCCACGGTGGGCAGGGGCCGTCGTAGCCAAAATACTGGCCATCCATATCGGCGTCACCGGAAAACCACTGGGTATAGTCGTTGATGCCCTGGCGGGTGCCGTTGCGCGCGTCGGGGCCTTCCTTGCCTCGGGCACTCACGCCATCGCTGTATTCCCCTGCCCCGATGCCCGTCGTGGTCGGGGGGATATCCACCAGTATCCAGTGATAGAAGTCCATGCGCGGTAGGTCACTGGGGACCGTTCGCCCTTCCCGGTTCACATCGTCGGGTTTGCTGGGGACGTCGGGGTCGTGACAAATCAACACCAGGGATTTCGCGCCCTCGGGTAGGTCGCGCCACGACAGGGCGGGGTTCTTGTTCCCGCCGAAGGTGACGTGGTTTTCGGGATCGGGAACGCAAAAGGCGAATTCTCCGGGGATGGGTTGGTTGTTATTGAAATTGGCACAGTCGAGTTTCATTGGTATTTTCCTCCATCATTTGAATCGATGACCCTGGCGAGACGAAAACCGATGTAGTCGACCCTTTTATCGAAAGGGACGCCGCCTCGGTTCGCCGATCGGAGTCGCCTCGGTTTGAAGATCCAGCCCCCGCCACGGACCGCCCGCTTGGAACAATCGCCGCCATTGGCCTTCTCCCAGGCAAGCCCACTGTCGGGGGCGCCGCGGTAATTATCGTGCCAGCAATCGGCGACCCACTCCCAAACGTTGCCCGCCATATCATAGAGGCCAAAAGGATTGGGGGCAAAGGCGCCCACCGGGGCGGTTTGCCGTCTATCCCATTCGCTCCCGCAACCGTCGCAGTTGGCGCGATTGGCGCCGATATTATCTCCCCACCAGTAGTCGGTCCCGGTCCCGGCCCGAGCGGCGTATTCCCATTCGGCCTCGCTGGGCAGTCGGTAATACCGGCCGGTTTCCCGGGATAGCCAGGCGCAATAGTCCCGGGCGTCCTGCCAGGAGACGTTGATCGCCGGGCGCTGTTCCCGACCCCAACCCCGGTCGCCGGATCTCCATCGATGGGTGGCCGCGCAGAAACGGTCGTACTCGGCAAAGGTCACCGGCCAGGTGCCGAGCGCAAAGGGGGCATCGATCCGCACCGGATGTTGCGGGTGTTCATCCAGATCACCCTCCCTCTCTGGAGAGCCCATCAGAAATTCCCCGACCGGGATCATCTGCATAGGGGGACCGGGACTGTTATCGGACAGCCGATCGCAAAAATGGAGATCGGACAACCCCCCGGTTCGATTCCGGTTCACCCGCTCGTCGGTCCGGACGATATCGAACTCGAAGATCTCTTTCAGAAGCTCCAGTATCCGGTCGGTGACGCGCACGCCCTTCTCTTCCAACCGAGCCTTTCCATCGGTCACCAGGCAATGGGTTATCAGAAACTCCCGGATACTGTCGTGGGAGAAACGGAAGCCGCCGTCGGCATTGCCCTGGAGGAGCGAACGCCCGCCCACCTCGAAATGTCTCAGGTTGGCAATCTCGGGGAAGGTCGTCATCAGCTGATCGAGGGCGGTGCGGGAGAGCAGCCCGTCGCTCTGGCGTTGGGTATGAGCGGCGATGACCGTGCACACGGACCACAGTTCTTCCTCGTCCGGCGGCTTGGGGCTTGACCTGTACCGTTTATGCAGCCTCCGCGATTCCCGCGACAGCCAGGCACCCACCAAGGTCCGGTAGAAATCGTAGGCGCGCCAGTCATGTTTCGGGTGATGGTCCCCATCTTCCAGGATATCATCCATGTGGGCCAGGAGCAGGGGACGAAGGCACGGGGCGCGTAGGGCATCCACGATTTGTCCGGCCTGGGCGCGTCGGGGGTTCTCCCGGCGAAACAGGGTGTGGTAAAGGCGATTCGGGAAACGCCTGCGCAGATAGGCCATTACCTGCGCATCATCGAACAGGGACAGGAATACGGTGGGACAAACATAAGGCCCCAGTTGCACCCGTCCGGCGTTGGCGAAGGGGCCACTGGCGGGGTTGCCGGGAAAGAACCAGGTGCGGCAGGAGATGACGACCCGGCGGTAATTCTCCGTGGCTTTGAGGATCCCCAGGATCCGCGCCTCGGCGTTCCGCCAGGCCAGGGTATCCTCATCCAGGGCATCCAACAACAATACGGTATTGGCCTTGTCCGGGTGCGCCTCGACGATATCCAGGGTATCGGGGCCGATCTTGAGCAGTTGGCAGTCGTAACCTTTCGGCCAGAAGGCCATCAGATGGGTGAGCTTGACCATCACGAGGAGCGAGGTCTTGCCCATGCCGGCATCGGCGAGGAGGAACATCCGGGTTCGACCATCCCGCGGCGGCGCAGGGTCCCCGGTAAAAAATACACCGAGGGTGGTGAACACCGGGGTCCTGACGTAAGCGATGGGGTACCGGTTTTCGAAGTGGTCGGTGGGATTGTTTTGTTGGCAGTTGGGCTCGATGTAGTCCCGGGCCAGGCGTTTCGGATCGCCGAAGATATCGCTGATCCGGGTGACCTCCTCGGCTCGGCCGCCCCGGCGGACATTGGCGAGTTTGTCAGCCAGCGGCCCCAACCAATCGGAGGAAAGGAAGGCTGTGAATTCAAGCATGGCACTGTCCATGACTATTCGCCATTTTCTTTTTGGCTCTTATTAGGCTCTGTTGACATTTGGCGAGAATCCCTTATCTTTCAATTTGTTATACGAA
>CAZQHJ010000153.1:0-5184 GCA_964593225.1 uncultured Thiotrichales bacterium
GCATGTAAACAAACTCCAGTATCCTAAATTATCAGATTGACGAACCACTAGGGCCACTATAGACGCCCTATGACAAACTCAAATCTCTCCCCAACGCTACCCAGTACCTCGAATCTCACATCGCCTTCGAACAACCGGATGCAATCGCTTACGCTATCAGCGACAATGGTGCTGCTCAACGCCTTAATCAGGCCAGGGCTGAACTATTTCATTACATCGACAATGCCCAAAAATCCGTCGCCTGAACTCCATACATTGTCTACCCTCCGTTTAGGCTCATCTCTGAATTGGAAAGGACTTTCGACAAGACGCATTCGATTCACCCTGCAGCGAGGCGATAATCCATGCAACCTGCGGAAAAACAACCAGCCCCGGACCGGGAACCCCTGCTTTTGGTCAACAACATCGAAGTCGTTTACAACCACGTCATCCTGGTGCTGAGGGGGCTCAGCCTCGAGGTTCCCAAGCATGGCGTCACCGCGCTCCTGGGCGGCAATGGCGTCGGAAAAACCACCACCCTCAAATCCATTTCCAACCTGCTCCGTTCCGAACGCGGCGAGGTCACCCGGGGCAGCATCGAACTCTCTGGAGAGGATATCCGCCATCTTGACCCTGCCGATCTCGTGCGTCGCGGCGTCGTTCAGGTCATGGAAGGGCGGCACTGTTTCGAACACCTCACCATTGAGGAAAATCTCCTCACCGGCGCCTACATTCGGGGCAGGGACCGCGCCGGGGTCCGCAGAGATCTGGCCCGCGTTTATTCCTATTTCCCACGCCTCGGAGAACGTCGCAGCAGCCAGGCCGGATACACCTCGGGCGGAGAGCAGCAGATGACCGCCATTGGCCGGGCGCTGATGAGCCGCCCGTCCATGATCCTGCTGGACGAGCCCTCCATGGGGCTGGCCCCCCAGTTGGTGGAACAGATCTTCGAGATCGTGGCGGAGATCAACCGGAAGGAAGGTGTCACGATCCTGCTGGCCGAACAGAACACCCATATAGCGCTCCGGTATGCCGACTACGCCTACATCCTGGAAAACGGCCGGGTGGTCATGGAGGGTCCCGCCGAAGAGATGCGCAACAACGACGATGTCAAGGAATTCTATCTCGGCATCTCCGGCGAAAATCGCCTGTCGTTCCGGGACGTCAAGCACTATCGGCGGCGCAAGCGGTGGTTATAGCGCCGCGTGCCGCGCACCGCGAAGTCCTTCATCGATGGCGTAGGGCAACGGTTCCCTCCCAGCCCGTCCACGACCCTCACGGGAAGTTCACATATTCCACCACCAGCTGCACGTTTCGGCGTCCGTGAAATTCATTCGCATCCAGCCGATAGGCCACATGCGCCCGGGGCGCGCCGCCGGGCCAGCCATCGTCCGTCCTATTGAACGCAATCCCATCCAGCCGCGGGCCGCCCCAGGGCGGGGCAAGGGTAAGCTTGAGATGGCGACCGCCGACGACCCGGCGGGATACCAGATCGAACTCCCCATCGAACACGGGCTCGGGAAACGCCTGCCCCCACGGCCCGCCGGCGCGCAGGGTCTCCGCTAGCCCCAGATTCAACGTCGTATCGTCCAACGCCCCATCGGTATACAGAACACCCTGGAATGTCTCCGGGGCGGCGTGGTGGCGGACCTCCCGGTCGAAGGCGCTCCGAAACGCCGGCAGATCCGCGCGGCGCAGGGTGAGTCCCGCCGCCATGGTGTGCCCGCCAAAACGCACGATCAGGCCGGGGTTCCGGGTGGCGATGGCGTCCAGGATATCGCGCATGTGCAGGCCGGCGATGGAGCGCGCCGACCCCCGCACCTCGTCCGCGCCATTGTCGGTGGCATCGTCGGCAAAGGCGATTACCGGGCGATGGACGTGCTCCTTGATGCGAGAGGCCACGATGCCGATAACGCCGGGATGCCACTTCTCATCATACAAACACAGGCCCCAGGGCAGCGCGCCGTCTCCCTCGCCATCCCCCGCCGTCTCTCCCGTCATCGTCGTCCCATCGAGCAGCACCATGGCCTCGCTCTGCATGGTCGATTCGATGGACTGACGTTTGCGGTTCAGCTCGTCCAGCCGGGTCGCGAGCGCCAACGCCCGGCCCGGTTCATCGGCCAGCAGGCATTCTATCCCCACGGACATATCGGTCAGCCGGCCCGCCGCATTGAGGCGCGGCCCAACGGCAAAGGCCAGATCGCCGGCCACCGCCCGCCGGTGGTCCCGCCGGGATACGGAGAGCAACGCCATCATCCCCGGCTGGCAACGGCCGCTCCGGATTCGAGCCAGCCCCTGGGCCACCAGGATGCGATTGTTATCATCCAGCGGGACCAGATCCGCCAGGGTTCCCAGGGCCACCAGGTCCAGAAGCCGGGCCAGATTCGGCTCCGGCGCGCCGGATGCCTCGAACCAGCCCGACGCCCGCAATCGCGCCCGCAGGGCCATCAGCACATAAAAGATCACCCCCACCCCGGCGAGACACTTACTGGGAAAGCCGTCCCCCGGCAGGTTCGGATTCACCAGGGCATCGGCGTCGGGAAGCGTATCCCCCGGCAGATGATGATCCGTCACGATCACCCGGAGGCCATGCCTTTTCGCCAGCGCCACCCCCGCCAGACTGGAGATGCCATTGTCCACGGTCACCAGGACATCCGGTCGCCCGGACAGGGCAACCCGGACGATCTCCGGTGTCAGGCCATAGCCATACTCGAAGCGGTTCGGCACCAGATAATCCACCGACCCCGCCCCCATGGAGCGAAGGGCGCGCACCGCTACCGCGGAGCTGGTGGCGCCATCGGCGTCGAAGTCGCCCAGGACGAGTATCCGCTTATCCCCCCGGATGGCCTCCATCAACAGGCCGGTTGCCGCGTCGATGCCGGAGAGGGTATCGAAGGGCGCGAGCCGGGCCAGGGAATAATCCAGGGCCTCCGGCGTGCTCACCTGGCGCGCGGCGTAGACCCGCGCCAGCACCGGGTGGAGTTGGGGGAAGCGCTGCTCGCAGCCATCGGGTACCGGGCGGCGCATGATTTGTTTTTTATGGTTGTAAGTCATCCGGTCAGGATACGATGCTAACTTGGCGGAGTCGAGCGGCGCCATTTCGTTACCAGCCGGTTTATTTCCGCAACGACTTTTACAAAATTATCGACGGTCTCGGGAGGCAGGTCCTCCAGCGATTTCCCGGCCAAATCCTTCATGATCCGCTTGGCCACGCGGCCCTTGTTGAAGTGCTCAATGCCGAGCGTTTTCAAGGCCGCTTCCACGCGCTGCACAATGGAGCGTTTACCCTGCGGCGGTACCGATAGCTCCTTTTCGCCCAATTCCTTCCTGTACGCCGCCCGGACAAAGCCCAGGTAATACGCCTCCGCGAACATGTCTTCCAGGCAGCGGTTACCCTCGACCCCGAGCACAGGGCCGAGCATGAGGACATGGCTGTCTTCCAGAATCCATTGATGCACCAGTTGCTCATAAGCCGACTGTCCCTCGGGATCGGAATCCAGGAGGACCGCGACCCGAAGCTCCTGACCGCGCAAAATGGTCCCGATGTACGCAACCTTGCTGGCGCCACCGGCGGGGGTGATCACCAGTTCCTCGTCCAGCCCTTCTTTTTCGGCCTGACGCAGGAGTTCGGAGAGCGTGGACAGGAACCAGAAGTCGGTGACGCCCTCCACCACGAGATTGTATTGCCCCACGAAGAGCGACTGACTCCAGGAAAGACCCAGGGCAGCCTGGAGCGTGAAACGGGCATCCTTTCCGGCGGAGGCCCAATCCTGATGCACCTTGACGCCATCCTTCGGTTTCTCCTCGCAGACGTAGATATTGTTAAGCCGGGTGAAGTCCACCATGAACGGCAGGTGCGTCGTATAGATCAACTGATTGTCCTTGGCATACGCCCGCATTCGCTTCAGCAAGTCGCGTTGCGCCGCCGCGTGTAGATGGAGTCCCGGCTCATCCAGCAGGATGACGGCATTCCTGAATTCTCCGCCGGTCTCCGCCATGAACAGCATGTCGAAGGAGAAGAACCATTGAAAACCCTTGGAACGCTCCTCAAGCCGAATGAGATCAGACGAGTCCGAATCTTTTACAAACATGTTCAATTGCTGACCGTCAACTCTAAATTCCACTTTGTAATTTCTCTGGGACCATCGCTCAGCTATCTCGTTAGTCAGTGTCGAGCTCGCATCGTCCATATCATACTGACGTAGTTCTCGATCGGGTGCGTTGCCTTTCTCAACCACTTCGTCCAAATCGAGACCAGCCTGTTCCATGATAAGCCGAATCGTGTAGTCCTCATCGGTTGGTTTGTTTTTGCGAAATCGCTGTTGAACCTGATCCAGATAGGCCGAACCCGTGAAGATGCGGTAGTCATCCATGTAGATGAAGGTGGGCAGCCACTCATGGGCCGTGTCAATCGCCTGTCGCAGTGGTAACTTGATCTTCAGCTCCGATACCGCGGCATCCAGTTGTTGCTTCAACGATGCGATGGCTTGTTGATCGGCCTCATGTTGTGGATGAATCGCGGCGATCTTCGATTTGAAGGCATCGGTTTGTTGAATGGCGTAGGGGCTTCCACCGTTTTTCCGGACCTCCTGAATAAACTGCTTCAGCACTGGCCCGTATTGATTCTTGAAATGATCGGAGGCATCGGCGGGCGGTTCGCCTATCCTTTTCTCGATCACGCTAATGACCCACTTGATATCGTGATTTTTGCTCCACTCGGAATCGTTACCGTCGATAGGTTGCGTTGGCAGAAAGGTATAGAAAAAGCTTCCCTGGTAGTCTTTCTCGATCCGGACACCGGTAACCGAAGCCGTCGATTCGTGGATCTCGGCCAATGCGGCCCGCTCTTCCTCATTAAAATCGAACTCGGTCTCGATGACCACCTGCTCGGGCGAGCGTTCCTTGCGGCGGCCGCGTGGCCACTCTCGATCAAGAATGTACGGATGATTTTTATGCGGATTGAATTTCCACAGCGCCTGGAGCAGGGAGGTCTTCCCGGACTCGTTTTTGCCCACCAGCGTGATGATGTCGTCCATCTCGACCCAGCCCGAATCGACGATGTTGCGGAAGTTGCAGACACGAAATTTCTTGAGCTTCACGGATGCCTCCGAAGATTGGTAGCCCGGATTCCCACGCCGGAATTGTGGAAATTCCTAGTGGTTCGTCAATCTGATAATTTAGGATACTGGAGTTTGTTTACATGCC
>CAZQHJ010000154.1:0-5139 GCA_964593225.1 uncultured Thiotrichales bacterium
CGGTGGCCCCGATGACGGTGGCGATGGCCACCACATCATCCCGGACGAGCCCCCCCACCCAATCGGTGAGGGCGAGCCAGGTGTCCCGGGCCTTGTGGGGGGTGTTTTCGAACATGTTCGTTTTTCCGTGGTGAGGCGCGGTGATTTCCAATGGGAAGGCTGGATACAGCCCTTCCGGGGTAAAAAGACTGATATAATTCCTCGGGAGCCCCCGGAACCAACCGTAGGATTGACTGCCGGAACCTCCCTTCCACGAACGGCTTCTTTGGTGGGGCCGCGGTAACGTATCATTGGGAACGGTGGGGAGCCCGGCCACCGGAGTCTATAAATTCTTAGGAGAAAAAGCACCATGAAACGCTCGATGACAACGATGCTGGCGCTGTCCTTGTTGGTCCTTGGCATGACCCTGGGAAACCCGGTCATGGCGGATTTGGTGATTCCCCTGCTGTCCTTTCGAACGGGTCCCTATGCCCCCAATGGCATCCCCTATGCCGATGGGATCACGGACTATCTGAATCTCCTGAACGAACGGGACGGGGGCGTCGGCGGTGAGAGGATCGAGATCGTCGAATGCGAAACGGCCTACAATACCCAGCAGGGGGTGGAGTGTTACGAGAACACGAAGGGCAAGGGGGCACTGGTGTATTTCCCGCTGTCGACGGGCATTTCCTATCAGCTGATCCCGAAGACCACCGCCGATGGCATCCCGCTCCATACCATGGGCTATGGCCGGACCTCCGCCGCCAATGGGAATGTGTTTACCCATGTGTTCAATTTCCCGGGTACGTACTGGGACGCGGCCTCCATCCTCATCAAATACATCGGCGACGGGGAAGGGGGGATGGATAATCTCTCCAACAAGACCATCGCCCTCATCCACCACAATTCCCCCTACGGCAAGGAGCCCATCCGCACCCTGGAGAACCTTTCCGCCAAACACGGATTCACATTCAAGACGTTCCCCGTGGACCATCCGGGTCAGGAGCAGAAATCCACTTGGCTCCAGGTGCGCCGCAATCCCCCGGATTACATCCTCCTGTGGGGGTGGGGCGTGATGAACCAGGTGGCCATCAAGGAGGCGGCCTCCATTCGCTTTCCCATGGATAAGTTCATCGGGGTTTGGTGGTCATCGGATGAAGGGGACGTGCTCCCGGCGGGCCTTGGGGCCGACGGCTACAAGGCGATTACCTTTACCGGTACTAACCCCGACTATCCCGTGTATGAAGATCTCGATCACTATATCTTCAAGGCGGGCAAGGCCGCCGGTGACGGCAGCCGGGTCGGCACGAACCTTTATAACCGGGGTATTCTCCAAGGGCTGTTCCTCACCGAGGCCATCAAGACTGCCCAGGCCCTGCACGGCGTTACCCGAATCACGCCGGCCATGATGCGCGATGGCCTGGAGAACCTGGAGATGACGGAGGAGAAATACATCGCGGCGGGTCTGCCCGGGTTTTCGGTGCCCTTCAAGGTGACCTGTGAAAACCACGCCGCTCCGGGCCTTGGCGCGATCCAGCAGTGGGATGCCAAAAAGAAGCAATGGAAGCTGGTCTCGGGGTTTATCGCCTCGGATCGGGAGATTGTCGATCCGCTCATTATGGAAGATTCCATGGCCTATGGGGCGGAGGCGGGGATTCCCACCGATAGCTGCAAGTGAGAATCCCGGGCATGGCCCGCTCCTGCAATGGACGCGCTGTCCGGTGGGAGCGGGCCATGCCCGGGATTGGGCCAGCCCATGGCGAGTGATGTATAGAGTTCCCCGATTTTTCATCCATGGTGCCTTGTTACGAGGCACGACTTGACTTTTGCATTGATGTCTCAATGGAGCAATATAAATGGCAAAAATCGATTTTGGCGGTGTGGTGGAAGAGATCATCACACGAGAGGAATTCCCGCGGACAAAGGCGCGGGAGGTATTGAAAGACGAGACGATTGCGGTGCTCGGCTACGGTGTCCAGGGTCCGGCCCAGGCCCTGAATATGAAGGAGAACGGTTTTCGCGTCATCGTCGGTCAGGAAAAACGGTTTCGGAAAGATTGGGATCGGGCCATTTCCGATGGCTGGGTTCCCGGCGATACGCTTTTCGATATGGTCGAGGCGGCCGAGCGCGGGACCATCATCCAGATGCTGGTTTCCGATGCCGCTCAAAAGGCGATCTGGCCGAGAATAAAGCCCGAGCTCGACGAAGGGGATGCCCTGTATTTTTCCCACGGCTTTTCCATTGTGTACAAGGACCAGACTTGCGTCGTCCCACCGAACGATTGCGATGTCCTGCTGGTGGCCCCCAAGGGTTCCGGACTCAACGTCCGTCGGAATTTCCTGTCCGGGGCGGGTATCAACTCGAGTTTCAGCGTCTTCCAGGACTATACGGGACGGGCCAGGGAACGGGCCATCGCGCTGGGTATCGGGATCGGTAGCGCTTATCTGTTCCCGACTACCTTCGAAAACGAGGTCTACAGTGATCTGACCGGTGAACGCGGGGTTCTGATGGGCGCGCTGGCCGGGATCATGGAGGCCCAATACCAGGTCCTCCGGGAAAACGGCCATAGTCCCAGCGAGGCGTTCAATGAGACCGTGGAGGAGCTGACCCAAAGCCTGATCCGCCTGGTGGATGAGAACGGTATGGATTGGATGTACGCCAATTGCTCGGCCACGGCGCAACGGGGGGCGCTGGATTGGTTGCCAAAATTCAAGGCGGCGACGTTACCCGTTTTCAAGGAGCTCTATCAGCGGGTCAGGGATGGGATAGAGACCCACCGTGTGATCGAGACCTGTGGTGGGGAGAATTACCAGGAGACATTGACCACGGAACTCGCCGAACTCGGCAAGAGCGAGATGTGGCGCACGGGTAAGACGACCCGGGCGCTTCGGCCCAAGGAGCCCGCCAAGGTGATCACGGAAGGCACCCGGGGCGTGGGTGGGCGGACGACGAATTGATTCTCGATAGATATGTCTACCGAGAGACCTTATCGGTCTTCATCGCGGTTTTGTCGATCTTGTTGTTGGTCTATGTGAGCCATCGCTTTGTGCGATATCTGGCGGAGGCCGCGGCAGGGGCGATACCGGCGGATGTGATTTTCAAGTTGCTCGGTCTCCAGCTTTTGAGAAAGCTGGAGATCTTCATGCCTATCGCCTTTTATCTCGCGGTCTTGCTCAGTCTTGGCAGAATGTACCAGGACAACGAGATTACCGCGATGAATTCCGGCGGTATTGGGCTGATGACAATCGTTGGGAGTGTATTTCGGCTAAGTCTCGTTTTCGCTGCGTTGACGATGATTTTATCTTTGTATATTTCTCCGGAGATCATATCCATTCAAAAGGAGTATAAGGAGAAAGCGAAGGAAAAATCCGACATCAGCGGTATCTACCCAGGCCAGTTCCGGGAGATAAAAGGGAAGCAGCGTGTGATTTACGTGGAGGCTGTCTCTCCGGACAAACGTACCATGGAAAATATATTTATCCAGGTGCGGCGGAAAAATGGCAGCGATATCGTGGTTGCCGACAGCGCCCACCAGAGGATAGATAAACAGACTAGGGAGCGTCTTATCGTTCTCGAAGGCGGTCGTCGCTATGCGGGCAAACCGGGCGAGCTCGATTTTGCGATCACCCGGTTCAAGCGCTATACGATCCGCGCTGAGGAAAAGATGGCGAACAAGGCGACGCGCCGTCACAGTGTCGACACATTACCCGTGTCCGATCTCCTGCGCGAAATCCATAATCCTCGCCATGCGGCCGAGCTTCAGTGGCGTCTTTCTCTTCCCCTGTCGCTGGTTGTGTTGTCCCTGCTTGCCGTTGTTCTTGCCCGGACTTCATCCACGGGTGGGAAGTACGCAAAGTTAGTCACGGCGATTTTGGCGTACTTTGTGTATAGCAACCTCATTGGGATTGCCCGAATGCTGGTGGAGCGCGGTGATTTGAACTCTGTGATAGGCCTATTGCCGGTACATGGCTCGGTCCTGCTGGTTATCGCGGTTGCATTGTTCATGGAACACTCACACGGGACATGGCGCATCGCGCGGATGCCGCGATGAAACGATTGGATCGTTATATCGGCACCTATGTCGCGGCGATAACCCTGCTTGTGCTTGCGGTACTGGTGGCGCTTTTCTCGGTTATCGATTTTGCCGACGATCTCGACAACGTTGGGCGAGGCCACTACACCTTGATACGGGCCACGGAACATATGTTATTAACGATGCCACGGCTTGCCTTTTCGGTCTTTCCCATTGCGGCCCTGATTGGTACGTTGATGGCGCTTGGTAATCTTGCCGGTAGCGCGGAGCTGACCGTGGTGCGCGCATCCGGCGTATCGTTGGCGCGTCTTTCTTTTTCCGTCATGAAAGTAGGGGCCATACTGGTGGTATTTACCATGGTGTTGGGCGAGTTCGTGATTCCTACCACCGAGCGCCTTGCCGAAGAGCGACGCTCGGTCGCCTTGTCCAACCAGATCGCTATCAAGACCAATTACGGGTTTTGGATCCGAGACAAACAAAGCTTTATCAATGTTCGCGAGTTCCTGCCAAACAATCGAATGGGTAATATTTATGTCTATGAGTTCGATGACGCGAATCAACTGCGCTTTTCCAGCCACGCCGAAAGCGGTCACTACCAGGATGGTGAATGGATTTTGAGAGATGTACAACAAAGCGAGCTGACGCCCAATGGGATCATAAGGCGAAGTCTGCCCGAAGCCGTATGGCAATCATCATTCGCGCCGAATGTGGTGGACGCTGTCAAAGTCAGACCCGAGGGCCTGTCCATCCGGGATCTCTATCGTCATATTCACTATCTGCGAGACAACGGGTTAAATAGCGCACTCTATGAGTTTGCTATTTGGGGGAAGCTGATTTATCCCATCGCAACGGGCGTGATGATCTTCCTTGCAATCCCCATGGTCCTTGGCTGGTTACGTTCGGTCGGTATCGGTCAACGGATTGTGGTGGGGGCTTTGGTCGGGGTTGGTTTTTACATCGTTCAGCAAACCATTATCCATATCGGGCTTATCTTCGAGATAAGTCCGTTTTTGAGCGTGTCCGTGCCCGTCATGGCATTTCTGGGATTCGGGCTGTGGATGATGGGGAAAGTCCACTAGGCTCTGTTGACATTTGATTTCAGGATTTGTTCAACCCATTGATATACA
>CAZQHJ010000155.1:0-5087 GCA_964593225.1 uncultured Thiotrichales bacterium
TACGTAGCCCCTTTTGGGGCATGAAACCCTGAAAATTTCAAACCGAGACACTACCGCCCAGGCCGGGGTGTTGCAGGCCGAATCCGGGGCCGCGGGGGAAACGGTCTTCGGCCCGCACCCCGCCAGCCGGGAGGCCCTGTTGGCCGTGGCGGACAAGAACCCCCAGGAACGGGACGCCCTGCACCGGCGACTGGCGGACTACTTCAGCGACGGATCACACCCCGGAACCGCAGACCCCCTCGCCGCCGACTACCATCGGCTCCACGCCGAATCCCGACGCCTGACGGCCCTCGGCCTCCCTCCCGCCGACTACTGGGACGCCCTCCACTACGGCGTCGGGCTCACCGATACCGAGCGCCGGGACTGGCGCCGCCTCCCCCCCGCCCCGAAACCCGACGCCGAAGGCCCGCCGGTGGTCCATGAGGACGCCCTTGCCCAACGCATCCGACGCCTGCTGGACGAACAGGCCCTCCTGGGGGATCTGTGCGGGGACGCCCTGCCTTTCCTGCGCCGCCAGCAACAGCTCGGCCGGTTCTCCGTCGCCGCCCTGGAAGACCCCGAGCGGTTGGAGGCGTGGTTGATCGAGGCCCCCTACAGCGCCGACCTCCGGTATCTCCGCGCCCGCCTCATCCCGGACCCCGACCAACGCCTGGCGGCCTTGGAACGCATCACCCGGGACACCCACCCGGCCCACGCCCGGAGCTGGTACGAGCAGGGACGGTTGTTGCTGGCGCGTTTCCAGGCAGGGATGCCGAAGGGAGCGGCGCCCCCCGAGGGGAGCGTATAGCGCCTGACAGTGACGCCATGGCCGATGGTCCATAGACAACGGAATAAACTCTTTAGGGACGCGCAAAACCGCTTATGCGGTTGCGGAAGGCACCAGTGGCTCGTTCCATCTATACTTCGCACGGGCCATTTGTTTAAGGCTCTTGTTGGATTCCGGGTTGATATCTTTTCAGTAGTGGCCCCGTTTGGGATTTACATTGTTCCATGCCCCGAAGGGGCTACGTAATATAGCCCAGGGTTGTCGCGAAGCGACTACCCTGGGTAAACGGAAACCCACCCGACACAACCCCAACGGGGTTGTATAAAGGTTTGAAAAGGCTTCCTCGAAATGACGACGCAACCCCGTTGGGGTTGACCTCGCACTACCCGATACCCAGGGTAGTCGCTTCGCGACAACCCTGGGCTATATTACGTAGCCCCTTCGGGGCATGGAGTCGGCGAAACCGGCCATAGTCGCGCTCGCGGAATATCAACCCGGAATCCAACAAGAGCCTTGTTTAATTCCGAAAACAGCCAAAACGCCAGATGGCATTGGAAATCACGCTGACCTTCGAAGGTGTCACGGACTTGAACACCATCGGCGCCTGTTGCGCCGGAAATTCGAAATACAGCCGTTAAAACTATAGGTTTGCGGGTAGGCCACTCCTGTCGTCTCCACCGAAGGGAGAGATCCTTATGGGCAAAAACAGACAGGGTCACTGGATTTCTCGCTTCGCTCGAAATGACAACCGGAAAAATTAAGATGGAACGAGGCAGCAGAATGAATGGGCGATCCGTGTCGATTCGGGAAACATAGTCGGGCGGGCCGGAACGGAATTCCGGTGAGTCGAAACCAAGTTCAGGTGAGCCTGAATCGAATTCAGGCGGGCCAAAACCGAATTCCGTTTTGGCTCGATGAAATTCAGGCGGGCCGGAACCGAATTCAGGCGGGCTAAAACCGAATTCAGGCGAGCCGAAATCAAATTCAGGAGAGCGGCGCTCACAAAAGCCGTTCGAAGTGCGGCGTTCGAACTTCACGCCGGAATTTTGCGCAAAACGACCAACGAACACGCGCCGATGGGGCGCGGATAATCAGGAGCCTCCCCCCAATGTCCCCGAGTGCCCTTCGTGAATCCCTGGCGCTCCTCACCGAGCGCCTGCGCCTGCGCCAGGCGGTGCGCCGGCGTTTCGACAAGGCCCTGGCATACGGCCTCACCGGCCCGCGCCGGGAAGAGGCCGAGGCATGGCGCGGGCGCTTTTCCCCCCACGCCCCCCCGCCCGCCGGGGCGGCGGAACCGGCAACCGCGGGATGGGCAAAGCCCCGGAGCGACGCGCCCATCATCGATGGCTCGGATCCCAATGCGGCGTGGCTGGGGTCGAGCGGTCCTCGAGGGGAGTCGAGAGGCGGAGTCGAGGGGCCACCCCCCGACAACCCGCCCCCCGACACCCCCCCGGAACCGGACACCGCGGCGGGCTGGTTCGCGTTGGGCGTGGCGCAGGATGAGGCGGGCCATTACCCGGCGGCCCTGGAGAGCTGCGACCGGGCCCTGGCCCTGGCGCCGGATCTGGTGGAGGCCTGGTACAACCGGGGCGTTGCCTTGAATCACTTGGGCCGCTATGAAGCGGCCCTGGAGAGCTATGACAAGGCCCTGGCGCTGAAGCCGGATCTGGTGGAGGCCTGGAGCAACCGGGGCGTTGCCTTGGGGCGTTTGGGCCGCTATGAGGCGGCGCTGGAGAGCCATGACAAGGCCCTGGCGCTGAAGCCGGATCATGTGAATGCTTGGATCAACCGGGGGGCTGTCTTGACCGATCATTTGGACCGTTATCGGGAGGGACTGGAGAGCTTCGACAAAGCCCTGGCACTGCAGCCGGATCTGGCACAGGCCTGGGACAACCGGGGCGTTGCCTTGGATCACTTGGGCCGCTATGAGGCGGCGCTGGAGAGCCATGACAAGGCCCTGGCGCTGAAGCCGGATCTGGTGAAGGCCTGGAGCAACCGGGGCGTTGCCTATGAACGCCTGGGGGATGAGGCACGGGCGCGGTATTGCCTGCAAACGGAGGCCAGGGTCCGGGCCGTCCTGTCGGGCACGGCCAACGCCGACCAATACCGGCAGGTGGCCCGGGACGCCTATTGCCACTACGGCCACTGGGAGACGGCGCGGGCGTGCCTGGAACGGGTCTTCGAGACGGAACCGGAGCACCTCTTCGTCCGGCTCTTGCTGGCGGAGATCGAGCTGGAGGAGGGGAACATGGCGGCGGCGGAAGCGGGCCTGGCGTGGGTCCTGGACTGGTACCCGGATTGGATCGAGGCCCAGGCCGTGGCGGCGCGGCTGTTGCTGGCCCGGGGGGAATGGGAGGCGGCCCGGGAAAAGCTGCGGGTCTATTACGACCGGTACGGCGATAACCTGGATCAGCGGGAATCCTACCGCTGGCTGGATTGGTTCGAGCAGGTGGAGGACGGCGAGTACGCCGATACGGTGTGCGACCGGCTCATCCGCCTGGACGAGGCCGACTGGTATCCCCGGTACCGCCAGGCCCGGGTCGCCTGGGGGTTGCGGGAGAATATCGAACGCTGCGAAGGGCTGCTGGAGGAACTGACCGAGGGATGGGCCGGGGGAGGGGCCCAGGGATTGGGCACAGGGCGCGGGGAGGGAGAGGCGGCGGTGGTCCTGCTGCATGGGGAATTGGCCCTCGCCTGTGGGGATCTCCCTTGCGCGCGGCGCGCGGCGGCCTTATTGGAAGAGATGGACACCGGCGGCCTGAGCGAGGCGGACGTGGCGCGCTGGCGGGCGCCGCGGGCGGGATTGAGGGGGGCGGGGGGATAATCCACAATCCCCCATCGTTATGACGCCATCGTTATGACTCTCGGCATCCCTATCGCTATCGATATCGCGCTCGATCTTTTCGACCTCTTTCGATAACGATAGCAAAAAGGTGCGCACGCTTCGCATGCGCGGATTTGTTATGCCGCCCTAGAGAGCGGCGCTCCCAGCGTCGCTTCGATATAGACTACACCGGAGCGCCGGTCGAAAGGCCCGCATGATTTATCCACGCACGCAAAGCGTGCGCACCTTTTAGGAGCGCCGGTCGAAAGCCATCGTTATAACTCTCGGCACCCCTATCCCTATCGCTATCGATATCGCGTTCCATCTTTTCGGCCTCTTTCGATAGCGATGCCGAATGAAGGGATCCTTCCCGTTACCAAGAACCACACACCGGAGCCAAAACCATGCGCGCACTCTATTTCGACGGGACGCTATACCTCGAACGCGACTTCCCCACCCCCGAGCCCCAACCCCACGAGGCCCTGATCCGGACCCGGCTGGCCGGGGTCTGCAACACGGACCTGGAGATCCTGCGCGGCTATGGGGGATTCACCGGCATATTGGGCCACGAGTTCGTGGGGGAGGTGGTCCGGGCCGACGACGCCCCGGCGCTCGTGGGGCGGCGGGTGGTGGGGGAGCTGAACTGCTACTGCGGCGACTGCCCCACCTGCCGCCGGGGGGACACCGGCCACTGTCCCCACCGGACCACCTTGGGCATCCACGACCACCATGGCGCCATGGCGGAGTTTCTCACCCTGCCCGTCCGCCAGCTCCATCCGGTGCCGGATTCCGTCACCGATGAGCAGGCGGTGTTCGTGGAGCCCCTGGCCGCCGCCTGCGAGATCACGGAACGCTGCCATATCCGCCCGGACTGGCGGGTGGTGGTGTTGGGGGACGGGAAGCTGGGCCTCTTGATCGCCCAGGTCCTGCAACTGACCGGGTGCGATCTCCAGGTGGTGGGGCGTCACGGGCGCAAGCTCGGGATCCTGGCCAAAAGAGGCATCCGGACCCGATTGGCCACCGAGACCATGGAACCCGGCGCGGATATGGTGGTGGAGGCGACGGGGAACGCCGAGGGCTTCGCCCTGGCCCAGTCCCTGGTCCGGCCCCGGGGGACCCTGGTCCTGAAGAGCACCTTTCACGGGGGGACGGTGCCCCTGGATTCCATCCGGGTGGTGGTGGACGAGATCACGATCATGGGCTCCCGCTGCGGGCCCTTCGCCCCGGCGCTGCGCCTCCTGGCCCAGGGGTTGGTGGATGTGGCGCCCTTGATCGAAGGACGCTTCCCCCTGGACGAGGGCGAGAAGGCCTTGGCCCAGGCGGGCTCCGGGGCCTTGAAGGTGTTGCTGTCCATGCGGTAAAAATCGCGGGCATGGCCCGCTCCTACTACAATGGACGCGCTATCCGGTAGGAGCGGGCCATGCCCGCGATTTGGCTTGCCCATGGCTAGTGGTCTGTCCATGAGATAAATTAGGATGCCGGATTAAGCCAGCTTTT
>CAZQHJ010000156.1:0-5079 GCA_964593225.1 uncultured Thiotrichales bacterium
CCTCCATTTGCCAGATTTGTCAATATAAAAATACTTTCATTCGGTTGCCCTGGATTCCCACGAAACCCTTGACGGGGTTCCGGGAGACCGACAGCCAGCCCATGACGGGCAGCAGCGCGAACCGGGCCGGCCTCAGGAGGTGGATGAGGAAGCTCGTGAGCAGGAAGAGATAAAAATAGATGAGATAGGAGGCCGCTCAATCCAGGACCAACCAGGCCGGCAACCAACCGGCCGGAGACCGCCCGCGGCGCCGGAGCACCCAGCGCGTCTCCCACAGGGAGAGGTAATCGGCGATTGAATTCCCAATGAACAGCATGAAGATGCCGTTCGGCAGCTCATCGACAATCATCGACGGATAACCGAGCCGAATCCCTTCGCAGATCAGCGCCACCACGAAAAAGCCGAAGGCCGAAAAGAGCAGGGAGCGCCGAAAGGTCCGCCAGGACCCGTGGCGCGCCCCATACATTCGGTGGAACAACCGGACAAATTCCCGGCTCCCCCGTTGCGCGAGCCGCGTCGGGTCCTCCCGCTGAAGGTCTGCCCACCACCCCAATATCCCTCGCCGGGCCTCGTCCACCTTCGCCTCGTCCAGGAAGGCATCCAGGATTGACGCGCAACCGGCCAACAGAAAGAAAAAGAACAAAACGATACCGAAATCCATCATTGCGTCCCCATCATCCCGCGCCGCGCCCAGGGAATGGGCGCCGGCGCCCGACCAATACGGATCAAGGCCGCCGGAATGTAAACCAACATGGATAAAATGTAGGCCCGCATCGATCGAATGATTACCAACGCCAACCGGATGCTGGCCCGCATCGATACAATGCAAGCCAGCATCTCATCGATGCGGGCTTGCATGTCATCAGTAAAAGCTCTCATATGACCAGTGCGGGCCAACGTCCTGGAGATGCGAACCTACGCCGGTCCGATGCAGGCCCGTATCCCATCCACGGAAGCCTGCATCCTGTCGTCGCGGGCCGGCATCGATTGGATGCAATGCCGCATTCCCCGCCGGAAACGGCGCTCCAGACCGCCAATACCGGATAGACACAGCGCCGCGACAAGAGCGGGCGCCGCGGGACGGCGCTTTCCCCGTCACATATCCAGCAGCTTGAAAATCGACAAGACAATCATCCCCATGAGCAATCGGCGCGTCCAAAGGGCCGCGTCCCGGCTGTTGGCGGCGAAACGGGCGGCGATCCAGGCCCCGACGCCCTGTCCGGCGGCCATGAGGAGGGCCAGGGGCCAGTGTACCTGGCCGTAACCCACGAAGATGACCACGGCGGGCACGGTGAAGATGAGGACCAGGACCAATTTCACGGCGTTGGCCCCCGCGATGGCGAAACCGCAGCCCATGACCATGGCGAACAGCAGGAGGATCCCGACGCCCGCCTGGATGAATCCCCCGTGGACCCCGATGAGGAAGAACAGCAGGAAGTTTCCCGCCCCTTGATAGTTAGCAGCCAGTTCCGTCCTTTCCCTGAGCCATTTTTCCGGTTGCGCGACGATGACCACCAGCATGACCGCCATCACGACGGCGATGGCGAGGTTCATCTTTTCCGCGTCGAGCCCGATGGCGATGAAGGCCCCGGCGATGGCCCCCAGGGTGGTGGGGAGGATGAAAAAGGCGCCCTGGCGCCATTCCAGGTTCCCCGATTGCCGGAACCCGGCGACGCCCACGAGGCTCTGGATCAGGATACCGATCCGATTGGTGCCGTTGGCGACCCCGGGGGGCAGGCCGAGGAAGATGAGCACGGGGAGGGTAATGAGGGAGCCGCTGCCCGCCAGGGTATTGATGAACCCGGCGAGGACGGCGGCCCCGATGGCCAGGGGATAGATGAAATAAGCCGATTCCGCTAACACGTTTGCGTTCCGATCACCGATAAGAAATGGCTGCCGATAAACAGCCCATTATGGTAGAATTGACGCCCTTGGATGGGTGCTTGCATCAGGGAAAACAAGCCCCGCCCGTAACCTTTTCCGACACGAACCTATCACAGACATCTCCGTGGCCGAACCTCCGAAATCCTTTGCCAAAGAAATCCTCTCGATCACCATCGAAGAGGAGATGAAACAATCGTATCTGGACTACGCCATGAGCGTCATCGTGGGGCGCGCCCTGCCCGATGTGCGCGATGGCCTCAAACCGGTGCATCGCCGGGTGCTCTACGCCATGCGGGAGCTCGGTAACGACTGGAACAAACCCTATAAGAAATCCGCGCGGGTCGTGGGCGATGTCATCGGTAAGTATCACCCCCACGGCGATGTGGCAGTGTACGACACCATCGTGCGCATGGCCCAGCCCTTTTCCCTGCGCACCATCCTCGTCGACGGACAAGGGAACTTCGGCTCGGTGGATGGGGATTCCCCGGCGGCCATGCGTTACACGGAAGTGCGCATGACGCGGATTACCCACGAGATGCTCACGGATCTCGATAAGGAAACCGTCGATTTCGTGCCCAACTACGATGAGTCGGAGCAGGAGCCCTCGGTGTTGCCCACGCGCATCCCGAACCTCCTGGCCAACGGCTCCTCCGGCATCGCGGTGGGCATGGCCACCAACATACCGCCGCACAACCTCGCCGAGGTCATCGACGCCTGCATTGCCTACATCGCGGAACCCGATATCGGGATAACCGGCCTCATGGCCCATCTGCCCGGCCCGGATTTCCCCACCGCGGGCATCATCAACGGCGCCCAGGGCATCATCGAGGGCTACCGGACCGGGCGCGGGAAGATCTATGTCCGGGCCAGGACCCATGTGGAAGAGGGTAACGCGGAGGAGACGAGGCGGCGCGTCGTCGTCACCGAATTGCCCTATCAGGTGAACAAGGCCAGACTCCAGGAAAAGATCGCCGAGCTGGTCAAGGAGCGCCGCATCGAAGGCATCGCCGCCATGCGGGACGAATCCGATAAAGACGGGATGCGGCTCGTCATCGAGCTCTCCCGGGGCCATGCGCCGGACGTCGTCATCAATAATCTCCACCGGCACACCCAGATGCAGACCGTGTTCGGGATCAACATGGTCGCCCTGGTGGATAAGCAGCCGAAGCTCCTCAATCTCAAGCAGATCATCGAGGCCTTCGTCCGTCACCGGCGCGAGGTGGTCACAAGGCGCACGATCTACGATCTCGGAAAGGCTCGGGAGCGGGTTCACATCCTGGAGGGCCTTGCTATCGCCCTGGTGAACATCGATCCCGTCATCGCGCTCATCCGGAACGCGAAGACGCCCGCCGAGGCCAAGGAAGGCCTGTTGGAGCGGGCCTGGCCACCCGGCATGGTGTCCGGCATGCTGGATCGGGCGGACGCGGCGCTCTCGCGCCCGGAGGATTTGGCCCCGGAACTCGGGCTGACCGAGGCCGGTTATCGCCTCTCTCCGACCCAAGCCCAGGCCATCCTGGACCTGCGCCTGCACCGG
Organism: uncultured Thiotrichales bacterium; assembly: GCA_964593225.1. GTDB lineage: Bacteria > Pseudomonadota > Gammaproteobacteria > HK1 > HK1 > JABDQX01. The sequence goes on from CAZQHJ010000156.1 coordinate 3,419, forward strand.
TTGACGGGACTGGAACAGGACAAGGTGGTGGGGGAGTACCGGGAACTGCTCGCCAAGATCGAGGACCTGTTGGATATCCTCGGCAATCCCGACCGACTCATGAACGTGATCCGGGAAGAACTGCTGACGTTGCGGGAGCGGTTCGCCGACAAGCGCCGAACCCGGATCGTCGATGATCATCAGGGGCTCGACGCGGCGGATCTCGTCCCGGTGGAAGACGTGATCGTCACGCTCTCCCACATGGGATATATGAAATACCAGTCCCCGGACACCTACCGGGCGCAAAAGCGGGGCGGCAGGGGCAAGGCCGCCACCACCATGAAGGAAGCGGACTTCGTGGACCGACTGTTCGTGGCCAACACCCACGATACGATCCTGTGCTTTTCCAACCGCGGGCGTGTGTATTGGAAGAAGGTCTTCGAATTACCCCAGGCCAGCAGAACGGCCCGGGGCACCCCCATCGTCAACCTGCTGTCGCTGGAAGAAGGGGAACGCATCAACGCCCTGTTGCCGGTCCACGACTTCACGCAATCCGGTTTTGTCGTGATGGTCACCTCCCGGGGCATCATCAAGAAATGCGCCCTGGAGGATTTCTCCCGGCCGCGCGCCAGCGGCATCATCGCCATCGAACTCCGGGAAGACGACTATCTGGTGGCCGCCGCCGTCACCGATGGCGAACAGGACATCCTCCTGGCGTCCAGCGGTGGCAAGATCACCCGATTCCGGGAACGGGCCGTGCGCGCCATGGGGCGTGGGGCCATGGGCGTTCGGGGCATGCGGCTCCCGGGCAGCGAACGGGTGATCTCCCTGATCATCGTGAATCCGGGACCGGACGATGATCGGTCGGCCCCCCCCGATGCGGATACATCTCCCGACGAGCGGCAACAGGCTACGGATTCATCCGGTGAAGAAGACCATCGAGACCCGCTGCCGGATGGGGCACTGACGGGCGCGGCACCGCCCCGTGCTTCGGATGGGTCGCCCGACGACCGGCAATCCGCCGATTCGTCGCAAGAAGGCAGTCGAAGGTCATTGCCGGGCGCGGCCCTGGTATTGACGGCCACGGAAAACGGCTATGGAAAATGCACCCCCGTGGAAGAATACGCCCTCAAGGGACGCGGTGGACTGGGCGTCATCGCCATTCAGGCCTCGATCCGTAACGGGGCCATGATCGGGGCCTTGCTGGTGGATGAAAACGACGAGGTCATGCTGATCACCGATGGCGGCAAACTCATACGCACCCGAACCCGTGAAATCAGCGTCGTCGGACGCAACGCCCAAGGCGTCAGGCTGATAAGGCTTGCCAAAGACGAGCGGCTGGTGGGGTTGGATCGTATCGTAGAAGGGGATGGTGAAGAGGAGGACGTGGAAGGGAATACGGAAGAAGGCGCGGAAAGTGGGGAATAGAATGCAGGTGCTCTCCACCACCTCCCCGGCGCGGCCTCGCTAGTGCCTCATTCCATTTTATTTTTCGGGTTCGGCGGAAGTGAAGAGTGGTCAGTTGCAAGACGCGTATGCGCGGGAATAGTTAACTATTTCAAGCGTGTGCAACACAGCGGATGGCCGCTTGGTGTCTTTGCTTAACCCCAAAAATCGGATGGAATGAGCCACTAGTGGTCTGTCCATGAGATAAATTAGGATGTCGGATTAAGCCAGCTTTT
>CAZQHJ010000157.1:0-5053 GCA_964593225.1 uncultured Thiotrichales bacterium
TCGGCAACAAAATACGTCAATGGCAATTGGAAAACAGTTTCATTCGGTTGCCCTGTCACCCACCCGCGCATGCACTTTCCCCTGCAAATTGCGGATTTTCAATGAAGTCGTATTTTATACTTCAAACGGGCCATCTTTTTGGATTCCGAAAACACAACCGAAACGCCAGGTTGTAACCGACCGAAGAATAGCAGATCCGGAAAAGTTGCATACGGAATAATCATCATGCTGGAGAGAAAAGCGTAATGTCTCACATGACACCAAGAGAAATCGTCCATGAGCTGGATAAACACATTATCGGACAGGCATCCGCCAAGCGTGCCGTGGCCATCGCGCTTCGGAACCGGTGGCGCCGTTCTCAGGTGAGCGATACGCTGCGCAACGAGATCACGCCAAAAAATATCCTCATGATTGGACCAACGGGCGTTGGTAAAACGGAGATCGCCAGAAGGTTGGCAAGGCTTGCCCAGGCGCCTTTCATCAAGGTGGAAGCAACCAAGTTTACGGAAGTAGGATACGTCGGGCGTGATGTGGAATCCATTATCCGGGACTTGGTCGACATCGCGGTCAAAATGCGCCGAGAGCGGGAGATGGGAAAAGTCAAGCACCAGGGAGAAATCGCTGCCGAGGAGCGTATCCTGGATATCCTGTTGCGCCGCCCCCGAGGGGAGTCATCTTCCGATTCCGAGGAAAACGAAGCCTCCTCTCCCACCCGCGAGAGATTTCGCAAGATGTTGCGGGCGGGTAAATTGGACGAACGCGAGATCGAGGTAGAGCTCAACGTGGCCACAATCGGGGTAGAGATCATGGCCCCACCCGGCATGGAGGAAATGACCTCCCAACTACAGGGACTCTTTCAGAACCTTTCCGGCGGACGTATGCGCACCCGCAAACTCCAGATCAAGGATGCCCGCAAGCTTCTCACCGAAGAAGAGGCAAGCAAGCTGATCAACGAAGATGACATCAAGACCAATGCGCTCCGCGACGTAGAGCAAAATGCGATCGTCTTTCTGGATGAGATCGACAAGGTAGCAAAACGCTCTGAGTACGCCGGCGCGGATGTCTCCCGTGAGGGGGTTCAACGGGACCTCTTGCCGCTTGTGGAAGGATGCACGGTATCGACCCGCTACGGCATGCTACGCACCGATCACGTATTGTTCATCGCCTCCGGGGCCTTTCATGTGGCCAAACCATCGGATCTGATTCCCGAACTCCAGGGACGCTTGCCCATCCGTGTCGAACTCGATGCCCTGACCGTGGAGGATTTCGTGCGTATCCTGACCGAACCCGATGCCTCGCTGACGGAACAATACACGGCCCTGATGGCAACCGAGGGGCTCGATTTGAGCTTCAGGGATAACGCCATCTCCCGCATCGCCGAAGTCGCCTGGCAAGTCAACGAAAGCACCGAAAATATCGGTGCGCGGCGTCTCCACACCGTGATGGAGCGCCTGTTGGAAACCGTATCCTTCGATGCCCCCGAGCTCGAAGGCGATCCCATCGTTATCGATGCCGCCTACGTAGATAATAGTCTGGATGAGTTGCTGAAGAACGAGGATCTCACCCGGTATATCCTATAATTCGGCTTTTCCATCGAGACGGTCTTACCTACCCCTCATCGAACCGTGGATTTAGAAGGGAAATGCAGCGTTTGTCTGTCCGAAAATAACCCGGACAGACAGCCAATAATTTTGCCAAGCAAAATTATGCCATCGGACTACTTCCCCACCCGTCACTGGCACCGGCTGAGCGGTGATGGAAACGGCAACCGGGTACAATGCGACGTCTGTCCCCGCGGCTGCACGCCCAAAGAGGGACAACGGGGCCTTTGCTTCGTTCGGATGAACCAGGGAAATGCCATCGTCCTCACCACCCATGGACGCTCCAGCGGCTTTGCCGTCGATCCCGTGGAGAAAAAGCCCCTCAACCATTTCCTGCCCGGAACACCCATTCTCTCCTTCGGCACGGCAGGCTGCAATCTGACCTGCAAGTTTTGCCAAAACTGGCATATGAGCAAGGCCCGCCGGATGGATCGCCTCATGGACCGGGCATCGCCCCAAGAAGTCCTGGGCATGGCCGAACGGTACGGCTGCAAAAGCGTTGCCTATACCTACAACGACCCGGTGATCTTCATGGAATACGCCATGGATATCGCCAGGGCCTGTCGGGCGCGGGGCATCCTCTCGGCGGCGGTCACGGCCGGTTATATCCACGGGGAGGCGCGCAAGGCGTTCTTCGCCCAGATGGACGCCGCCAATGTGGATCTCAAGGGCTTTACGGAAGAGTTCTACAGAAAACTTTGCAGCGGGCAGCTTCGACCCGTCCTGGATACCCTCCACTATCTGAGACACGAAACGGAAATCTGGCTCGAACTCACCACCCTGTTGATCCCCGGTCTCAACGACTCGGACCGGGCGCTCGACGGCATGACCCGTTGGGTAGTAGAAAACCTTGGCCCGAACGTCCCCATGCACTTTACGGCCTTTCATCCCGATTACCGAATGCGCCAAATTCCTCCTACTCCCCTCACGACCCTACGCCGCGCCCGGGAGATCGCCATCGGCAACGGGGTTCGCTACGCCTATACCGGCAATATCCATGACCCGGAAGGACAAAGCACCTACTGCCACCATTGCGGCGCCTGTGTGATTGGCCGGAATCGCTATGCCCTCACGGCCTGGCGTTTGACAGAAACGGGACACTGTGTCGAATGCGGAACCCCTTGTAGCGGGGTGTTTCAGAGCGTGTCTTAAAACTCCCGGTTCTCGCGAGGCGGGTCTCTCCGATTGTGATCGGCAAAGCGCGCAACAGGCCAAAATCGGGGCGTAGTATAGCGGGCGACATGACGCCCAAATTCCAACAAACCCCGGACCTTTCGCCAACACCGCGGGCCGCAATTCGAGGGCCAGTAGACCGGGTCTTTTCAAGACACGCTCTCACGGCCTCGCAAGCCGGAGTTGTTGTGTGCGTTTGCCCTTACCCTCTTGCCTTTCCTCCCAGCCCCGCTACCGTGCCCCTTCGTCTCCCGCGTAAGAAGCTTCTTCGCGCGAGTCCTTTCGCGCAGGATCCGAACCCGACGCGCGGGACGGGGCGATCGGGACCACCGATCATCGCTTTCCAGTTTCTCCTGTAAAATTCATGGATTGGGGTCAGCGCCCGCCTATGGCGGCCTCTCACCCCAATCTACGCGCTATCCCCTCTGTGGATAGCGATACCAATGGCGTCATCGACAGCGGTAAGGCAGGGCTTTCGGATCATCCGGTAGCCATGAAGGATCATTTTTTATACCATACCGGTATAGCATGGGTCATGTGGCTTTCTTAGTCATTTTGGTTTGATAAGACATTGGATTTTCGGCTGCTGGCACGATATTTCAGATTTCATGCTTAGTAAATGAAATTTTACTCATGAGTTATTAAGATTCATGTTTCATGAGCAAATCTTAACCTTCTAAATATAAAGCCTCATACACAGCGAATAATAGGATGATATCCTCATGCATGAAGCTCAACACATTATGAGTAACAGCGTCATATTTAATACCTGAAACTTCGTGAGAAATGCCTAAAGCTTTCCGATCACAATATGACAAACGAAAAACCGTCTATAGCGGCGCAAAAAATCCTATCACTTCGTGTGTCACCTTTTCCAATCCCGTTATTTTCGATTGGTTCCGGATCGGAAGGGCGCCTGCTCAAAGATGGCGCTGTTGGGAAATAAGCAACTTACCGGAAAAAGTTGCACACAGGGCATTATAATCACGCACTATGTAATGAGTTGAATCAGATATGGCAAGATTCCCCATAGAAGAAGGCAAAATCTTCCTCCTCGGCCAGCGGATGTCCACCGGTCTCAAGACCAACAGCGACATCTACCCGGCCCCCCCGATCAATCCCCTGGATCTGGATGAAATCCTCGCCGCCTATTCCGCCGATAAAGACGCGGCCGTCGCCGCCCAATCCACCGCCGAGCGGGCCACCGTCAAAAAGCAGGCGAGCCTCCAGACGCTCACGGACACCATCAAAAAAAACCTCCGTTACGCGGAAATGATCGTCGATTTCGACGACGCAAAGCTGAAGGCCATCGGCTGGGGCGGACGCAAGGAAAGGACTCCCCTTGCCGCGCCGGGCCAGGCGCCCACTCTGGTCAGCGTGGAGCAGGGGGACGACTGGATCCGGCTCGCCTGGAAAAAACCCAGGGACGGCGGCAAGCCCGCGACCTACGAGATCCGCCGCCGGGAGTGGGAGTATGGCGTGGTGGCGATGAATAAGGCCGGGGAGGGACCGATCAGTAATACGGTGATGGCGGTGCTTTAGAGGCTGTTTGGAAACTCTCTAGCTAAGCTAAACGATTCAACATGATACGGGACATAGCGATAAAAACCCATGCCTCGTCTGTTCGGGTAAGCCGTTCATAGCTTTTGCTTAAGCGACGGTAATGATTGAGCCAGCCGAAAGTGCGTTCAACCACCCATCGACGAGGCAGTAACACAAATTTGCGGGTTTGTTTGGGACGCAACATTACCGCAAGGGAGAACTTGAACTTTGCAGCTACCCATTCCACTAATTGGCCCGCATAACCACCATCGACCCAAATCTTGCGTAGCTTTTTACAGCTGCCGGGCAAGTTGCGTAGGACACGGAATGCTCCGTCACGGTCTTGGACACTGGCAACGGTTACGAGCACCACCAACAATAGCCCCATCGTGTCTACAAGAATTATGAGGTTTACGCCCATTGATTTTTTTCCCCGCATCATAACCACGAACACCTGGTACCGCGGTGCATTTGACGCTTTGGCTATCCAAACAACCTGCCGTTGGGTGTTTATGTCGGCCTTTTTTCTCTCGTAACCGGGAACGTGGCAAATCATGGAGATTTTTCCAGCTACCGTCCCGCGACCATTTGTAGAAATACCTGGATTCAACCTGTAAGTGCAACTCATCAGTTCGGAATAGAGGGCAAGCCGCGTTAGCATCATGACCTTTCGTTCCGACTGGAATGAGAGGCATAAATGAGCACATACACGCAGCTTACCCGAGAGCAACGATACC
>CAZQHJ010000158.1:0-4987 GCA_964593225.1 uncultured Thiotrichales bacterium
GCCCCCGGTTTCCCCTTCGCCCTTCCGGGGGCTCGCCCCTGGGGTGGCAGGCCCCCGCCAGCCGGGGGCCTTGTGGGGCGGGATGAAGCGGCGGACCAGTTCCTCCACATCCCCCTCGAAGCCGGCATGGGAGACGGTGGCGATCTGGAGATCGAAGACGCCGCCCATGGCCGCCGGGCATCGGGCACGTTCGGCGTCGGTGTCGAAGTCTTCATTCCGAACCGGGACGAGGTTGCGCCGGTGATGGACGGCAAGCTCGTATTCCCGCCGCACCCAGTCCTCCGCGTCGGCGCATTTCTCCAAGGCGCCGGGGGTGAGCAGCAGCAGGAAATGGGCCCGGGCGGCGACCTGTTCGCGGAGCTGATGGGGCCAGGGACCGAATTCGAGGCCATCCACGTCCAGGAAGCCGTCGTAGCCCCGGTGTTTGAGTTCCTGGGCGATGGCGCGGGCGAAGGCCTTGCCGGTGGGGTCCCGGCGGTGGCTGAGGAAGACGGTCTTGGACCCCATGCTCTAGGTGACGTACTCCACCACCTCCAGCCCGAACCCGGAGATGCCCGCCATCTTCTTGGGCGCGCTCAATACGCGCATCCGGCGCACCCCCAGATCCACCAGGATCTGCGCCCCCAGTCCGTGGGTCCGGAGGTTCGGGCTGGTCTCCCGCTGGGGGACCTTGACGCCCTCGTCCTGTTTCTGATAGCGCTGGACCCGTTCGATGAGGTCCTTTCCCCGCTCTTCCCGGCGCAGGATCAGGACCACCCCGGCCCCCTCTTGGGCGACCCGGCGCAATACGTTGGTCAGGGGCCAACCGCAGTCGGGCCTTTGGCAACCGGTCATGTCGCAGAGGAAATCCGCCACGTGCACCCGGACCAGGGTGGGCGCGTCCGGGTCCATGTCCCCCATCACCATGGCCAGGTGCATGTCCCCGTCGATGGTGTCCTGATAGGCGTAGAGCCGGAAACGGCCATACTCATTGGTGACCGCGCATTCTCCCACGCGCTCCACGGTCTTCTCGTTGGTCATGCGGTACTGGATGAGATCGGCGATGGTGCCCATCTTGAGGCCGTGCCGGGCGGCGAATTGCTCGAGATCCGGTCTGCGGGCCATGGTGCCGTCTTCGTTCAATATCTCCACGATGACGGCGGTGGGTTCGAGACCGGCCAGGCGCGCGAGATCGCACCCGGCCTCGGTGTGTCCAGCCCGGGTCAGCACCCCGCCGGCTTCGGCCATGAGGGGGAATATGTGCCCCGGTTGTACGATCTCGGTGGGGCTGGCGTCGGATTTGGCGGCGGTCCGAATGGTGACGGCCCGATCCTTGGCGGAGATCCCGGTGGTGACCCCGTCCGCAGCGTCGATGGAGACGGTGAACTTGGTGCCGTGGAGGGCGCCGGATTCGTTGACCATCAAGGGGAGATTGAGTTGTTGGCAGCGCTCCCGGGTCATGGTCTGGCAGATGAGTCCGCGCCCGAAGGTGGCCATGAAGTTGATGTCCTCCGGTCTCACGAGGGCGCCGGCCATGATGAGGTCGCCTTCGTTCTCGCGGTCTTCGTCGTCCATGAAGATGACGATCTTGCCTTTCCGAAAATCGGCGATGAGTTCTTCTATTGTGTTCAATGCCATGGGTTCTGATGTTGTTCCGAAAGATTACAAGGCCCCGCGGGGCGGGGCGGAAGGTTGTCGGGAAGGGTGTTATGAAAGATGATGCCCGAACCACAGCGTCCCATCCAGATTCAGGTCGCCTTTTTTCACCAGGTAGAGGGGGAATCGGGCGAGCAGGGGGCGTTGGGTGGGGTTATTCAGGAAGGCATTCGGCAGCACGGACCCGTTGGGGTCGTCCTGGATGAAATCGCGGTTCTTTAGGGTGGACGCCCCGCCGATGAAGACGCCGCCGAAGGCCTGGAAACCCAGGGCCATGAGCTGGCAGAAGTGTCCCACGCAGCCGTAGAAGACGGAGAGGGCCTGCCGGGCCATGGGGTCCTCCCCCATGATGCCCGCCTTGGCGATGGCCGCGGCCGGGTCGGCGGTCCGGATGAGCACCCCGGCCGCCCCGGCGGACCCATTCGTGGAGGCGGCGGCGAGCGCCCGATAGAGGCTCACCAAGCCCCGTCCCGACACGATGTCCTCCCAGGTGGGGTGGGGGATGTGTTTCTCCCGCCGCAACCAGTCCACCACCGTCCGATGTTCGGCCCGCAAGACGGGCATGGGCGTATTCTGCAATTCGGCGGCGATGGGATAGACCCGGGGCGGCGCGCCCGGGGGCCCGTCCACCTCGATGATGCCGGCGGCCCCCAGTCCCGTCCCCGGGGCGATGAAGACTCGGTTTCCGGCGCCGCCGTTTTCGTCCAGGGCCACGGGGGAAGGGGCGTCATGGTCTCCCACCCGTTCGAAGTATTCCCCGCCGCCTTCCCGCAGGTGCCGGACCAGGCCGTAACAGCCCGCCTCCATGTCGTTGAGTAGAGTGGTTCGTTCCCTGGGCAATCCCCATTCGACGAATTCTTCCAGGGTCATGTCCCTGGATTCCGGCCAGTTGGTCATTGTGACCCCTCGGCGATGGGTGACGGGACCGGCCAGGGCGAGGAGCGCCCCCGTGAGCCGGTCGGTCTCCGGCAAGCGGCCCAGCAGGTCCCGGATGAAGGCCTTGAGCGCGTTTTTCGACCCGACCTTTTGGTCGATGAGGTCGGGGAAGTCCGGGTGTGGTATCAACTTGTCGCCTTCCACTCCGGCGATGGCGGCGCGGCTGTTGGTGCCGCCTATATCGAATCCGATGATGATATTCATGTTGGCTATGGGTTCACCTTTTCGAAGTCTCTATCGGGCTTTGGGCATCTACGGACGACAGGCACGGGAAGCCCGGCCCCCATAGTATCAAAAAAGGCAAACGAAGGGGCTGGGGCGCCATACGGCGAGGGTGCCAGGTTAAGGTTAAGAACGTGTCTTGATGTCCCCAATCGTAAGCACCCGCGATGGGCAACGCTTCGCTAAACTGTCACTAATTCGGATCGGGCTTTGGGGGCTGTTTTTGCCGGATTCTCCCTGGCGTTTCCGGCGGGGGGACACCCGCATCGCCGTGAAAGAAACGACGCCCGAAGCCCCCGATAACCCCTTGCCTTCCCCCCCATATTCCGCTACCGTACCTTTTCGTCTCACGCGTAAGGCGCTTTTTCGCACGAGCTATGGACCCGCTGCGTGAGACCGGGCGAAGGAGACCGCCAGCCCCATCTCCGATGCTCAAGACGCGCCGCGCCATGCGTGAAGTGTGGTGACCGATGCATCGAACCCTTCGCTGTTTGCGTCGAGCACTATACAGGAAGCATCGGGTCAAAGCCGGAAGCATCGAATGTCACGGTGGAAACTTCAATACATAGGGTAAGTGCGTGTTGGCTCATCTATGATTATCATTCGGTGGCTCTGGGTGGACAATGAGGCCCCTATCTCGCTACGACCAGGAATTTTCAGACGCGTTCTCAAAGCAGCACCCGCCGCCTAATGGTCGATGCCCGCAATTTTACTACCCTCCTCGATCCGTAAATTCCGCCAAAACAAGGCGCTGGTCCGGGTCGTGTCATATCGGATGATCGTTCGGTGACATCAAATCTCCATTTCCGGGTGCTCGCCACAGACGGCGCTGCCCGTCGGGGCCGGATGCGCCTCGCCCGGGGGACCGTGGAGACTCCGGTATTCATGCCAGTCGGCACCTACGCCACCGTTAAGGCCATGACCCCCGAAGAGCTCCGCGAGACCGGCACCGGACTCATCGTCGCCAATACCTTCCACCTTCTGCTCCGCCCCGGTACCGAGGTAATCGCCGCCCATGGCGGGCTCCATGGCTTTATGCACTGGGCAGGGCCGATCCTGACCGATTCCGGTGGGTTCCAAGTGTTTAGCCTTGGGGAACGGCGCGCCATCAGCGAGGAAGGGGTGCGCTTTCGCTCTCCTATCGACGGCGCGCCGGTGTTTCTGGGCCCGGAGAGGTCCCTGGAGATCCAACGGGCGCTGGCCTCGGATATCCGGATGGTGTTCGACGACTGCACGCCTTATCCGGCCACACACGACGAGGCCCGCCGCTCCATGAGATTGTCCATGCGCTGGGCGGCGCGCTCGAAGGCGGCCCACGCCGCCCGCTGCGCGGGGGCAATGTCCGGTACCCCACTCCCCGTTTCATACTCGGGGGTAGTGGCCTCTCGACGTGACCGTCGCGGTGCGCGGCACCACTCGGCCCTGTTCGGCATCGTGCAAGGGGGCATGTATCCAAAACTGCGTGCCGATTCCCTTGCCGAGCTCATGGCGCTGGGCTTCGATGGCTACGCCGTCGGTGGGCTTTCGGTCGGGGAGCCGATGGCGGAGCGCCGGGCCGTTTTAGGGAATCTGCTGCCCCGCATGCCCCAGGACAGGCCACGCTATTTGATGGGCGTCGGGACCCCGGAAGACATCGTGGAGGCGGTGCGGGGGGGCGTCGATATGTTCGATTGCGTACTGCCCACCCGCAACGCCCGCAATGGACACCTGTTCGTGTCGAGCGGCGTCATCCGAATCCGCAACAGCCAGTACAAGACCGATACCCGCCCCCCGGATGCGGCGTGTTCGTGTTACACCTGTCGCCATTACACCCGCGCCTATCTCCACCACCTGGATCGCAGCCGCGAGATCCTCGCGAGCCGCCTGAATACCCTGCATAATCTGCATTACTATCAAACGCTGCTGTTGGGATTACGCGACACCATCGTGTCGGGGTCTCTGGAGGCGTTTGTGGGGAATTTTTATCGGCTGAGAGAAAAGGGCGGAGAAGGTTCGATGGCGCGAGCCACAACCGAAGGCGGGGATCGAGAAAGATAAGGTCGCGCGAAAAACGCGATAAGGCACGCTTGGTCTTTTTTCGTAACGACTACCCCGCGCTATGAGAAGCGGACCCCGTATTTCGGACAGTCGGATTAAGTGTAGTGGCTCATTCCATTCTAATTTTGGGGTTAGGCAAGGCAATAAGTGGTCATAT